>CANKAJ010000103.1 GCA_947479645.1 Betaproteobacteria bacterium | reverse complement strand
CAATGAGTTGCGATGTATCCGAAACCACTCTCATCAGCAGATAGCGGGTGTTGACCCAACGACCTTCGGTCAGGTCGGTCGCGACATCACGCACGGTACCCGCATAGGTGGCGCGCAATTCCAGGCGCTGCGCCTCTTCCTTGGCCGCTTGCTGCTCTGCCTGCGCCTGGGCCAATCGCTCCTGCAACACCGATTGCTGCTCCTGCTGACGAACACTGGCAGTAGTGCGCTGCAGTTCCGCGCGCGTCGATGCAATTGACATCTCGGCCTGCCGCCAGCGTACTTCAATCGCAGGGTCGTCAAGCACAGCCAGCAGGTCTCCGACTGCCACACGCTGCCCGGGTTTCACCAGGACACTCTTGACCTGCGCGGTGAACGGTGCAAATACGGCTTGCTCATTCTCTGCGCGCAGCACTGCCGGTGCTGAAACCTGATGCGATATCGGCACAATCCAGACCAGAAATAGCAAGCCCGCTACAAGCGCCGACACGGGTTTCCAGGCGATATCAATTTCAGCACGGCGCTTCCACAGATAAGCGAATTCGCTGGTGAAGGGCCTGATAATGAACCAGATGACTTCCACCAGCATCAGGAAAATACCCAGCAGCTTGATGACCAGGTGGTACACCAGGAGCGCGATACCGATGAACACCATCAGCCGGTAAATCCATGTTGTGTAAGCAAAAATAACAAGCGCCATGCGGTTGCGCGTACTCAGCGTGGGCTCGGGCAGCGGTATTGACAACCGAAAGAACGTGGTTCGCATAAACCACTTCCCACAGGCCGTCGCGCGCTCGTGCAAGTTCGGGAAATCGAGCGCGTCCGAAAACACGAAGTAACCATCAAAGCGCATGAACGGACTGGCGTTGACCGCCAGCGTCATGATCCACGTCGTGGTGGCCAGAATGAAAAAGATGCTTTTCAGCGCGCCTTCAGGCGAGATCGCCCAGAAAAGGGTGGCAAATACGGCCAGCACCAATTCCGCCGCCATGCCGGCCGATGCGATCTCCAGTTGCTTCTTGCGATTCGACAATTTCCAGGTTTCGGCTGTGTCCGTGTAGAGAAAAGGCCACATGACCAGGAACGCCAGGCCCATGGCCGGCACGCGCACACCATGCCGCTTGGCAGCATAAGCGTGCCCAAGCTCATGAATAACCTTCGCAAAGGTTGCCGCAACCGCGTAATAAAACGCACCCTTGAGACTGAAGTAATGCACGAAGGATTCGCGAAACGAATGCCATTCGCGCATGACCAGAAAAAGGTCAGCCAGAAATACGGCAAATACCGCGATCGCAAAACCACGAGTAAAAAAAATCGACACCAGTGGCAGTGTTCGCTGCAGAAATGCATCGGGCCGAATCAGCGGCACCCTGAAAAACAGGTAATGATGCAATAGGGTTTCATACCAGGGCTTCACCTGACTGCGCATGCGATTGCGTAATTCGCCGCGAACGCTGGCATTGCTGGGCGCAAGCAGCTGATTGGTCGCCAGGAACTGAATGAGTTCCTGAATCTCTTCAATCAGGGGCGTCAAAGGCGTGTCGCCTGCGACATCATCAATGAGCGAGTCGGCAATCTGATGATCGGACCAACGAGCCAGCAGTTCAAACTCCAGCCAGCCAATTTCAAAAAACTGGTTGCGAACCGGATCCAGAATTCGCCAACTAGGCGACCCGTCCCGATGCCGAGGTCCCGGCAATAGCCTTAGGTCCTGCCGGATCGCGGGCAATTTGACCGGTGGCGGACCTGACGGTGGCGGCTGTGTGGCGCTGAGCTTGTCAGGTTCCAAGTGGTAACTTCCCGGTCAGGTTATGTAGACAATTCATGTTCATGGTATCGAGCCGACGGTTGGACAGAGTCTCAGACCGCTTCTTTCAGCTTGGCTTCCAACAGTATCTGGAATTGGGCAACATCTGGCGCGCCAACATACTGCTTGACGATATTGCCGCGTTTATCGATGAGGAAACTGGTGGGCGTAAAGAGAACGTTGCCGAAGCCTTTGGCCACATCGCCTTGCACATCCAGGGCAACCTTGAAGGGAAGCGCATTCTTTTGCGCGTAGTTCAGCACAAAATTGGGAGGGTCATATTCCATTGCCACGGCAATCGTCTCGAAACCTTGAGTTTTGTATTTGTTGTAGGTCTGAATGACCTTGGGCATTTCTTTGACACAAATTTCACAGGAAGTAGCCCAGAACTCCACCAATACCACCTTGCCACGAAGATCGCTGGTGGTAATACTTTCTCCAGTGAGCGTCTTGAAGCGGACTTCCGGCGCGCGAGCAGCGGGTAACAAGGCAAAATAGGCCGCTACCGCAATAAGAGCCACAATAGCCACAAGACTGTTTTGACGATGAGTCATGATAAACACTCTACACTTCTAATCCGAGGATAGACATGATTAAACAGCGCATTTTGACACCTTATTCCACCCTTGTCGTACTCGTGACTTGCATGCTGTTGTCATGGAATATGGGAGTTCACGCAGCCAGCCTTGCCGAGCTAAGCAACACCGATGCTGTCGCAGGACTTAAGGAAGCCCTTACCAAGGGAACGCAGGCTGCCGTTCAGCAACTGGGCAGGGAAAATGGTTTTTTCGGCGATGACCGAATCAAGATTCCTTTACCTGAAACCATGCAGAAAGCGGCCGACATGATGCGACGATTCGGTATGGGGAAACAAACCGACGAACTGGTGCTGCGCATGAACCGGGCCGCCGAGGCCGCCATGCCCGAAGCCCGGACACTGCTGGTCAATGCCGTAAAGCAGATGTCGGTACAGGATGCCAAGGGCATACTCACTGGAGGGAATGACGCGGCCACGCAGTATTTCAAGCGCACCACCGCTGAGCAGCTATCACAGAAGTTCCTCCCCATCGTCAAGAAGGCTACAGAAAAGGTAAAGCTGGCTGACCGCTATAACACCTTTGCCGAGGCCGGTTCGAAATTCGGACTGGTCAAGCAGCAAGATGCCAACCTTGAAAAGTACATCACCCGCAAGGCACTGGATGGCCTCTACCTTGTCATCGCAGAAGAGGAGAAAAAAATCCGCGCCGATCCCGTCGGCACCGCATCAAACATCATCAAGAAAGTGTTCGGAACGCTCGGACGTTAAGGTGGCACGGGTCATCGAGCACGACACTCTAGCGAAAGATTTCAGTCCTGGGGCCGCTAAGGCTGGATTCATGCAATGCGTGCCAGATCGCCTGCGCCACCTTGCTTAGTCCGGACCGGGACAACAAGCCTTTGTCGCCGAAGTCGTCCGCCTGCCCGCACACACTGCGAAAATCCACAACCGAAATACGCGCCTCTACCGCCAGCGCGATGATGCGATCATTAAATATCGCCAAGGCAGCCGATGCGGCACGCTGCTGCACAGGTTCACTATAGCGAGGCGGGTACATCGTACAAACCACTGTCGGCAATCCCGCCCTTTGGGCAACCTTGATAAGAGTCCTGATGACGCCTTCGAATTGATCGGCGGCAAAGGACAACCGGGCCAGCGCCTCTTCGTAGGAAACCGGCCGCCCTTCCAACAAACCGCTGCTCTGGATGGCGCGATTACCTTCGACGGATATCACGACATAACTGGCCGAGGTGGGAATCTCGGCACGAATTGATCTATTGATAACATCATCTGCTTGTATTACTGTCAATCGCCAGGGTATTTTCAAATCTGGCAATAATCGACTTTCCAGCTCCCCCTGTTCCTGCAGGCGTGGCATATCGCCCAGGGCGTCGCCGAGGAGAACGATGTGAGGGATGGGTGCCGAATTGGTGGGGTGATTGGGCATGGGTCGCGGGGGTCGAAAGACAACGGTTTGATTCAAATGAACCTTCGGATTACATGCAGTACACAGATCATTTGAAGCACGAGCATCGACATGAAAGTTTAGTCTCCCCAGGAGACTGGCGCAATCAAATGAACTTTCGAAGCCGTGATTTTCCAAACATTGTTCATGTTGATTCCTCGGCCCGAATTCAGACCTTACGGCGTCATCTCCATCCGAGATTTCATCACATTATTACGGAATTTGAGAAGATCACCGGAGAACCGATGATAATCAACACAAGCTTTAATGTGAGTGGAGAGCCGATTGTTCGGGCGGCAGCAGACTCTTGGCAATGCTTCCGGCATACCGAGATCGATTTCCTTATTGTCGGTGATATTTTGCTGCACAATCCTCCCAACACAAGCGAAGAAGAGAAGGACACATGGTCAAAGCAATTCGACGAACAATCCTGAAAGTTTTGGACTTTTTTGTATTGCTGGTCACGACTCCCGCGGAATCGGGCTGGCGCAAATCGCACAAGCGCAATAACTTGACGTCCATGTAACTTCAATACATTTAGTCCCTTTCAAACGCAATCCAGTCTCCACATGCCTCGCTGCCGTATATGCACGTCGGAATTAGCCCCGTTTATCTCATTCGGGAAAATGCCGCTCGCCAATGGTTTTTTGCGGATGGATGAATTTCCACAAGAGGAGTTCTCGGAACTGGCCGTAGCTTTTTGCGAACACTGCGGGATGGTGCAACTTACAAAATGCCTGCAACCTGATCGCCTGTTTCATAAAGAATATCCATTTTTCACTGCAAGTTCCGCGCGAATGTCTGTTCATTTCCTTGAATGGGCGAAGCGCGTCATCAAGAATATTCCTGGTACCAAGAAAGCCTTTGTTATCGAGATTGGTAGCAACGATGGCACTTTACTGCGGCACTTCGCGAATGCGGGAATCCGGCATCTCGGCGTTGAGCCCAGCCATAACGTCGCGGAAATCGCACGAAATCAGGGGGTAAATACCGATTCTTGTTTCTTCAACGAAGACTCGGCACGCAGAATTGCCGCTCGGGATGGCCAAGCCGACGTCATTCTCGCAGCCAACTGTTTTTGCCATATTGAGGATCTGCAGTCGCTCGCGGCCGGGCTCCGGATATTGCTCAAGCCCGATGGAATTGCGATATTTGAGGATCCCTACCTGGGGGAGATCGTTCGACTCGGATCGTACGACCAAATTTACGACGAACACGCCTTCTATTTTTCCGTGACGTCTGTGTTGAATTGGCTTAAACACCATGATCTAGAGGTTGTAGATGCTCAGCCGCAACCTGTCCACGGTGGCTCAATGCGCTATACAGTGGCACATCGGGGTGCTCGCATACCTTCCCCATACGTGGAAGAACTTCGGCGAAAAGAGCTTGAAGCGGAGCTCGATCGTCCCGAGACCTATCTGAAATTTTTCCGAAGGATCCAGGACTCCCGAACTGCTTTGGTAGACTTGTTGAGGGGGCTCAGGCGGCAAGGCAAGCGCATTGTCGGCTACGGTGCAACCTCGAAGAGTACGACCGTACTGAACTTTTGCGGGATTGGCCCAGACCTCGTCGAGTTCATTTCTGACACGACAACACTGAAACAAGGCAAGTACAGCCCGGGCGTCCACATTCCAATCCGCTCACCGCAAGACTTCCACGCCAGCTACCCGGATTTTGCCTTGCTACTTGCCTGGAACCATGCCGATGAAATATTCGCCAAAGAACACGGCTTCACACTCGCTGGGGGGAAATGGATACGGTACGTACCTGATGTGAATGTCGTTTAGCGACTCCGTACAAAGATATCGCACCAGCAATCAGTTGCCTTTCGCCAAAAATCGAACGATTGGTTTGATATCCCGTCTAGCATTGGGTACTGGCGTCGCCAAAATCTCTGTTCCATAGACAGAATCAAGCGAGAGCCAGCGTGTTCGACGGTACACAAACCGCGCTATATTCCTCAGCCAGCTTCCCTCAGGCAAGGCGACGAGTCGTCTCACGGCTACAACCATCGCAGGCATTGATGTCGTGATCGTCGGCTCGCTCAGAATATTTGACAACAGCGAATGCGCCACATGCATTCTGTAAGCGTCGATCACGGCCTGCCTTGCCTTTACCGTGGAGATTCCCTCCGCCTCGGCTAGAGGCACCGAAATCGCAGTTGCAAACTTGCTGAAATCACTGGACCAGGAATCGACCAGCATTCGCCCAAGCCAGTCGCCATTGCGTTGTTCATGGACCGCACCGCTGCTGCCCGGGGCGTTGTGCTGCCGTACCACATATAGTGATTCAAGCCGTCTGGTCTTGCCGGCTACCGCCAATAGAAATGCCGTCAGGATTTCCATCAAAAAGAGATCCTTCAGTTCGAGTTTGCGAACAACCTCGAACTGCATCCGCGCTACAGCAATTCTTTTTACGTAGTAAAAGATCGGATCCGACAGACTAAGCGATTGGCCACGAATTCGATCAATAATTGAATCTGACTCTATTGATCTGGTCTCGCGCGTACATTTCCACCTGATTTTGTTTCCGTATAACTGTCCATCTTCTGCAGTGGATTGGGATTCGCCAAGCCAGAATATTGCACCTTGACCACCACAGGAAACATGGTCGGGATGGTCTGAAAGAAAGCGAATCGCTTCTCTGAGCGCATCCACACAGAAGAAGTCGTCGTTGTCCGCCATAACCACATACGGCGTTGACACCCGACCCAACGCATCCGCGATCTTCGCGTAGTAGTCAGGATAGCTGCGGTCTGGAGGGTATCGTACATAGTCGTAATTCAAGTTTGGATACTTCTTACGGTCCGCCAGCAGCGCGCTCGCGCCTTCATCACTTCCGCCGTCAGCTATCAATACCTTGAACGGGAAGCAGGTGGCATTAGCATAGTTCATCCAACGTGATGTGAAAGGGACTCTATCCTTCAGTGTCAGAAGTACGGTCAAGTCATCATGTACATTCATGAGTGAGTCAACTATTTCTCGTCACGCCTTCGGACCGCCACAGTCAGCGAAGGGAATGGCGCCAGCACGGCAACGACCCAGTCCGGATACTCTCTGCGTATTTCATCGATTGCCGGGACGATCAGCGGTTTTTTATACTTCTCCATCCATTCGACCCGATCCCGATCTGGACTGCCTCCTTCGAGCAAGATGACCTGCCTCACCTTGTGTGCCCAGTGCCGAAATACAAATCTATAGGTGTCACCATCGTTAGACAGGTCCACGTGGAGGTAATCGAGATCACGATGGCGCTCATCTTCAAGGAGCGCATCAGCCCTGGTTACCCCGGACCACTCTGCAAGCCCGCACCCACGCATATGATCTTTAGTGTCCGCGAGCCTTGCGTGACGGTAGGGATACTCCTCAAACCTGTCGATGCCGTGGATTATCCCCGAACCGTTGTCCCGCAAACCCGCCGCGACGGACAAAAGACTGAAGCCATGAAGGACGCCAAGTTCAATGCAGTTCCGCGGCCTGAGCGCCCGACTAAGTGCGTAGAAAAAATAACCATACCCATTGTCCTTGTATGATGAATCCACAGTTTCGACACGATCCTGGCCCTCATAAGCAGTACTTTTCAAGTCGTCAGGCAGATAGTTCAGAATAGGACGGAGTCCCTTGCAACACTCAAGCAGCGAATCAAAACTGCGATCCCGCCAGAACGGACTGCCGTCAGCGCATTCATTGCGCACTTTATTGACCATGCCGCCAAGCCATTTCACGAGTGCGACCTTTCATGCCTGACATGGCGCTGCTCGCGAGCATCCGAAGCAAATGTAATGTCTGCACGACCCCCTCCTGCAATGTCCCTTTGTATTCGAATCCAAGATTTATCAATTTTCGGTTTGCCACATGAGACGAGTATAGGTTCATGATGGGTGAATCAATAAATTGAATGCTCGAAGTCGCAGCATGTGCTGAAATTTTCTCAAGAACATCTCTAACCGAAGTGTTTAACGTCAGTACATTGAATACTTCACCAGCAAACAGGCTGCGATTCATGAGAAATGCAATCGCTGCTACAGCATCGCCCAGATCGAGGTAAGGACGTTGCTGGTCCAGCGCTGTCCGCCATACAGTAATGGGCAATTCATTGACGGCCTGCCAACAAAATTTGTTTATCGCAGTGTGGAAACGCATTCCTGGCGAGGTTCCGAAAATTGTTCCAAAGCGACAAGTAAGATGGCGTAGCCCTTCTGACTGCGCCATCTCGCGCAATCGCAGCTCAGCCCTAAGTTTCGAAGCGGCGTAGGGACTCTGTGGCCGCAGATCAGACTCGTCGCAACTCTCGTCGATCTCGGCTAAACCCCCTCCATAGACACTGGTCGTCGATACGAACAATAATGCAGCTCCTGTCTGAATGCAGGCACGGGCCACTTTCTCAGTACCCAAAACATTGACACGTTCGACCTCGTCCTTTTTCGTGAGTGAGGCTTCGGCATCTGTAACGGCTGCAAGATGAATAACAATATCCGAACCATCACAGATATGGGCCATATCTGCAGTCAATATATCTTCTTCGATGAAACGATAATTACCACTGGGAGGCAAATCGAAAAGTGAGCAATAGCGCTGCGTCGCCAAATTGTCGATCATCACCATTTGAACTTGCGGGAATGCTTCAGGTAGCGAACGGATTAGCCTTGAACCGATGTGGCCCAGGGCTCCAGTGATTACGACGCGCATAAATAGGCTTCGATCGACCGATCAATACCCTCGCGCAGCAGGCAATTGGCCCGCCATCCGGTGGCACGCATAAACCTCGACGAATCAGCGATAAAATTTCGGGTATCCATGGAAGTCAGTCCTCCTGGCGGATCCACGTTCTCCACCCGAACGGCTCGCCCCGATTTCAAAGCTGCACGCTCAGCAACCACATGAAATGCTTCCTTAATTGTATGCCCTCGCCCACTCCCTATGACATATTGCCGTTCGGTCAGGGCATCAATGCAGGCTCCAGCCGCGATGAATGCACCAATGACGTCGTCCACATAAATGTAGTCGCGTTGAAATTCACCCGAGCCATAGATTGGAATGTTGGCCCCGGCCAACGCCATCTTTATCATGCGATCCAGAGTAGACCGATCCTTATGGGCACGATGCGCGCCTGGTCCATACACATTGGCTAGGCGCAAGCTCACACCTCTTACAAAGCCAGCAATGGAGTAATACCTCAGATAGTTTTCAGCAATCAGCTTATGGAGATCGTAAACCGTCAATGGGCTTTCCGGGTGATGCTCGTCCACGGGTAAATGGCTAGGAATCCCAGCAACGGTAACCGTACTGGCAAACAGGACAACTGGTGTTGTATTGCTGGACCGACAGGTCTCCAGCAGGCGCAACATTGGCAGTACGTTTGCCTCTCCATCGAGAACGGCATCGCCGGAGGCCACCGCATTGCTAGTCTGACCCGCAAAATGGAACACGAAGTCCGCTTGCGGCACCACATGAGCCCAGAGCTCACCGGAGCGGATGTCCCCACAGATATCAACAATTTCCGCACGGGATTCTAGTCGTTCTGAAATCGGTCGTTCAGAAATCGCCCCTGTCCGAATTATTCGAGTGATCTTACAATCAAAATCACTCAGTACCCGGATCAAATGAGCACCCAGAAATCCAAGGCCGCCTGTAACCACAATGTGCCGGCCAGAATAGCAAGAGCGAAATGCATGCTCAATCAATATCGGTTCCATACGGCATCAACGAAATGTGCATTTCGACTTCTCTTGAAAGTAGCATGACTCCAACTACAAGTCGTGACTTGGTCTTGACTTGGCTGTGAGGGTACTCCAACGGGATGAATGGCTCTACCTCCACTGCAATTTTCCGACCCATCATGCTCTTCTGGATTGGCCGGCTAGTTTGTCATGGCAACGCTGCTTCTGTCACGACCAAACATGCGAAAATACGCGATGATTGACGAAAACTCCCTACCCGGCCAAACCCTTCCAGGCATGACCTTTTGCCTGCCGCATTTACTGACAATCGCACCTCCCGCAAAGAATGGGGTTTCATTTCCTTGGCAGCGCATGCGGCTCCGCTCCGTCTGAGTATGCATTGAATGGAATAGCAATGCGATTGACAGATTGCCGACTAATCGAAGTGCCTCGATTTGACGACCCTCGCGGGTGCCTGGGTGTTATTGAAGGCAAGCTCAACATATCCTTTGACATCAAACGTGTTTTCTATATTTGCAATGTCCCGGATGGAATCAGTCGCGCCGGCCATGCTCTGAAGTCGTGCGAACAATTGATCATCGCTGCGTCTGGAGCCTTCGATATAATTATTGACGACGGGATCGGGCAATCGCGCATTCGCTTAGACTCCTCCAGCAATGGATTGTACTTGCCACCCATGATCTGGCTTAAACTGGAAAATTTTCTGGCGAACTCCGTTTGCCTTGTGCTTGCATCGGAGCACTACAGTGAGACAGCTTATATACGTTCATATGAGCAGTTCAAAATGGCTGTAGCGTGACCCCAACCAATTCATTGCTGTTTCTGGATCTGCGATCGCTAAATCTCGAGCATCGCGACGCATTTCACCAAGCGCTCGATCGAGTGATGAATTCGGGGCAATTTATTCAAGGCGATGAACTCTCATCCTTCGAGCAAGAGTACGCGGCCTATTGCGGCGTCGACCACTGTGTCGGCGTTGGCAGTGGTTTGGATGCATTGCATCTCACATTACGCGCGTGGGATATCGGACCAGGGGATGAAGTCATCGTTCCCTCAAACACCTATATTGCCACCTGGCTGGCCGTCAGTCATTCAGGCGCAACCCCAGTGCCGGTGGAACCAAGACTTGACACCTATAATCTTGACCCGGAACTTCTTGATTCTGCGATTACATCGAGAACCAAGGCAATCATTGCTGTCCACCTGTACGGTCAGCCGGCCCATATGGATGCGATCGTAGCAATTGCCCGCAACCGGAGAGTTCGCGTACTTGAGGATGCCGCGCAGGCGCACGGTGCCTGCTACAAAGGCTCGCGAGTTGGTTCATTGGGTGACGCTGCCGGATTCAGCTTTTATCCGTCTAAAAATCTAGGCGCACTTGGGGATGCGGGGGCCGTGACGACAAACGATAAAGCGCTTGCTGAGCGCTTGCGATCCTTGCGTAATTACGGCAGCAGTAGGAAGCACCACAATGAAGAAAGAGGCTTTAATTCACGTCTTGACGAATTCCAGGCCGCGCTACTTCGGATCAAATTGAAATATCTGGATGGCAACAATGCAATACGAAGTGAACTTGCCAAAAAACTAATTGATGGATTGCGCGGTACAGACGCTGTGTTACCCGAAGTGCCATCATGGGTCCAGCCGGCATGGCATCAGTTCGTGGTAAGACACGCAATGCGGGATAATCTGATCAAACGACTTGACGACGCTGGTGTTCAATCAATGATCCACTACCCTATTCCACCGCATCGCCAGCGCGCATATTCCGACACGCCACTAGCTCAATCCTGCTTGCCGATCTCGGAGAAAATACACAAAGAAGTCCTAAGCCTGCCGCTAAATCCATTGATGTCAAATCGAGATATTGAACGAATTCTGTCCGCTTTCCAGCAAAGAGAACAAGGTTTTTGAGATCAGACGAATCAATGAGACTAATTGATCTCGATATGCGTGAGTTCCTTTCAGTGACGCTTCATAAATGGAAGAAGTGCGCATGCATTGGACTTCTTGTGCTTCTGGGCATAGTTGCATTGCAATGTGCCAGGATGGGTCTTGCCGGGTTGAACGTTGAGTTGGGGCGGCAGGAGGTGGACCGCTGGACCTCCTCACGAAAGCCGCAGGGAATCCAGGAAGTCAGCCGTACCGCCAGTTACTTTGAAACCAGCCTACGGTTTGTATCGGACAATCCTTGGGCACTTGAAGGTCTGGGCGCCCTCAATCTGGCGCAGATGCGCCTGTCTAGCGTCCCCCGAACAGCCATGAAACTCACCCAGGACGCGCATCAGCGCTTTGTGCAGGCGCTGCGGCAGCGGCCTACCTCCCCGTACTTGTGGGCGAATCTGGCGCTGTCCAAGCTATATCTGGATGAGATAGACGCCCAGTTTTTCCAGGCGCTGCGAAATGCGAACGAACTGGGACCGTGGGAGCCGTATTCGCAGCAAACGTTCTTGTTTGCAGGACTCGCCGCCTGGGACAAACTGGACACAGATTTGCGCCGGGCAATCGTCGGAGCCCTGGAACGCGGAGCTACGCGCAATGCCGAGAAACTGTACAGGATTGTGAAAAGTTACCGGCGTTTCGATCTCGTATGTGCAATAGGCGGATATAATGCTTATTCGAAATCGGACTGTCGGACCCTTAATGCTGGCGTAAAGGCAGAACAGCCGGCAACGAAAGGAAAACGTTGATGATTTCATATCCATTTTCTTCCCGACTGCGGTCTTTTATTGCGGCCGGTTTGATTCTTGTTCAAGCGATGCTACCTTGTCTGGTCTGGTCTCAGGCGGCGGCGCAAACAGCCAATATAGCAACATTGAAAACGGTGGCTGCGGGAATCGTGAACTCACTGTCCGGCGATGTGTTCGTCAGGAAACCTTCCGGGGAAGAGCTTAAGGCCAAACCCGGCGATCTGATTGGCGAAGGCAGTGTCATCATCACCCGTGATGGTGGCGAAGCCATCTTGCTGTTCGTCGACGGTCAGCATATCGTATTGAGCGAAAACTCCAGATTGCGCGTCGACGACTACAGGTTTGACCCTCAGAACCCCAATTTGGACAAGGCCTCCTTCGGCTTGCTGGAGGGCACCATGCGTATCGTCACCGGTGCCATGCATTTGGCGAATCGCAATTCCCTTGCTGTCTCGGCTGGGGACGTCCGGATCGGTGTTCTGAGTAACGAAGTTTCGTCATTTGTTGTCGAAACTCATACTCAGGAGGAGCAGCAGACCAGTTTTGTTGCGACCATTGCTGGAGAGGTTTCGATTGCGAGCCTGGCTGGGCCTTCGATCACTGTCCCCACAGATCAGTTTGTGCGCCTGGAGGCCAATGGTGTCATTACGACACCCCAACCATTGGCTGCTGCCCCGGCGTGGCTGCAGGCAGCAGGCGCATCGCGAACAACTGCGCTGGCCGAAGGTGACGCGCTGGATTTAAAACAGGCAGCCGCACTCGCAAAACTATTGGGGGAGTTGCCGCCTACGGCAGCGGGTCAAGAAGCGTTGTTAAAGGTCGCCGAAGCGGTACTCCCAACAGTCACCTCGGGCCCTGGAGGCGGAGGCGGTTGCTCCGGCACGAGTCCTTGCTAGCGACCGAGATATAGCGCAGTTTCATGCGTTGCATCGACGGTCAATTCGATCGCACTTAGTCGTGGAACGCAGCCAGGCTGGCAGCCACTGGATCTACTTTCTTTACCTGCTACTACTTATCTGGGTACCTCTACCGCTAGGCAGTAACAGACCCTGGTCCTGGGCAGTGCTCGAGGTCTGGGTTCTACTGCTCTCCATGGCCTGGTTGGTTGGGTACATGCGCGGTCGGTCCTTTTGTGGTCCGATTCTGCATGGCGCGCGACCGGTGCTCTTGTGTTCAATTGCCTGGCTCGCCTACGTCTGGTTCCAGCTCATTCCACTCCCAACAGGCATTTCCGCCTGGCTATCACCGGAGGCGACACGCTGGCACCATGCCGCCTCGCTATCCGGCACGCTATCCGCAGCACCACTGACGCTCGATCGTTACGCAACCCTCGACAGTGCTTGCAAGAGCACTGCCTACGTGGCGTTCTTTATCCTTAGCCTGGTTCTCCTGCAGACTCGCGACCGAATCCGATTTGCGACCTATGCATTGATCGCATCGGGAGTGCTGCAGGCGCTATATGGTGCCTTTGCGAGTCTGCAAGGCTCAGCAGGCCCTGCAGCAGGCACCTTTGTTAACCGCAACCACTATGCAGCCTACATCGTCATGTGCCTTTCAGTCGGCATCGGCGTGCTCATCGCAAGTCTGTCTGGTGCCAAAAACCACACCTGGGGGCAGTTTTTCCGGAATCTGTTCCGTTGGATGATTACGCCGAAGATGGGCCTGCGGTTGCTGCTGGTCACGATGGTGATCGCGTTGGTGCTAACCCGTTCAAGAATGGGTAACGGTTCTTTCTGCATCAGCCTGCTGATCACCGGCATCGTCAGTCTATTACTATCAAAACGGGCGACCCAATCTTCAATCGTGCTTATTATCAGCCTGATTGTGATCGATTTGACCATTGTTGGAACCTACTTTGGTACCGAGTATGTTGTGCAGCGCGTCAGCGAGACAACGTTGCAATCAGGAGATCGGGCTGACGTCACACGCTATGCCATAAATATGTGGAAGGACTACCCGCTGTTTGGATCGGGCCTGGGTTCGTTCCCGGTCGTATTTCCACGCTACAGCGGGGAAGGCACTTCGGTTGCCTATACGCATGCGCACAATGACTACATTGAGTTCGCCGCTGAAGTCGGTTTTATTGGTCTTAGCCTGCTGGGCACTATTGTAGTCCTATCATATGCGGCAGCCCTGCGTGCCCAACACCTTCGCCGTGACCCGGTCATGCGAGGAGTCTCCTTCGCAGCCATGATGGGCATCATGGCATTCATGATTCATGGCTCGGTTGAATTCAACTTCCAGATACCGGCCAATGCCCTGACATTCATGCTGCTACTGGCGTTCGGCTGGATATCCTTGCTGCATGTTGACGACGACACCAAGCCACGCGACCGGGAATTCAGGGACGGATGACAAAAAGTCACGAACTGCCTGGAGTACCGCCTCCTGCCCGCCGATCAACGCCGCGATCCACCAGTTTGATCCTTGCCGCCTGCGGCTTCGCCTGATAGCCATAGTTGCGGTGATAGTAATCAGTGCCGTAACTGCTGTAATCACCGTAATACCGGTGCGCTCTCTCCACATCAAACTGGTTCAACACGGCACCTACGACAGGTGCACCGATGCGACGCAACCGGATCAGACTATGCCGCGCGACCGGATATGGCGTGCTGTCCGCTTTAACCACAAACAGGACTGCGGTCGCAAATCTTGACAACACCATCGCATCGCTAACCAGTTCCACTGGTGGCGTATCGATAACAATCACTTCAAAACTGCTTTTCAACGATTCCATTGCATCGGCAAACCGTTGCGAGGTGAGCATTTCGAGCGGATTGAGAGGCACTGCCCCTGACTGGAGAACCATCAGCCCGGTATCACCTACCGGATGGATGCATTTCTCTATAGCAACATCGCCAGCAACAAACTCCGACAGACCGGGCTTATCGGTCTCCATTTTCAACGCGCGCACAACCTTGGGCCGACGCATATCGGCTTCAATGAACAGCGTTCTTCGAACCTGGGCAAACGCAAATGCCAGATTGCATGCGACCGTTGTTTTCCCCTCGCCGGGAATTGTCGAAGTGACCATCACGGTCTGCTGCGTTGCATCGAGCATGGACAGTTGCAGATCACTGCGTATGGTGCGTATGCCCTCGGAGAAAATATTTGAATTACTATCCACAACCATGCGATCCAGGGAACCCTCACCTGACACACGCATAATCGGCAATACGCCAATGGCCTTAAGTTCTAGCCTGGATTCGAGATCAAGGCCAGTCTTGATTCCCTTGTCCAGCATGGTCAGAAACAGGGCAATTGATACCCCGCCAAATAAAGCAGCCAGCATCGCATTCATTACGATACGTTCCCGATTGGGGCCTGATGGCCCATCCGGGCGCCGGGACGCCTCCACAACACGTGCAATCGGCTGCTGAATATCGCCAATTTTAACTTCGGAGGATCGCTGCATGAATAACTCATACAGACGCCGGTTGGTTTCCACATTGCGCTCAAGTCTGCTTAGCGGGAACTCGGCACGGTTAAAGACCTGAGCATCCGTCACCGCGCGCGCCTGCGCCTGCGCGACAGTTGCTTCATTGGTCTTGGCAATCTCGAATTCCTTGGCAATGGTTTCGGCCACCACAGCAACTTGGCGGCGAACCGCGTCTTTGGCCAATTTCAGGTCGGATTGCGCTGAAATGATTCTGGGGTGTTCCGGACCATAACGCTTGGAAGCATCGGTAGCCCGTCTTTCTGCCTCCTGTTCAGCGTCCCTGAGCCTCTGGAGCACAGGCTCTCTCTGAAACACAGGAAAAGTCTCAAGCGCAACCGTTGACTGCGCCTTTACAGCGGCATTCACCTGCTGGTAAAGCGATTCAGCATCAGACCGCTTTTTTCGCGCCTCATCAAGTGAGGCCGTCAGTCCTTCGAGACGGCGAGTAGCCTCTGATAAGGACAGGCCTCTTGAAACAACGATTTTCTGACTTTCCCGGAATTGCTGTAACTCGCGTTCCGACTCGGCCAGCTGACCTTTCAGCTTTTCGGCTTGCTGGGAAAGATAAGCCATCGACTGGCTAGCCGAACCGGTGCGTGCTTCCAGATCCTCAACGATATAAACCATCGCCATGGCATTCGGGATACGTTCCGCAAGATCAGGGTCACGCGAATCAAAACTTATTCTCAGCAGTTGGGTATTGCGCGTCGGTGAAAATGACAACCCCCCCATAACCGACGACACCACACTATCCATGATATTTTCATCATCAACTGCACTTGCCACTGCATCGGTCTCCGGCCTCTTGCCTTCGCGCGAACCCGGCATAAAACGCTCACGAATCGACGCAAGCCATCCTTTATGCGGGACTTGTTGACGAGGGTCATATTCGCGGTGCTTTATCAATCCAAGGGCACGAACCAGTCGCTCAACATAATCGCGGGACTTCATGATCTCGATTTGCGTCGCATAATAGTCGCGCGACGTCTCCGCGTTTGCGGACAAATCTTCCGTCGAAACGGGGCTCTTCTTTCTGATGGGGTCAAGAAGCACCGTGGCCGTTCCGCGATAAACTGGCGGAAGCGTCATCGCATACATCTGCGCGAGAATGCCGACAGCAACGACGAGCAAAACAATCCCCAGCCGATGCCGGTTGATGGCGCGCCAATAGCGAACCAATTCCTGCGCTTGGCCATGATCATCGGGCTTGGGCGCAGGCAGATAGCGATCTGGTCGTAAGTTTGATTCCATTACACAACCTAAAGGGTAAAATTCTGATAGATATGCTACGCCAAGTCATACTGAAAATCAGATTACGGCGTCATAAAACACTGTATTAACATGAGTTAATGTGACTTTATTCCGGTTTATCCTCAAAATTTCAGCGTAATCACCAGATATTCAGTTTTAGTGTGCTTTCTCCCAATTCGGCCCTACGCCCACGTCAACCACCAGCGGCGTCTTGAGTGTGGTGACATTGCACATCAAACCGGGCAGGTCACGCTTGATGCGATCGAGCTCGACTTCCGGCACTTCCAGCACCAACTCGTCATGCACCTGCATTACCAGTCGTGACTGCAAACGCTCCTGGGTAAGCCAGCCCTGCACTGCAATCATGGCCAGCTTGATGAGATCCGCGGCAGTGCCCTGCATCGGCGCATTAATGGCCGCGCGTTCCGCATTGCCGCGGCGCCCGGCATTGGATGAGCGGATTTCCGGTAACCACAAGCGGCGCCCGAACACCGTCTCGACAAAGCCGCGTTCCTTGGCCAGGGCACGCGTCTCATCCATGTAGCGTTTAACTGCCGGGTACCGACTGAAGTAACTGGCGATATAAGCTTGCGCCGTGGCGCGCTCCAGCCCCAGCTGCTGTGCCAGACCGAATGCCGACATGCCATAAATCAACCCGAAGTTGATGGTCTTGGCGTAACGCCGCTCTTCCGCAGTCACCTCACCCAGCGTTCGTCCGAAAACTTCCGACGCGGTCGCGCGATGAATATCCTCCCCCGCCGCAAACGCCTTCAGCAAACTCTCGTCGCCAGAGATATGCGCCATGATGCGCAACTCGACCTGCGAATAATCGGCCGACACAATGAGCGTGCCTGGCGGCGCAATGAAAGCCTCGCGAATTCGCCGCCCTTCAGCTGAGCGCACCGGAATATTCTGAAGATTCGGATCATTGGAGGCAAGACGCCCCGTGACCGCAGTCGTTTGACCATAATTGGTGTGCACACGACCGGTCGTCGCATTCACCATGCGTGGCAGTTTGTCGGTGTAGGTCGACTTGAGTTTCGCGATTTCACGGTAGTCGAGCAGCATCTTCGCCAGCGGGTGATCCAGCGCCAGTCGGGCCAGCACTTCCTCGTCGGTGGAAGGCGCGCCCGAAGGCGTCTTCTTGACCACCGGCATGCCTTTTCTCTCAAAGAATATTTCGGCGATCTGCTTGGGCGAATTGAGATTGAACGGCTGGCCTGCCTCGGCGTGCGCCTTGGCCTCCAGCTCCAGCATCTTCAGGCCGAGTTCACGACTTTGCGCCGAGAGCAGCTCGGCATCGATCAACACGCCGGTGCGTTCCATCTTGAACAGCACTTCCCGCACCGGCATCTCGATTGCCGCATAGACGTGACGCAGTTTTTCGTCGGCCTCCAGGCGTGGGTACATCGCGTGATGCAACTGCAGCGTGACATCCGCATCCTCAGCAGCATAGACAGTGGCTCGCTCGACATCCACCTGGCCAAAGCCGATGCGCTTGGCGCCCGTCCCGGTTACCTCGTCATAGGTGATGGTCTTCATACCCAGCATTCGCTCGGCCATGGAGTCCATGTCGTGGCGCTGATGGCTTTCCAGCACATAGGATTCAAGCAGGGTGTCATGAACAACCCCAGCCAGCGCCACGCCGTGATTGGCCAGTACATGCTGGTCGTACTTGAGGTTCTGGCCCAGCTTGGCACAAACCGGATTTTCCATCCATGGTTTCAGGATGGCCAGTGCACGCTCAACACCAATCTGCGGCGGCGCTCCTGCGTAATCGTGCGCCAGCGGTACGTACGCGGCGTGGCCGGGTTCAATCGCAAAGGACAGACCCACCAGTTTTGCGGTCAGCGGATCCAGGCCGGTTGTTTCAGTATCGAAAGAGACCACCCCCGCGCGCTGCAGCCGGCCTAGCCATTGCGCCAGGCTTTCTTCGCTGGAAACGCATTGATAATCGCGTGTCTCTATCCCTTTTGCCACAGGCGACTCAGTCACCATGGCCGCAAGAGCGCTTGGCGCCTGGTCTGCCTGGCCAGACTGCCCGGAGAACACATTGCCCTTGGAAACATCCTTGAGCCAGTTCTTGAAGCCAAAGCGGGAGAAGAGTTCGGTCAGCTTGGCTTCGTCGCGCCCCCTCATAACCAGTTCATCCGGCGTCAATGTCAATGCAACATCACGATCAACCGTGACCAGCTTGCGACCGGTAGGCAACCATTCGAGTGCCTGACGCAGGTTTGCGCCAACCGCGCCACCGATATCGGCGGCATGTGCCACGATTTCATCAAGCGTGCCGTACTGGGTCAGCCACTTCACAGCGGTCTTGGGCCCCACCTTGTTCACACCGGGCACGTTGTCCACGGCATCGCCGACCAGCGTGAAGTAATCAATCAAACGATCCGGAGGCACTCCGAATTTAGCCGTTACGCCTGCCACATCCAACTTTTCATTCGTCATGGTATTGATGAGCGTGGTCTGGGGCGTCACGAGCTGGGCGAGGTCCTTGTCGCCGGTCGAAATGATGCAATGCATGCCGTGGGCCTCGGCCTGTCGGGCCAGCGTGCCAATAACGTCGTCCGCTTCCACGCCCTGTATGGCGAGCAGCGGCCAACCCATCGCGCGTACGCAATCATGCAGCGGTTCGATCTGTTGCACCAGTTCATCCGGCATGGATGGCCGGTTTGCCTTGTACTTGGGGTAAATTTCGTCGCGGAAGGTCGGCCCTTTGGCGTCGAACACACAGGCGCAATGAACTTCATCCAATGGATCGGCGTCCGGCTTCTTGTGGTCTGCAAGAAGCCGACGCAGCATATTCAGAACACCGTAGATCGCCCCAGTCGGCTCCCCGGCGGCATTGCGCAGATCGGGCATGGCGTGAAACGCCCGGTACAAGTAGGAAGAGCCGTCAACGAGAATTAGGGTCTTGCTCAAGGCGGGGAAACCACGAATTTAAAAGCCGCGAAGTGGCCGGACAATGGGCCCTCATTATGTCAGAGTTCATCGACTATCCTGCAACCGCACTGAAAACACAGTGGATTTACGGCATTAGCCGGGTCTAAT
>CANKAJ010000102.1 GCA_947479645.1 Betaproteobacteria bacterium | reverse complement strand
CGAATGCTTCAATCGGACGCTGAAGGGGCCGGTCTTTCATGGGCCCGTCTTCAAGAACCTCACCGCGGTTCGGGGCGCTGTTGCTGAGTTCAAGGCTCGCTACAGTGGCCATTGGCGTCTTGAGAAAGTAGACTTCATGTCACCCCTTGGAGTCCGTCAGGCTTATACTCGACGACTGGCCGACTGAGTCGCACAAGGGTGTCCAGATAATTGGAGTCGGTACAATGTTGTTCGAACTCAAGGCGGTTTCCGGAGCGGGGAAGGTGATGCTGCTGCGCATCGACGCGGCCGCCGAGGCCGACGCGCGCCGCGAGGCGCAACTGCGCGGCCTGTCGGTGTTCCTCGTGCGGCCACTGCGCAGCGGCCGCGGCAAGCGCTTTGGCGCCGCCGCTGCGCGGCTCAACGTCTACAGCTTCGCGCAGGAACTGCTCACTTTGCTGCGGGCGGGGCTGAGCCTGGTGAGCGCGCTCGAGGCCATCGTCGAGAAGGAAAGCGGCGCCGGCGCGCGCTCAGTGGTCGAATCGCTGCTGCTGCGCCTGCGCCAGGGCGGCCGCCTCTCGGAGGCGCTTGAGCAGGCGGGCACCGTGTTCCCACAAATTCTGGTGGCCGGCGTGCGCGCCAGCGAACGCACCGGCAGCCTGGAGGAGGCGCTGCAGCGCTACTGTGATTACGCCGGCCGCCTCGATGAGGCGCGCAAGAAAATCATCGCGGCCATGATTTATCCAACGCTGTTGCTGGTGGTGGGCATGCTGGTGACGGCCTTCCTGATCGGTTTTGTCGTGCCCAAGTTCGCCACCGTGTACCGTGAATCGGGCGGAGACATGCCCTGGGCATCGGCCGTCTTGTTCGAATTGGGCCGCCTGATCGGCGCGCATCCGCTCGAATGTGCCGGCACTGCGCTCGCCCTCTTGCTTGGCGTGGTCGGGGCATTTTCGCGGCCCGCCGTGCGCGCCTGGTTCGGACAGCGCATGCGTGCGCTGCCCGGGGTGGGCCAGCACATCCGGGTGTATGAACTGGCCAGGCTTTATCGCACGCTCGCCATGCTGTTGCGCGGCGGCACGCCGATCGTGCCGGCGCTTGCGCTGGCGGCGAGCATGCTGAGCGGCGCCTTGCGCGATCAGCTCGCGCAGGCCTCGCGCCAGATAGCGCAGGGTGAGCCGATTTCGCGCGCGCTCGAGAGCAACGCGCTGACAACAGCGGTGGGCAACCGGATGCTGGGAGTGGGCGAGCGCGGCGGCGGCATGGCCGACATGCTCGCGCGCATCGCCGACTACCACGACGAGGAGACCACGCGCTGGGTGGAGTGGGCATCGCGCCTGTTCGAGCCGCTGATGATGGCGCTGCTCGGTCTGGTCATCGGCGGCATCGTGGTGCTTTTGTACATGCCCATATTCGATCTTGCCGGGAGCGTGAAATGAACGACCGCATATCCGGATCCGCGCTCGCCGTGACCATGCTCAACGCGGAGACCGTCGAGGCGGCGCGCGCCGCGGCGCTTGGCGGCGCTCGCGCGCTGATCGAGGTGCTCGAGGAGAAGAGCGGGCTGTTGCCGCGCGAATTCGCCGCCGCACTGGCGGCGACGTTTGGCCTGCATTGCCTGTCGTCGGAGGATCTGGAACTGGCCACGCCGGATTTCGTGCGCATGCCCTTTGCCGAGGCGTCGCGCCGCAGCGCGGTCTGTGTGCAGATGGAAGACGGCGGCCTGAGCCTCGTGCTCGCCGACCCGTTCGACCGGGAGTTGCGCGAGTGGGCGCGGTTTGCGTTGCCTGCGCACACGCCGCTGAGCGTGGCGCACAGCGCGGATCTTGCCGCGTTCCTCTCCCGCCAGGAAGAGGCGATGAGCGCCATGACGGGGTTGCTTGGCCTCTCAGGCGGCGCCGGCGAAGCCACGCAGGCGATCGAGGAGCTTTCCCTTGCGGTGATTACCGAGGATGCGAGCCAGGTGGTGCGCCTGGTCAATTCAACGCTGTACGACGCGTTCAAATCCGGCGCGAGCGACATCCACCTCGAGAGCGAGCCTGCCGGCCTGATGATCCGCTACCGGGTGGACGGCGTGCTCACCTCGGTCGGGCGCGTCCCCGGCCACGCGCTCGCGCAGGAAGTCATTTCGCGCATCAAGGTGATGTCCGATCTGGATATTTCGGAAACGCGCGTCCCCCAGGACGGGCGTTTCAAGGTTTCGGTGCGCAACCGCGCCGTTGACCTGCGCGTATCGGTGATGCCGAGCATGTTCGGCGAGGACGCGGTACTGCGCATACTCGACAAGCGCAACCTTGCCGAGGGCGCCAGCGAGCTGCGGCTGGAGGCGCTAGGCCTCGATGCCGATTCGATCCGCCGGATCCGCAAGCTGTCCAACGAACCCTACGGCATGGTCCTGGTGACCGGGCCCACCGGCAGCGGCAAGACGACCACGCTGTACGCGGCCCTGACGGAGATCAATCTGGGCAAGGACAAGATCGTCACCATCGAGGATCCGGTCGAATACCAGCTGCCTGGCGTGCTGCAAATTCCGGTCAACGAGCGCAAGGGGCTCACCTTCGCGCGCGGCCTGCGATCCATCCTGCGCCATGACCCGGACAAGATTCTGGTGGGCGAGATCCGCGACGCGGACACCGCGCAGATTGCGGTGCAGTCGGCGCTCACCGGCCACCTGGTGTTCACTTCGGTGCATGCCAACAGTGCTTTCGACGTGATCGGGCGCTTCAAGCACATGGGCGTGGACCCCTATAGTTTTGTGTCGGCTCTCAACGGCATCGTGGCGCAGCGCCTGGTGCGCATGAACTGCCCGGATTGCCGCCACTCGGTGGTGCCGGACGAGGAACTGGTTGCCGAATCCGGACTGGACGCCGATTGCCTGCGCGAGGGGAACTACAAGTTCATGGCCGGTCGCGGTTGCGGCACCTGCCGCGGCACCGGCTTCAAGGGCCGCAAGGCGATCGCCGAATTCCTGGTGCTCGACGACGAACTGCGTGAAATGATCATTGCCAACGCGCCCATCCGCCAGATCAAGCAAGTCGCCCGCAAGGGCGGCACCCGGCTGCTGCGCGAAGCTGCGCTCGATCTGGTGCGCAACGGCGATACGACATTGCAGGAGATCAATCGTGTCACGTTTGTTTCCTGATACCGTCCATATCGGCATTTATGCCGACAAAGTGGTGCTCGCGCGCGCGCGGCGTTTTGCCGCCAGGCCCGCCGTACACCGGCAGGTGCAGCCGGTCACGCCGGGGGCGGCTGCGCTCGATACGCTCGATGCCGCGCTGAAGGACTCGCGCTGGCACGGCGCCGATGCGCAGGTACTCGTTTCCAGCGCGCTGGTGCGCTACGCGGTGGTTCCGGCGAGTCCCCACCTGATGGGCATCCCCGACGAGGTCGCGCTCGCGCGGCTGAAGTTCCAGCAGATTCACGGCAGCGCGGGCGAAGACCTGGAGATCAGGCTGGGCAATGTGCTGTCGGGGAAAGGGCAGATCGCGGCAGCCTTCGAGCGCGCTTTTCTCGACAGGCTGCGCGCCTCGCTCGCGGCTGCGCGCCTGCGCGTGCGCTCGATCGAGCCGCTGCTGGCGCGCACCTTCAACCGCTTTCGCGGAAACATCGCCGCGGGCGACTTCTGGTTTGCTCACGCCGAACCGGGGCTGTTGATGCTCGCCTGCGTGCGCGAGGGCAATTGGACCGAGCTTGTCGGTTCGCCACTGCAGGGGCCGCTCGCGCTGGCGCTGCCGGCGCAGTTGCGCGAGGCGAAGCTGCAGGTTGGCGGCACGGTGTTTCCGCGCCGCGTCTACGTGTGCGCGCATGGGCTAGGGTTCGATGGCATCGCGCCGGACGCGCAAACCGAGTTCGTCGACCTCGCGCGGATCAAGGGTATCCGCTATACCCCGGCTGAGCGCGAGTTGGGACTCGCGTTGGGAGAATGACATGACTCTGGCTGAGACATTGACATCCATCGTCCAGCGGCTTGGTCGCTCTCGCGCGGCAGCACTGGCGCTCGACTTTGGCCAGCCGCAGCAGCGCCCGCGGATGGCGGGCATGCTCGCCTGTTCGCTGGGCGCACTGCTGCTGGCGCTGGTGGTGTGGCAATCCGATCGCGCGCATGAGCGGGTCGCCGAGCACGAGTCGGAGCTGGCTTCGCTCGGGGTCAAGCGCGATGCGGAGCAGCAGCGCCAGGCGCGTGGCTCCGGTGCCGACCTTGAGGATCGCGTGCGTCGCGCCAACCGGGTGATTCGCCAGTTGAGTACGCCCTGGGAAGATGTCTTCAAGGCGATTGATTCGACCACCGGCGCCAACGTCACCATGCTCAGCCTGGAGTCAGACCCGGTCAGCGCCGAAGTGCGCGCCGCCGCCGAGGCGCGCAATACCAAGGCGATGATTGATTACCTGGAGCGCCTGCGCAGTGACGGACGGCTCTCGCCCGCGATATTGCTGTCTCACCAGGTCATGATCGAAGATCCCAGCCGTCCTATTCGTTTCACTTTCTCAGCATCATGGATATCCGCAAAACACGCACAGAACTGAGCCGCGACCTGCGCCGGCTGACACTGCGCCTTGGATGGCTCGGTGCGCTGGCAGCGGTCCTGCTGGCGCTCGCGGCAATCGAATTGTCGACAGAGACGCTTCCCGTTCTCGGCGAGGCCGATGAACTCCAGGAGCGGGTACGCCGGGTGCGCGAATCGCCGCGCAACAGACGGGAAATCATGCGCACGCGAGACAGCGGTCCGGCCGAGCAGGTCAGCGCTTTCGAGCGTTTTTTTCCGGAAGCAAGTGAGCTCAACCGTGTCCTGCGCGAGATCCACGCCGCCGCCGAAAAGGAAAAGCTGGTGCTGGAGCGAGGTGAATACAAGTTCTCGGAGGAGGCCGGCCTCGGCATGCTGCGCTACCAGATCACGCTGCCGGTCAAGGGAACCTACCCGTCGATCCGCGCGTTCATGCGGCGGGTTCTGAAGGATATCCCCTCGGTTGCGCTGGATTCGGTTGTGCTGCAGCGCCCCAACGTGGGCGATGAGGCGATCGAGGCCCAGATTCGCTTCAGCGCCTTCTATCGGGGCGCGCGCTGATGCGCCGCACCTTGCTCATCTTGGCGTGGGTCTGCGCGGCGGTGCTGCTTGGACTGGAGCTGACAAGCGGGGATGTCTCTGTAAGCGGCGACAGTGCGCTTGCTGGCCTGCCTTTGCGCCTGGATTTCAGGTTGGTCCAAAGCGCACGCGCCGCAAACGCCCCGGCTCCTGAAACGGCGGCGCGGGGCGCACCGCTCAGATTGAAACTGGATGTCGCCATCGCCGCCGAGTCCGAGCGCGGTGCGGCCTCGGCGGCGCAAGGCATGCAGGCGGTTTCACCCGAAGCAGCGGCCGCGCCCCCCGCAGCAGGCGCGGTGCGCCTGGACTTGCTGGCGCGTACTCGCGACCTGGGCCTGGCCACCGACGCCTTCGGCGCCAAAAGCTGGGTGGTGGTTCCGCCGCCGCCGCCGCCGCCCCCGCCTGAGCCGCCGATGGCGCCACGGGCCCCGCCCCTGCCGTTTCGCTTCATGGGGCAGATCGACGACGGCGCGGGCAAGCGCACTTTTTTCCTGATTCGCGGAACCGCCACCCTGTCGGTCGAGGTGGGCGAAAGCATCGACAGAACCTATCTTTTGGAGCGTGCCGATGGCGGCGTGCTCGTCTTTAACTACCTGCCGCTGCAAGAGCGGCAAAGCCTCAATATTGGATTAGGCCCATGATTGCCAGATTTGCACAAAGACGATTCGTGGCGCCCTTTGTGGTCGCACTGTTTCTCACTCTGGCCGGATGCAGCGCTGAGCGGCTGGCGCGGGAAGGGCGTGAATTGCTCGAACAGGGCCGTGTCGAGGAGGGGCTGGGGAAAATGCGCGACGCGGCGAACAATGAGCCGCGCGATTTCGCCTATCGCACCTCGCTCATAGCCAAGCGCGAGCGGGCGCTGTTCGAACTGCTCACCGCCGCTGATAACGACGTTGCATTTGGGCGCGATGGGCAGGCCGAGGAAGCCTACCAGCGCGTGCTGGCGCTAGATTCGGGCAATCTGCGCGCGCGCGCCGGCCTGGATTCGGTGGCGCGGCTGCGCCGTCAACGCGCCGACGTGCAGTTCGCGGTGGCTGCCGAGGCGAAGGGGCAGGTGGAACTGGCGCTCGACCTGCTCAACAAGGTGCTTGCCGAAAATCCGGAGTATCGCGAGGCGCGCGACACGCGGCGCGAAATCCAGACGCGCCGCTTCAAGCAGATTATCGCGACGCCGCAATTGCGCGCGCGCTACACGATGCCGATCAGCCTGGAGTTCCGCGACGTTGGATTGCGGCAGGTATTCGACGCGCTTTCCAAGAACAGCGGCCTGAATTTCATTTTTGACAAGGAAGTCCGCCCGGATATCCGCGTCAGCATATCTGTGAAGGATGTGCTGATAGAAAATGCGGTGGCGCTGCTGCTCGAGCCGAACCAGCTCGCTGGAAAGGTGCTCAACGAGAACACGCTTCTTATCTATCCGGCCACGGCGGCCAAGGTGCGCGAATACCAGGACCTGGTGATTCGCAGCTTCTACCTCGAGAACGCCGATGTGAAGCAGACGCAGTCCATGATCAAGACCATGCTCAAAGTCAAGGACACCTTTATCGACGAGAAGATCAACTTGCTGGTAATCCGCGACACCCCCGAGGTCATCCGGCTGGCCGAGAGCCTGATTTCGGTGCAGGACCACGCCGAGCCGGAAGTCGTGCTCGAGATCGAGGTGCTCGAAATCCTGCGCTCGCGCCTGAGCCAGCTTGGCGTGGGGTTCCCCGACCAGTGGCAACTCAATTCGCGCGGCGTGATCGGCCCGCCGATACCGGGCACGCTGAACCTCAAGAGCGAGGTTGGCGCCAGCAACCTGTTGTCTAACCCGCGCATCCGCGTGCGTAACCGCGAGAAGGCGAAGATCCTGATTGGCAACCGCATCCCGGTGATTTCTTCGGTGGTCACCCCGAACGTCTCCTCGCCGGTGATCACCGACACGATTCAGTATCTTGACGTGGGTCTGAAGCTGGAGATCGAACCCAATATCCATATGGACGGTGGTGTCATGATCAAGATGAATCTTGAAGTGAGCACGCTGGGCGACGCGGTGACAAGCAAGAATGGCACCGTCGCGTTCCGGGTGGGCACGCGCAACGCGGCCACCGTGCTGCAGTTGAAGGACGGCGAAACGCAGACTCTGATGGGCCTGATACAGGACGACGACATCGAGCGTGCGGCGCGCCTGCCCGGACTGGGCGACATCCCGGTGCTTGGCAAGTTGTTCTCCAACACCCGCAGCGACGGTCAGAAAACGGAAATCGTGCTTACCATCACGCCGCGCATCGTGCGCAACGTGCCGCGCCCGTCGCTGGAAGTGGCCACGCTTTGGTCGGGCACCGAGGCTGCCTACCGCACCGCGGCGCCATTGCTGAATCGGGCTGCCGAGGCGGTCAATGTTGCCGCGCGGTTGCCGGGTGCGGGCGCCGCCGCGCCGGCCTCGTCCACGACAACCACCCCGGCGACGGCGACGGCGCCGGCAGCGGCAGCGGCCGAGGCGTTCGGACTTGAGTGGAAGGGACCGGCCCAGGTGAAACCGGGGGAACAGTTTACCGTCACGCTGGAGGGCAGCAGCAACCTTGCACTCAACGGCGCCGACTTGCAGTTGTTGTTCGATCCGGCAGCGTTGTCGGTGGTGAGCGTCACAGAGGGTGAGTGGCTGCGCAGCGACAATGCGCAGACTACCTTCAGTCAGCGTGCCGATGCGGCCACCGGGCGTGTCTATGCGGGCATACGCCGCGCTGCGGCGAACGGAGCGCGCGGCACCGGTGCGCTTCTCGCTGTCACCTTCCGTGCCTCCGGCAATCAGGGGCAGACACAGGTGCATGTTGCAACTGCCGTGCCGGCCGTTGCGGGCGGCGGATTCATGGCGGTCAAGGGCAGCGGGCCGATGCAAATACAAGTCACCGGCGCGCCCGCCAAAGCGCAATGAAGGCAGCCCGCGGCTTCACGCTGATCGAGTTGATGATCACGGTGTCGATCGTGGGCGTGCTCGTGTCCCTTGCGATGCCGGTAAAGGAGATGGTCGTCAAGCGCGAGCAGGAGCGCGAGTTGCGCTCGGCGCTGCGCGAGATCCGGGGTGCGCTGGACGCATACAAACGCGCGGTGGATGAGGGCAAGGTGAAGGCAAACGCGGGCGACAGCGGTTACCCCAAGTCGCTCGACGAGTTGGCCAGCGGCACGGATAACATCAGCACACCCGACCGGCAAAAGATATTTTTCCTGAGACGGCTGCCGCGTGACCCCCTGCATCCGGACCCGGCGACTCCGCCGGCGCAGACCTGGGGCAAGCGTAGTTACGCGAGCGCGCCAGACGAGCCGCGCGAGGGCGCCGATGTATTCGACGTGTATTCGCTCGCCGGCGGACGCGGAATGAACGGCGTCGCCTACCGGGAATGGTGATCGGATCATGATGCAGACTAAGGTGGGTCGTCCCGGGCGCTCGCTCGGCTTCACGCTGATCGAGCTGCTGGTGGTGATGGCGATCATCGCCACCCTCGGCGCGATTGCCGCGCCGCGCTATTTCAACAGTCTGGAGAAGTCGCGCGAAGTGGCGTTGCGCGCCAATCTGAAAGTGATGCGCGAGGCGATCGACCAGTTTTATCAGGACAACGGCAAATGGCCGCTGGCGCTGGAGGATCTGGTCAAGAACCGCTATCTGCGTGAAATGCCCATCGACCCGGTCACGCGCGAAACCGGCACCTGGGTGGCGGTGCGGCCAGCCACCGGCACGGAGCCTGGCATCAGGGACGTGCGCAGCGGCGCCCAGGGGGTGCCGCGCGACGGTACGCGCTATGAAGACTGGTAGCACCGGCCGGGAGTCCGGTTTTACCTATGTGGGGCTGCTGTTTGCCTTGGTCACGGCGGCGCTGGCGGTTTCGGTCGGCGCGCGACTGCTTGGCAACGAGCAAAGGCGCGACAAGGAGTCGGAGCTGCTGTTCGCCGGTGACGAAATCCGGCGTGCCATCGAAACCTACCACGCCAGGAACTCAGCCGGCGTGAACCCGTTTCCGCGGCGGCTCGAGTGGCTGCTGCGCGACCCCAACCAGCCGGGGTTGCAGCGCTACCTGCGCAATATTTATCGCGATCCGATGCTCGACCGGGACGCGGCGGAGCCGCTCGAGGCGGGCGGGTGGAGGCTGCTACTCGATGTCAACGGCCAGATCGTGGGCGTGCATTCGGCATCGATGCGCGAACCGCTCAAGCGCTCGGGCTTTCCCACGCAATACGACGGCTTCCGTCAGGCGAAGCGTTATGCGGACTGGAAATTCATCGCCGCCGGTGGTGTGCCCGTCGAATCCGGTGGCGCCCTCGCCACGCCGGGACGCAATTTCATTCCGTCTGCGCTGGGCAGCAGCGTGCCGGTATTGGCGCCGTTCCCCCAGCCTGCCAATGCGCCACAAGCGGCATCCGCTGGCGCTGTGCCGTCTGTTGTCGCGCCGCCTGTCGCGCCGCCTGTCGCCGCGCCCGATGTATCCGTGATCCCCCGCGACGAACCTGCGAGTGCAGCGTCAGCTCCACCGCCACCGCCACCGCCACCGCCACCTTCTATCCCCTCCTCGGTCGCGCCGCCGCCCGCAGCCGGTGATGCGCCAGCCGCTCCTTCGGGGCAGTCAGCGGGCGCCGCGCCGCCGCAGTCTGCGTCGCCGCCAGCGGAGCCTTCGTCCGGTCCGCAGCCGTTCCTCATGCGCTCGCCCGCCGGCTTCTGAGGCCGCTTGCGCTGCGCGGCCCCCAGGTCCCCCGGATCCCCCAGGTCCCCCGGGTCCCGTTACCCGGCGTTACTGGATACATACAGGTGTTGCACAGACTCCCCCGGCAGTTCGCATAAACTCGGTTTCGACGGTTGGCTCAGCTCACGCGAAGTGAACGAGCGGACCGGGAAAAGAAATCCAACCCGGAGGGCGGTATGCATCTAAACGGTAGCTGGCAGCGTGATCTGATTGGTGTGTTGCTGAATATTGTGGCGGGCGGCATCGCTTTGCTGCTGTGCACGCTCGGCACCCCGGCGCTCGCGCAGACCAGGACCTTCGCAGCGGCGCTGGTGCATCCGGTGGCGTTTGTCCCTGCCGGTTTCGACATCACCGGTTTTATCCAGGAGGCTACCCTCGACAAGACAGGCGCCATCTGCAATCCGGCCCACGCGCGCCTTGCCGGCGGCACGGTCACGCTGAACGGGCTGAAGGTGATCATTCCGTGCAACACGGTGCTGCAGATGCCGGCTTACACCATGTCGTGGGCCGACTTGTTCAATCCGGGTAACGGCACTTTCCCCGCGGACATCACCCCCGCCGGCCAGAGCGGGTTGGCGCTGACCGATCTTATCGGCTCCTCCACCGGCGCGACCGTGGCGCTCGCCGCGCCGGGTTTGCTGACCATGAAAATGCGCTCGGACAGTTCGGCCACGCTGCAAACGCGCACCAGTGCCTCGCTGCCTTCCTACGAAATTCGCGTCGTCGGCAATATTGTCAAGGGCAGTTATATCGCCGGTCTGGTGTTCATCTCCCAGCAGTCGCTCAACGCCGGTCAGGGACGGATCAGCTGCATCGATTACGCCACGGGTGAGCTGCAGGTCGGCGGCGTGCCCATCGATCCGAGCGCCGGCAAGGCCTGCCCGAACCCGGTGCCGCCCGGCGTGGCGCGCGTGAGGCTTAACGATGCCATTGGCCGCTTCGGCAAGCGCCACGCGCCGATCGGCAAGTGCGGCGGCGCCGCCGATTGCGTCGAGCAGGCCGGTTTCGATCCGCGTTTCGCCCCCGACACCGACAACCCCACGGTGCATGCCACCACCGGTTTCCCGATGTGCATTCCCCGCGTCAATCCGTTTTCCGTCGGCGTTGATCTGCTGTGTCCGCAGTCCAATCGCCCGGTTGCGCCGGCCTGCCAGAATTTTCCCTCGACCACGGGCATTCCGGCCTTTCCGCCGCAGACTTCGGGTTACTGTACGACGTTCGTGATGGATCCGCCCAATGCACGCGCGCCGGCCGGCGTCAGCTGTCCCGGCCCCGGCTGCCCGACGGACCCGAAGCGCCAGGCGCCGCTGCAGATCGGCGACAGCATCGTGTTCCAGGGAACGCTCAAGGCCGATGCCAAGGGCTTCTATGTGGCGGCCCACACGATTGCGGTCAACCTCGGCATTTTCACCCAACCCAATACCAAACCGGCCTATGTGTTCGTCGAAGAAGTGCTTGCAGGCACGGCGGCCCTGCCGGTGGCCGGCATTGCCCAGGAAACCACCGAGCGCGTGAAATTCGTCGGCTTTACCACCGACCCGACCAACCTCGTCGATTTGTTCGCGCTGGACCAGGACCCGCAAACCGGGCAGATCAGCGAGCGCCTGCTGAGCACGCAAAGCCCGATGAGCAACGCACAGCTGGGGCGCTTTCGCACGCCGGCCAACAACGGCGGCATCTACCTTCCGCCCACGCGCATGTATCGCGCCGTCAGCCGTACGCTGTGCGCGGACCAGCCAGCCGGCGCGTTCAGCGTATGCCGCCTCGAAGGCAACGGCAACGCGGCCGCCAACACATTCGCCAACGGCCTGGTGGCGGGACAGTTTTCCCTGCCGAATTTCGAATTCATCTTCCCCGAAAATCTGATCTACGGCCAGACGCTGGTGCCGAACAACTTCCAGGATCTGCCTTTCCTGTATTGCGGTTCGGGGCCGCTCGATGGCTCCGGGACCAATTCACCGGTGGTCGGTCAGCTCGACCCGGCGCCGTGGGGCGTGCCCATGCAAAGCCCGATTTTCAGTTTCAGCCTGTGTCCGGATGTCAAGCCGGTGTCCGCGCCGCTGGTCTTTCCGACAGTGGTCGGGGTCGCCGACACGGTGATCATCCACAACGCAACCTGGGACAACAAGGCCGGCATGGGCAAGATCAACATTACCGCGACCTCGTCGGTTTCTCCCGCGCCGGTGGGCATGTTCATGACGGCGACCATCACCAACAGCTGGATGACGCCGACCGCGCCCGGGGGCGTGGATAACCCGATCGTCGCACAACTGACGCTCATGTCGAATACACCGGCCGAGCCTGGTCTGTGTCCGGGAGTCGCGCCGTGCTGGAACCTCAGCGCGCCGGGCTTCATTATCGATCCGGGTGTGCCGCCGTTCCCGCCTTCGCTGGTGCCACCGACGTCGATCGTGGTGCGCTCGAGCCGCGGTGGCGTGGCCAGTGTCACCGACGCCGCGATCAGGCAGATTGCCTGCGTGTCGACCACCAAATTTACCTGCCCGTGAACCGGCAGCAGCGGGGGATGCACATGAACAAGATGAACCAGCACTATTCAGGCTCGCGCCTGCAACCCTGGCGCCGCGCTCTGGCGCTGTGCCTCGCGCTGCTGATGGCCAGCCCACCCGTGCTCGCGCGCGGTCCGGGGCGCGCCGGACTCGACGCGCTCATGGATGACCCGGACATGCTCGCTCCGGCGCGCGCCAATCTGCCGGCGAACATGCGCCAGAGTGCCGAGCAGACGCTCGTGTTGGAGGGGGCGTCGGTTTCCGGAGCCGATTTTGGCGTGACCGGACGGCTCGATATCAGCGTAGGCCAGGATACCGTGGGCGGGGCCCCGGCCGACATGAGTTTCGGCAAGGTGCAGTACTCCGCCAGCGGCGAGATGATCGTGCCCCTGCTCGGGGTGCCATCGAACGGCAAGGTCAATGGCGTGAACGCGGTGCCGGCGGTGCGCGCCGTGCCGGGACGGGTGGATCTGATTCCGGCGCTGATGTCACTCAAGACCGTGGAAATTCCCCCGGTGGCCGGTCTGGATGGATTCATCCGCGACCGCCAGAGCGCGATCGTGCTCGGCAAGGCCTTGTTCTGGGACGGTGGGGTCGGCAGCGACGGCGTGGCCTGTGCGAGCTGTCACTACGCCGCCGGCGCCGACAACCGCCTGAAGAATCAGGTCGGGCCCGGCCTGAGGGTGGGCGACCATACGTTCAGCCGCATGTATCCGGCCAAGGCCAACGCCATCCTGAACAAGGCAAGAAGCGAAGGCCGCAGCATCGAGGGGCACCGCTTCAAGCCCGCCGCTTCCGGCAGGGGCGGACCGAACTACACGCTGAAGGCGTCGGATTTTCCGTTCCATCGCCTCGCCGATCCGCTGGACCGCAATTCCGCCCTGCTGTTCGACACCGACGACGTGGTGTCCTCGCAGGGCACCTTCGCCGGGGACCTGACCGGCATTTCCGTTAGCGGCAAGGAATCCTGCAAGATCCGTCCGCAGGACGAATTCAACGTCGGAGGGCTCTTGGTGCGCAAGGTCGCGCCGCGCAATACGCCCTCGGTGATCAACGCCGTTTTCAATTACCGCAATTTCTGGGACGGACGCGCCAACAACGTGTTCAACGGCAACAATCCGTTCGGTGATCGCGATGTCGGGGCGAGCGTGCTCGATATGAAGTCCGACGGCAGCGTGGTGCCAGTGCGCATCGCCCTCGCCAATGCCAGCCTGGCCTCTCAGGCGGTCGGCCCCGCGTTGAGCGATTTCGAGATGACGTGCTCGGGCAAGTCCTTCCAGATGCTCGGGCGCAAGCTGCTGGCGCAGCGTCCTCTTGCGAGTCAGGCCGTGCATGCGCAGGATTCGGTGCTTGCGGCCTTCATCGCCAAGGGCGGGAAGGGGCTCAACGGAACCTACGCCGACATGGTCAAGAAGGCGTTTCATCCGCGCTGGTGGGCGGGCAGCGGGACGTATTCGGGCTTTACCCAGATGGAATCGAATTTCGCCTTGTTCTGGGGGCTTGCCATCATGGCCTACGAGTCGACGCTGGTGTCGGATGAGGCGCCTGTCGACAGGTTTCTCGGCTGGTCCGGCACCCCGGGCGACCTGAAGGCGCTCGGCGCCCAGGAGCAGAGCGGGCTGGCGATATTTCGCGGCAAGGGCATGTGCTGGTCCTGTCACAAGGGAGCTGAATTCACCAGCGCTGCAACCGGCTTGCAGCGCAGCAGGGACGTGAACCTTACTGAACAGATGTTCGTCGGTTCAGGCCAACTCGGGCTGTATGACAACGGCTTCTACAATATCGGCGTGCGGCCCACCGCGGAGGATATTGGCGTGGGTGACAGTGATCCGTGGGGCAAGCCGCTGTCCTTCTCGCGCCAGTTTCTTGATTTGCTGCGGGGCAAGGACATGCCCGACGCGTTTCAGGTGAGGCCGTGCCTGTTTGCGGTGATGACCGACGGACGCGAATGCTGGACGGCGCCGGACCCGGAGCGTACCCGCACCGGCGTGGACGGCGCGTTCAAGACCCCGTCACTGCGCAACGTTGCGCTCACGCAACCGTATTTCCACAACGGCAGCCGCTTCACGCTCGAGGAGGTGGTGGAGTTTTACAATCGGGGCGGCGACCGGCGCGGGCCGGACGGCAACGACACTTCAGGTTACACCGGTCCGAACGTGCCCGGCGGTGGCGGATCGAACTCGCATCCGAGCATTCATTCGCTGGGATTGACTGCGCTGGAGCAGAAGAATCTCGTGGCGTTTCTGCGCAATGGGCTGACCGACCGTCGAGTCGCGTGCCAGCAGGCACCCTTCGATCATCCGTCCCTGCAGATCACCAACGGTCATCGTGGAGATACCGTCAGCGTGGCGGCGGGGGATACGGCCGGACTGGCCAGAGACGACTACATCCAGTTGCCGGAGGTCGGCGCGCGCGGCCTGCCTGACGGGCAGTGTTTGCGCAACGACGACGGTTCGTCGGTGAAGCCGGCAGGCTGATGCCGTGGGCCTTGGATTTTTTGCAATTGTCGTGTCGGCAGGGCGCATGCACTGAGCACTTGATTGTTAGCCAAGGAGCTACTGGCTACGTACATGTTACAATCGGACGAGTAGCGCTATCGCAGATCTCTTTTTAGTGGGCGAAACTAAACCAACACAGGAAATCCCCCGAATCTGCTGGGTGATATCACCTGAAGGGGAAAAGAGATGGATCGCCGGGAAATGATGCAATCAGGTGTTGCAATGACGCTTGCAGCTGCAAGTACTGTAGCCATGGCTCAAGCGGCCAAGCCGGCTCCAGCGGGCAAGTCGAATGCCGCCAATGAGCACGCTGGCCATAGCCATGGCGGCGGCAAGTATGCCGCGCTCGTTAGTGCCAGCTCCGACTGTGGTCGCATCGCTCAGATTTGCCTGTCGCATACGCTCGGCTTGCTGGGCCAGGGTGATAAAGTCATGGCTGCCTGCGCTGTGAGTGTGACGGAGCTTCTTGCTACATGCGACGCTTTGATGAAATTGGCTGCCAGCAATTCGAAATACACGCCAAAAATGGCCGCGCTTACGCTGACGGTGTGCCAGGATTGCGAAAAAGAGTGCCGCAAACACGAAAAGACGCATCAAGAGTGCAAAGACTGCGCGGACGCTTGTGCGGCCTGCGCCACGGAGTGCAAGAAGGTCGCCGCATAGAGTCCAGTGGGCCTACCACCGGCCCTGCTACACCGGACGCGGGTGGTTGATGAGGCCGAGCGGATCGAGCCCGCGCTGGACATCCCGGCGCAGATCGAGCCCCGGCTCCGTGATCCTGGGGGCAGTCCGAAGAAAGGACTGCTGTACAAGCGCGAGTTCGGCACGCCCAAGCCTCGGGAGTCGCCTTAACTGGTCGATCTCTTGATTCCCAAGCCCTCAAAACGAGAAGTGCTACGCACTGCCGTCGCTTCCACGACTGTTACTTCATCGCAAAATCCGTCTGCCGCGCAGGCTTCTAGTTGCGAACCGGGTACTTCGCCAACTTGCGTTGCAGGGTGCGTCGGTGCATTTGCAAGCTGCGTGCCGTCGACGAGATGTTGCCACTGTGTTCCTGGAGCACCTTCTGGATATGTTCCCACTCCAGACGTTCCACTGACAGCGGCTGCGGCTTGACGGGCACGTCGGGATCGCCATCGGTGCGCTTGAATGCGGCCAGGATTTCGTCGGCGTCCGCCGGCTTTGTCATGTAATGCATCGCGCCCAGCTTGATTGCTTCCACCGCAGTGGCAATGCTGCCGTAACCGGTAAGTACGAGTATGCGTGTTTGCGCATCGAGTTCCTTCAGGCAACGCACCAGGGTCAGACCCGAAGCGCCGCCCATTTTCAGGTCGACGACAGCGTATTCGGGCGGATCACGTTGCGCCAGCACCAGCCCTTGTTCCGCCGACTCCGCCTCGATCACGAAGTATCCGCGCCGTTGCATCGCGCGCACCAGCACAGCACGAAACGTGGCGTCGTCGTCCACCAGCAAGATGCTCGGAAAAAACTCCGCCGTTGCCGGTGCGGCATTCATGCGCTGGCCACGCTCAGACGATCGAGCGGCAGTAAAACGCGCGTACATAACCCGCCGCCGTCGCGGTTTCTAATCTTGACGCTGCCTCCTAGCCGCTGGATCGATGCGTGGGCGAGAAGCAGGCCAAGTCCGTGGCCCTTGCCCGGCGCCTTGGTGGTGAACGGCTCTTTTCCTATGCGGGAGGCTATCTCAGGCGCGATTCCAGCGCCGCGGTCACGGACTTCAATCGAAAGCTCGCGCGCATTCCAGCAACCCTCGACTTCGATGTGATCGGGTGACGCGTCGGCCGCATTGTTGAGGAGGGTGATCAGTGTCTGCGCGAGCGCAAGTTCGGAAATGATATGCGGTGGAGGTTGCGAACCGGAAAATCCCGATTCAATCTGCACACCCGGCCTGAGCAACCGCCAACGCTCCAGGGTGGAACTCAGGAATTTATCGACCGCCTGGTGGCCGCCGCCTTCCGCGCGCGCGTGTCCGGCCTCCGCCAGCAAGCCGGAAATGATCTCTTTGCAATTGTTCACCTGCGTGCGCAGCGTACGCAGGTCGGCATGAACATCGGGCTCATGGCGGTACTGCGTGTCGAGATCGTGCGCCAGCACTGCGATGGTGGAAAGCGGCGTGCTCAGTTCATGCGCGGCGCCGGCAGCGAGCGCGCCAAGCGCGAAGATCTTTTCGTCGCGCAGGCTCTTCTCGCGGGCCACTGCAAGCATCAAATCGCGCTCGCGCAGTGAGCTGGCCATACGCACGATGAAATGCGCGATCAATCCCGCGCTCAGCACGAAGGTGAGCCACATGACGGTAATGTGCAAGCTAAAAGCGCTGGTGTGATCGGTATGCGGCAACGCCAGAGGCACGTACCAGAACATCAGCAGCGTGTAACAAATCACGCTGACGCCCGCCACCGCCCAGGCATAAGCGTAGGGCAGCACGGTGGCAGCAACCACCAGCGGCAGCAAATAGAGCGAAACGAAGGGATTGCCCGAGCCGCCGCTGAAATAAAGCACCACCGTCAGTGCCAGCAAGTCAGCCAACAACTGGCAGAAAAATTCCACACGCGTGATAGACCACTGCTGCGCCAGCCGCCACCACGTCGCCAGGTTCAGCAGCAGCAACATCGCCAGTGCGATCCCCATGGGAGCAAGCGGCAGCGGAATGCCAACCCACATGTGGACGACGGCCATCGCGACTGCCTGGCTGAAGATAGCGATATTGCGCAGCCACAAAAGACGCCATAGGTTGGGCGCGGAAGGCTCCGGCACGTCGGCTCGCTGGGTTGAATCATCGAGTCTAAACATGATTGGAGTTTATACCACGCACCCACTGACCAATGCGCTTGCCGGGTGCGGCAATTTGCCACATTCAGATCTTGCGTGCTCTGCTTTAGAATTCATCCCAACTAAAAAGGCCGTCTTGATCGGCCAAGGCCGGGGGGCAAAGGCGGGCACCGCCTACCGTCTCAAGGATGGATCGATGATCTATGTCCCTGAGGAAAAGCCCTGGCCGTGTTCAATCCTGCAATTTCAGCGGCCAGCACGTTCGCTCTGTTTTGGCTGCCTATGAATACCAATCGCAATGGGAGTTAATGCAAATGAAATTGCAAAGTAGTTTGGCAGCATTGGTTGTACTGATGGTTATTTCCACGGTGTCGTGGGCGCAGGTAGACAGGTCCGCGGACCAGACGCTGGGCGCCGTCGTGGTGACCGCCAGCCGTTCGGAGACCCGCTTGCAGGACATGCCGCTGCACACCACGGTCATCACTCAGGATGAAATCCGGAACTCCCCGGCGCAGAGTCTGGATCAGGTCCTGCGCAATGTGCCCGGATTGCTGGTGCCGGGCACTCCGGCGTACACCACCGATCCCACCGGGCACAATATCAAGTTCCGGGGCATGGACAAGAAGGTTCTGGTTCTGGTCGATGGTATTCCGGTGCATGACCCTTTCTTTACAACAATCCAGTGGTTCAAGATTCCCTTGAGTACCGTGGAGCGCGTTGAAGTCATTCGCGGTGGCGGCTCCAGTTTGTGGGGCAATCTGGCCGTTGGCGGCGTGATCAATATTGTGTCCAAGCGCCCCGTCGCTGGTGACGGCGAAGCGCAGTTGTCGGCGGGCGGCATGAACAGCGTGAGCGGGGCGGCGACGAAGAATGTGGTTGTTTCGGATGCGCTGAGTTTTACCCTGTCGGGTGATGGCTTTAAGACCAACGGCTACAACAATGCCTCGCCGGACTATCGCGCGGCATTCTGGCCCGGGCGCGGCACTTCGGCGGCGACCAGCAATAATTTTCGCTTCAGCGCTTTCCTGAAGCCGGGGCCGGATCTTAGCGCATTCGTGCGCATGGGATACCACGAACAGGACGAGAAGATCGGCGGCTACCAGTACGGCAGCAACAAGCAGACCGGCCCGGATATTCAGGCCGGCCTTACAAAGGGCATCGATAAACAAAGCCGCGTGCAGGCCAATTTCTGGTCGCAGTGGGTGCGCTTTGACAAATACAACGGCGCTGGCTGCTATGCGGCGGCGGTGTTTCTCTGCGGTGCGTCGGCATCCACTCCGGCGACGTCCGCGCAACAGGCCAGCAGTATTTTGCAATATGCCAGTTCGTATGACGCCATGAACTATCGCGAGCAGGGCGGCTCCGTGGTTTATTCCCGCGATGCGCGCGGGTTGTTGACCAGTCTGCAACTGGGTCTGGATTTCCGGGTTATTTCCGGAGCGGATGCGCAACAGAGCTATCGCACCCCGACGGCGGCGCTGCCGGCGGCTTTTCGCGTGCAACGCACCAATGACGGCGCGGGCAAGCAGCAGTTCACCGGGCTGTTCGCGCAATTCAAACTCTCGCCGATCGACCCGCTCGAACTCAGCCTGAGTGCGCGTCACGATACCTACAAGAGCACCAATGGCTTTGCCCAGCAGACCAACTTTACCAATGTGGCGGCGCCGCTGATCGCATCGAGCGCCGGAGGACCGGTCCAGGATGTCACCAAGAGTGCGCTGAATCCGACCCTGTCGGCGCGATATGACGTGAGTGATCGACTGGTGCTGCGCGGTTCCACATACAAGGCATTTCGCGCGCCCGGCATGAACAATATGTACCGCACTTTCGGCAGTGCAAGCATCACCGTTGCAAACGCAGCGCTTGGCCCGGAGACACTGGTGGGCAAGGAGATCGGCGTGGACTGGCAGGGCGGCAATTACTCGCTCGGGGCGACGCTGTTCAGCGCCAAGGTCAAGGATGTGGTGGCAAACTACACACTCAATCCCGGGGGCGCATTTTTTGCCGGTGCCATACCACAGGCAGTCCAGAACATCTGCGGCGCATCCATCGGTCTCGGCGCCGCGCTTTGCACGGGTACCGTTTCCTACAACACCAATGGTCAGGACCAGCAGTCCAACGGTCTTGAGCTGGAGGCCAAGTGGCAGGTTAGCCGCGAGCTCAGCGTGGCAGGCTACTACACGCGCACGCTGACCTACTACACCAGCACAACGACCGGTGATCCGGTCAACAAGCAGCTTCAGCTGGTGCCCAAGGATGTTGCAGGAGCCAGCCTGACCTGGCGGCCGCAGGAAAAATGGACCCATAGTATCGATATGCGCTTCAATGGCGCCATGACGTTGAACCTGACCGACGCGGTTACCAACCCGATGCGGCAGGGAGGCTATACCGTATTCAACGCAAATACCTCATATCGGCTGAAAAGCAACCTGGATTGG
>CANKAJ010000101.1 GCA_947479645.1 Betaproteobacteria bacterium | reverse complement strand
TGGATCACGCCCATGCGTTGTTGCGCTCATCGCCGGGTGCCCAACCCTGTCTCTTCGCGCGCCTAGCCTGGCCGCGATCCAAACGGATTTTTTCACGTGCACTTCTCCGTTGATCCATTGGTGCTGCGAATTTCAGACTCAGGACACTATTTTACTGCCGCCCTAGCGGCCGGCCATCAGACGAAAATACGCCCCTGCCGCTGCTATCGACCACACCCGGCGGAGGTGGCGGTGGCGGCTTTACCTCGAAACGCTGCGGCCGGGTAAAGGGTCCGACAAAGCCATCCGCATCGGTCGCGCGCACCCGCAGGAAATAACTGCCGGGCCGCGGACGGGCTATTTGCGCCATCGGCTCAGCGGTCTCCATCGAGGTCAACATCTGCTGGAATTTTTCATCCGATGCAATCTGCAGCAAAAAGCGCTGTCCCGGCTCGCTGGGCCAGCGGAACGTAAAACTGTTTTCACTTTCGGTTGGCGGCTCGGGGTTGGCGGGCGGAGGCAGGAAGCTGAATGCCTGCGGATCGCCCCAGGGACCATGGTCATTCGCACCCTTGGTGCTTGCCAGTCGCCAGAAATAATTTCCGAACTTCACGCCCGACAGCGTATAGCGACTCTCGCGCAGCGCTGCTTCACTGCGCACAACGCGCTTGAACGACTCGTCCTCGGCGATTTGCAGACGATAGCTCGCCGCATCCGGATTGGATGTCCATTCGATTGCAACCTCGTTCGCGCGCACCTTGCCGCGCGGCGCCGGAAACGACGCGAACGGCGGCTCCGGCCTGGCCTTGAGCCTGAAGGACACACTGGCGTCGCGACCTTCGAGCCCCGACGCATCCGCGGCACGCGCTCGCAGGAAATACTCGCCATCGGCAAGATCGCTGAAGCGCACATCCGGGGCGCGCAACTGGTCTTCGCGCAGCACCGTCCGAAAATCGGCGTCGCCTGCGATCTGCAGGCGATATCCGGTGGCGCCCGCCAATTGCGGAAAACGGACGCGCACAACCACCCGCTCCTGCAACGCGGCGACTCCCGTCAAATCAGGTGCCGGCAACAGCGCCGCCGCCGGTCGCGGCACACGGCTCTCGTCGACCACAGACCCGAATCCCGCCGCCAGCAGTAAACCAGCCTGAATCGCGCCAGCCTGATTCGCCGGTGTGCCGTCGCCAACGGCCACTACACCGGAGAGCACCTCGGCTGTCACATTCTTCCCGGCCCCGCCGGCGCTGACGCGAAAATCCGTCCCGCGCACCGCCGCCGTTGCCAGCCGGGTGCGCACTTCGAAACGCGACGCACCCGGCGCCAATGCGCGCGCATTGGCCTCGACGCGACCTGACTCAAGGCGCAGCGCGGACTGCACAAACGGGGTCCCGGGGTAGGTGCGCAGCGATTCGAGCTTGACCTCCGACTCGCGCTGAACCGTCAACAGGGAACCATCGGCCAATCGCAGCGTCGCGTAACCGTCCTTTCCCGTGGAGATTGCCGTCCCCTCGGACAGCACTGCGCCTTTGTCCAGGCGTGCAGTACCGCGACGCACGTCGCCCACGCTTTGCACCACGCTGGCTTCGGCCGCCGTCGAGCGCAGCAGTGCCAGCGGGATTCGTATCTCGCGCCCCGGCTGGATGCGATCCGGATTGGCTACCCGGTTGGGTCGCACCAGCTTGCGCCAATCGTCGGGCCGCTCAAGCAAGCGTTCGCCGACACCAATCAGCGTATCACCCGCCCTGGCGCGATAAACCATTTCGGCTTCTTGTGCGCAAGACACTCCGCTCGCTGCGGCAAGAACGAGCGCGGAGGCTGCAAAAACAACGATAGACCCGCCATTCATGAAAAACGATCCTTGAACAAGACACCAAAACGACATTTTAACTGCACGACGCCATCACAAAGACAATGCAAGATCATTCCAGCAGGCAGCACACAGCGTATCGCCATGCCGATAGTTGACTTCCGCTATGCCCCTTGACCCAACACGCGCGCCACCGACTCAATCAGCTGCTCGACCCGGATTGGTTTTGTCAGGTAGTCCGCTGCACCCATTGCCATCACGCGCTCAAGACTGTTCATATCGGTTCGCGAGGTGAGCACAATCACCGGGATCGCGCTGGTCAGCACGTCCCCCTTGAACGCCTTGAGCAGCTCGAAACCGTCGATATAAGGCATGTTCAGATCGAGGAGTACGAGATCGGGCTTTTGCGCCAGCACGGAATGGATTGCCTCGGCACCGTCCAGGCAGGCACTCGCCGTGTAGCCAGCATCGCGAAGGTGCACGCCCAGCAACTCGCACATCAGTTCATCGTCATCAACTACCAGGATTGCAGGCATTTTTCACCTTCATCATCGAGGTAAATTATCGTACACGCGCTCCGACTTCAAGACAATGCCGATTCCTCCAACAACACTGAATAAGGGCAGTGCAACCAGCAAGTACGCATTGCCAAGTACGCCGAATACCGGCAGAATCGCCGCACTCAAAATATGTCCTGTCGCCTGGTGGGTATCCATCGGAAAACAATGACGCCTGGTACTGCAGCACTGTGCAATGGCTGGATCGCAGCCGTGGAGAAAGCGTCCGTGTCCAACTCCCCTATCAAGGTACAGTCCTTTCTCGCCAATGCCCCCCTGTTCAAGGAGCTGGCGCCTGAAGAACTGGATCGCATTGCATCCAGTACTCAACAGGTGCATGTACAACGCGGTGAGGTACTGTTTCATCGCGGCGATCCGGCGCTGGGCTTTCACGTCATCGTATTCGGGCAGGTCAAACTGGCCTTCACATCCCCGCGGGGTGATGAGAAAGTAGTCGAATTACTCGGCCCCGGCCAGAGCTTCGGAGAGGCGGTGATGTTCATGGAGCGTCCGCATGTGGTGACTGCGCAAACTCTGGTCGACTCTCTTTTGCTGTTCGTCGGCCGACAGGCCGTGTTCGATGAACTGGAGCGCGATCCCCGCTTCGCCCGGCGCATCATTGCCGGCCTGTCGCGCCGACTGCACCAACTGATGGGGGACCTGGAGAACTATTCGCTGCATTCCGGCACACAGCGGGTCATCGGCTATCTGCTGCGCGACAGCGACAGCGATTCCGGGCAGGACAAGTCCCTCGAAGTCACGCTACCCGCAACCAAGGGCGTGATCGCCTCGCGCCTCAGTCTGACGCAGGAATATTTCTCGCGTGTCCTGCATGACCTGGCGGCGCGCGGACTGATCGAGGTGCGTGGGCGCTCTATCAACATTCCCGATGTCGCCGCATTGCGCAACTTTTCCGACTAGACGTCGATCAGCTCCTGCGGCGGCGCGCCATCTCCGCTCAACTCCCGTATGACAACTTCGTAATGCCCTTCCGCGATTTTCGAGGCTTTATACGAATAGCGATTTTTCACCAGAAAGCGGTACAGCGGCGCCGGCTCGACGTGAATGATCAGCTTGAGTTCCTCGCCAAGCGGAAGATCGACCAGCGCCTCGACCACCCGCTCGAATGGTTCAGGAGGATGTAATCCACGCGCATCAATGATCTTCATGTCGTTTCACCCGCTGTTTCGCCGTTAATGAAAAGGGCCGCTGTTGCCGCGAGCAGCAGCGCCGCACCCATATTGTGCAACAGCACCACTGGCAATGGCAGTTGTTCCAGCACCGCGCCCACTCCCAGCGACAATTGCACAGTGAGCAAAGCAAGCACCGTCCAGCCGCGCACCGCCGCTGATCCACCACGGCGGATCGCGATAAAACCCACGCAACCGACAACGACCATGACCAGCAAGGCGCCGTAGCGATGCGCCATGGCGATCGCCTGCTGTCCACCTGCAGTCAGCGCCGCAACGCTGCTTGCCACGAAAGGATTGAACAGGCGCCAATCGGCTTCGGCCAACCAATGGCCCTGGCAGCCCGGCAGGGTAGTACAGACCAGACCGGCGCGATGCGCGCCGATCAACCCCCCCAGCGATATTTGCAGCATGATTAACAGTATGCCCATCCAGGCCAGTTTTCGGCCAACCGCTGCCGATCCGGTTATGGCGCTGCCGTTTGCACCGCCCTGATAAAGGTACCAGAGCAGTGCGCTCATGCTCATACCGCCCAGCAGATTGCCGAGCAGGACTGCGGGCAAGGCGGATGGCGTGAAAAACCCCAGCGCGGCGAGGAACCCGGCCAGCCCCAGCACGGTCAGCGCGGCCACGCGTGCTGCCCTGCCTTTCAGTGCATCCCAGCCCAGCAAAACGATCAGCACCAGAAACACCGCAACCAGGCTGGCACTGATGCGATGCAGTCCGCGCACCATGAACAGGGCGGGATCGGCCGCGGCTGCCGCTGCAATGGGTTGCGGAACGACCTGCCCGTAACAGCCCGGCCAGTCCTTGCACCCCAGGCCGGCTTGCGACAGTCGGATATAGGCGCTGCTGCTGACCACGATCAGCACCAGCACGACACTGGCCAGCAACATCCAGCGCATGAACTTTGCTTTCATGCCACGGCCTCCTGCGCATGACGGCGCTGCATTGCACCCAGCACGAGCACAACGAACAGGAACCCACCGATGATGGCGATCAGCCCGCCCAGACCCATCAGGCCCATTCCCGCGATTTCCTGCGTTGTGCGAAGCACCTGGTCGCTGCCAGCGACCTTGCGCTGCACGCCGTAACCGCCCGACCAGACCAGACCGATGATATGCAGCAACTGGCCACCGCCATAAATCCACGGTTGCCGGTTGGCCCAGCGCTGCACAGGCTCGCCAAAGCCAAGCCGCGGCAACAGTGCGTAGACCATGCCCATCAGCGCCAGCGTTATGCCAACTATGGAGCCGTGGTAGTGAGCAGGGATGCGCACGTCGCTGCCATTGATGGCAAAGCCGATCAGGCCGCCTACCGCAAACAGCAGCATCGAAGTAATCAGCGCGGCACGCAAGGGCCGCTCGGCGCCCGTGCAGGTCCCCGCACCCGCCAGCGCGAACAGAACGGCCAGCCCCATGGGCAGAATGGCCAGTCCCCCGCCGAATCGCATCAGCCAGGTGAGCATGCGGCTGTGCTCCAGCGCAATAACAGGCCAGGAGAAATAGATCAGCGGCGCTGCGAACACAGCGACGAGGCCGACGGCAAACATCAGCACAGCCACCCTCGGTGAAATCGGCAGACGCGCCCCCGACAGCGTTGCCAGCCACAGCCAGCAGACCAGCATCAACAGCGTCCACGTGAACTGGACAACATGGCCGGGGCCCCAGAACAACAGTTCATAGTAGGCCTTGTCCTGCAGGCTCGCCGGCACGCTGTACCACGACCAGGCCAGGCACATCACGGTCAGCGCCCCGGAGACTGCCGCCGCATTCAGGCCGAAGCGCAGCGCGCCTGTGCCATGCAGTTCGCTGCCGATTCGCGAGGGCGCGGCCATGCTGCGAAAACACAACAAGGCAAATCCGAGCCCAAGTATCGACAGCCCGTACAGAAAGGCCTGATTATCGAGCACCGGGACGTAATTGCTCATCACCGGCACTGCAGCGCCGGTAAATGGCGCCACGCACATGAAGGCAGTACCCACGAAAGCCAGCGCCAGCGCGGTCCAGGCCAGCCCCATCCAGCGCTCGCTGCCATTGACGCTCCACAGTACCCCCGCCAGTGACACGAACCAGACCAGCACCGACAGATCCACATGCACCACCAGCGCAACATGGAACAGATCCGCAACCGGCACGAGCTGCTGCACATAGGGCGTGCGCGCCAATACCAGCAGCACCGAGAAGAGCCCCGCGCCGATCAGCGCCAGGATGCCCAGTATGAGCCAGCCCCTGGCCAGTTGCAGACGCTCGCCGACGGGTACCGGCAAACTGAATGCGGTATTTGGAATACAAGCGAGCATTCGCGAAAGCGGCAGTCTGCCCAGCGTCAGTGAATATCTCATCGATTCAGCTCATTGGATAAGAATGCCGCCGCGATCGGCGGCAAAATCGATCAGCACCACATCACCCGCAACCGGGTGCACGGTCTGGCTATGCTCATAGTTGAAGCCGGCAATCCGGGCATCGTCATTGAACTTCACGCGCAGACGGTGCTCACCGGCGGGAATCGGCAGGCGCCGGTAGCCAGCCGCCGCACCATCGTGTTGCAGGCCGGCCGGCGCGAAGGTCTCGTCGTACAGGGGCGCACCATCGAGTTCTACACTGACGCGCACCGGTGACCGTTCACGCGGACAGTCCTGCGACTGGCGCATGTTGGCCGGCATCTTCTCCAATTCCGCTGCGCCCCGTTCACGGCACGCGGCCATGACCTTGCCCGGATGACTGAATGACAGTCGCAACAAGGCTTCGTCGGGCGCCAGATGACGATAGCGGGGGGAATTCGAAAAATAGCCGATCAGCAGCGCAAACACTGCGTAGAGCGCGGCCTGCCCCAGATAGCGCAACACATCAGACCGCAGCACGTCAGGCATTGGACCTCCCCGGGACCCTGCCTCGCCGCGAACGGATTGACGAATGAGCAGACTCGAAGCCATTCGACACACTGCGCAACTCGCCCAGCGCCCGTTCCAGTTCTCGCGGATCAACGCTGCTGACAATACGCAAGCGTTCCCGCGACACATTGGCTCTGAGATGCGGTTCGCGCTCGCCCTTCAGTCGTGCCCGCATCAGTTCTTCTCCGGACTTGAATTCGCAGTCGCCTTCGGCACAGGCGCCGACCAGCACCGTGTCGGCACCCGAGCGCAGGGCATATTCGACAAATGACGGCGGCAACATGCCGATGCAGGGCAGACGCAATACCGCAACGCCCGGCTGTGCCAGCACGCTCGCATCCGCGCCACACTCGCAGGCAAAGACAACGCTGCCACTCAGGCCCTGAAGCCCGGTCAATGCCTGATCCAGCCGATCACGCAGCATGCTGACATTCCATTGCGGCATATCAATGCCGGTAACAAATGCGGACGCGCTGCGAAACGGCGTTGAAGACGGGCATGCGCCGGCGCAAATACCGCAACTCGCACACAGGTCAGTCACCACCACCGCCTCACGCGGATGATTGCGCCCGTCGCTGCGCGGCTGCATGACCACCGCGCCATAGGGACAATCCGCAACGCAACGGCTGCAGCCATTGCAATTGGCCAGATCGACCTGTGCCGGCGCCGGGCGGCGGCCACCCGACATCCACGGCAGCAGAACCAGCGTCATTGTCGCCAGCGCCAACAGCAACCAGAGTTCGCCGGGCGAGGTGCGATACAACAGGGGCAAGGCAAACAGATAGAACCAGTCCAGCGGCAATTCGGCAGGCACCCGCGCCAGATCCGCCGGGGCCTGCGACAATGCCGGCACGCCGATGCACAACACCAGCAATACACCCAGCAAGTTGGCGCCAAGATTCCGCCGCGGCAATGTCATCGGGTCGCTGATGCGCTGAATATGCACCCACATGCCCAACAGCAGCAGCAGCGGTATGCCGATATGCAGGAACACCAGCAGGGAAAACAACCGATCGGTCAGCGTCGCCTGGACAAGAAAATTCCTGACGATCACGTCACCGAATCCGGGCAGCCAACCCAGCCATTCGCTCATTGCAATGGCAACCACTTGAGCCAGGGTATCCCAGACCAGCCAGTAGCCGCCGATACCCGCTGCCAATCCAAGCCAGATCAGCGGCACACCGCTCACCCAGGAAAACCAGCGAAACCCGCTAAATCGCCCATAGGACAATTCGCGGACCAGGTGCAGTGCAATGACCAGCGCAAACGCATCGGAGGCATAGCGATGCAGGCTGCGCATGAGTCCGCCGGCGAACGGTTGCTCGATCATCAGCGTCTCTATCGAACGAAATGCGCCGTCAATCGATGTGTCGAACAGGGCGTAGACGTAGATGCCGCTGACACTGACAATCCAGAACAGGTAAAAGCCCAATGCCCCGAGCTGCCGCAGCGGATTTTGTGCCACGCCGAAGACGCGATCGAACGCGCGCTCGAGCACGTGAAAGACATTCGCGGCCAGGTTGCGCGCCGACTGCGCAGCGGGAATATCGCGATGGGCCGAGCGGCTGGTGTCATGAGCCATGCAGATGCCGGAAACCGAAAGAGTGGCAGAGGCAGGCATTGTGCGGCGTGGATGCGAAAACTGATTTGATGTCGATCAAACTGCACGCGGACGCTGGCGATATTCGCGAATCAGGAACCACGCGATACTGACCAGTATGCTCAGGCCGGCAAATATTTCGACAAAGAGCGAGTAATTGACGCGATAACCGCCGGAATTGGGGTCATACACGGTGCAGAACAGTTTCACCTTGGTCCAGACCGAATCAATGCCGCCCGCCCGGCTCGCCTGCCCCGAGAGCAGATCCTTGATCGCGTCGGCCAGCAGGGGCAGCTCGAACAATTCTCCATACACCTGGCGATAAACCACGCCCTCGGCATCGAGGATGGACACCTGCGTAATGTGATCGAACCCTTTTGGCGTCGGGTAATAAGTAAAGCCGAGTTCGCGCGCGAATGTTTCCAGCGTGCCTTTGTTCGTGCTGAGGAAGTCCCAATGGGCATCCTTTATGCCGCTCTGGTGCGCAAATGCCGCCATGGCTTCTGGCGTGTCAAACGGCTGATTGAAACCGACCGTGATGACATTGAAACTGTCCGCGCCCAGCGCCGAACGCGCCGCGGCAACCGACGTGGCTAGAAAACGCGTGGTGACCGGACAAACCTGGAAGCAGCCCGTATAAACAAAGCTCACCAGCAGGGGTTTGCCACGATATTTTTCCAGCCGCACCTCGCGCTGCAGGCTGTCGCGCATCACGTGCTGGCCAGTGCGCGCGCCAATGGCCGCCTGACTGACAGCCAGGGCGCGTTCCATCGCGGGGGCGCCGGACTCGGACTGGGTTGTTGCCGTCGCCGCAACACTGATGCTGGCGCTGCACAGAGTGGCGATCAGCGCTGTGCGGAGCATGTGAGTCAGCCCCTGATGACACTGTCCAGCATTGCGCCGAGCAGCACCAGCGACAACTGCACGAGCGAAGCATGGAAACACGCCATGGCAGTACGGCGGTTCTGCTCCGCCAGCAACAGCAGGTTGTACTTGAGGTAATAAGCACCACCAGCCACGGCAAAGACGAGATAGATCCAGCCCGGATGATAGAGCACGGGCGCCAGCGATGCCGCCACCAGCAACACGGTGTTGCCGAAGATGGCCCGCGCCGCCCACGCATCGCCTTTCACCACCGGCAACATGGGCACACCGGCACGCGCATAGTCGTCGCGGTACGCAATCGCCAGACTCCAGAAATGCGACGGCGTCCACAGGAACAAGACCAGCGCAAGCAGCATGGCCTCGGGCGACAACGAAGGCGTCACCGCTGCGGAGCCGGCCAGCACGGCAAAACTGCCAGCCAGACCGCCAATCACGATGTTCCACCAGGTCCGCCGCTTCAACCATACCGTGTACACCACCGCGTAGAAGAATGCGCCCAGAAACGTGTACAGCGCTGCCCAGGGATTCACTGCAGCCCAGGCCGCACCCACTGCGATCGCGCACAGCGCCGCAATCAGCACTGGCCAACCCTGATGCGGACGCATCGCTCCGGTCACAAACGGCCGTCTGCGGGTGCGTTCCATCAGGTGATCAAGATCGGACTCGTAATACTGGTTGAAGGCCCCCGCCGCCGCTGAGGAAACCAGCACGGCAAGCGCCAGCACACCGACCTGCCATGCGGCGGCATGACCGGGGGTGATGGCATATCCGGCCAGCGCGGTAATGGCAATGACAATGCCGATGCGCAGCTTGAAAAGATTGAATACCAGTTTGACGGTTTGATTCATATCTGCGGTCGGGACGACAACCGGGACGGATGCATGATCAGCCCCGGTTGTGCCACCCTCCTTCTATTTAGGCAATGCCCCACACAGTCGAGAGGTATTTCCAGTTGACGAAGTAGTACAGTACGAACGCAGTCAGAAACACCATGGCAACGACAAAGGTCCCGGGCGCCGCAAATCCGGCCGCCTGACCGTGCCCGGTCAATGCACTCACCACCGGCATTTTCAGCACGCTTGTCTCGCTGCTGTATACGCCTGCGTCGAGTCGTTTGCCCCACAGCAACGAACCGACCGTGACCAGCACATACATGCCGCCCCCGATGACCGCGATGACACCGGCGACCGCAAAGGTCGCGATCATCAGCAATGCCGCCCCGGGAAACTCGTAAGGCAGTGCTGCGCCGGCAAAGGTAATGTCCCAGTGACGCCGCGGCACCCCCAGCGTGCCTGCCCCCATCATGGCCAGACAGAACAGTGCCATGCCCAGGCCGAACACATACGGCTGCCACTTGGCCAGGCCGGGCAGGATCACTTCACGATTGAACAGCGTCGGAATGAGGAAGTAAGTGAGCGACATGAAGGCCAGCGTGGTGCCGATCACCACCGTGGCATGGAAGTGCCCGGGGACGTACAGCGTGTTGTGGATGATCATGTTCAGTTGCTCGGTCCCCATCATCACGCCCGATATGCCACCGAGGAAGCCAAAACCGAACAATGAAATGAACATGCCCGAGAACACCGGATTGCCCCAGGGCGCCTTGCGCACCCACTCGAACAGTCCGCGGGTATAGCCCTTCTCCCGCTGCGCGATCTCGATGGCGCCGGGCACGGTAAGCCCGTGGATCATCGATGCCAGCACGGCCAGGTACATGGCATAACTGGTGTTGAACACCTTCCATTCGACGCTCAGGCCCGGATCGGACAGCAGATGGTGCGCGCTGGCCAGTTGCAGGAACAGGATGTACAGCAGGAATGCGCCGCGGCTGACCTTCTCCGACATGGGTTTGGCGCCGAACACGATGGCTGCAATCGCGTACCAGACCGCCACATGCGCGGACACATTGATCTGCTGCGACGAATGGCCGAACGCCCACCAGATGGTGCGGTACATCAGCGGATCGATGTGACTGATGTAACCGGCCGCCCACAGGAAAGTCGGGATCAGGATAATCGCCCCCGAGGCGATGGTGAATACGGCAATGATGCAAGCCGTCAGCGCGCCGAATGTCACCAGCGGAATCGAACCCTCGTAGGTCTTTTCCGCCTTGGCGACCACCAGCGTGCCCAGGAAGATAAAGCAGCCGATCAGCGCACCCACCGCGAACAGGATCAAGCCCAGATAAAACGACCAGTGCCCGGGCAACGGAACGTAGGACGTGAACATCACGGTGGAATCGCCCTTGAACACGGTGACGTTCACCATGACCGAACCGATCAGCATCAGCGCAAACCCGACCCAGGCCAGCCGCGGCGTCGCCAGGCGACAGCGCAACAGTGTCGAGGAGCAGAAGTACAGCACTGCGATCTCGAAGAAAATGACCCAGAAAGCCAGCATGTCCAGGCCATGCGCCGTGAGCAGCATGTAGAACGTGTCGGCCTGCACCAGATGGATAGCCTGCCAGCGCGTCAGCGCAATCACCAGCGCCAGCAGGCCGCCGATCAGCAGAAACACCACAGCGACAAAGGCATTCGCCTTGATTAGCGCCTCGGCTGACTTGTGATACTGCAGACCGGTGCGCGGACAAACACGGAATTGTTCAGAGTTGGCCATGATTTCCCCTATTTCACGTACAGCTTGCTGACCATCTTGTGGTGGCCGATGCCGCAGAATTCGTTGCAGATAATGGCGTAGGTGCCGGCACGATTCGGCGTGATTTTCACGACATGCTCATATCCGGGAAGAACCTGGATATTGATGTTCTCCGGTTGCAGCGAAAACCCGTGCTGATAGTCCATCGCCGACAGGTGCAGTCGGTAGGTTTGCCCCACCTCCAGTTCCAGGATCGGTTGCCAGGACCATAGTCGCGCGATCAGAAAGACATCGGCGCCCGCCGGCGGATGCACCACCGGAATCTTCTCGTCGGTCTCGGTGCGAACCGTGTACTGATCGATGACTGCCTGCGCTTTTTTGGCGAATGCTTCCGGCGTGGTTCGGTAGGTTTCGGTGGACAGGTTCTGTTTTCCATAGACATGCCAGTACGGCATCATGAAAAACATCACCATGCACCAGGTGAAGGCGATCAGGATCCAGGTGACCTCCACCCGGTCCAGCGGCTGCTTCCACCACAATCTCTGTCCCGGCGGTAGTATCGCGCTCATTCGGTTTTCTCCTTTATAGTCATTTCTGACAAAAATCCCTTATCGGGCTTACTTCGCGATCGGGATACTGATAATTTCCATTACGCCCCAGACGATGTAGAACACCGTGGGCATCACGACGCCGAGAAACAAAAGCAGGAACGGGTTTTCCAGAACCTGCTGCATGGCCGGAACTCGCTCCTCTTCGGGAGTGGCTGCTGCGGTGACGTCTGACATGTTGAGTCTCCTTTTGACATGCATTGCGAATCGAGGGAATTCGGTTCAGGGCGAACAGGTCTGTGACAGATAAAAGAGAATGCAGATGAATGCGTCCAGGTCTGCAGTTTTTGGAAGCGCCAACATCCATTGGGCCCACACCTGAGCCGCCAACGCCAACGCCAACATCAGCGTTGCCCCGCCCAATAACCAGCGCGCTGCACTGATGTTTCGGCGGTTCATTGATGCTGTGACTGCGTATTGCATGGCGGTTGCCCCCGGGAATGGTTTCGCGCTGACTGCCTCGCATGTTCTGCGAGGCAGGTTCACACCCGACGTCACAATCCTCTATTTAGGGACAAAAAAAATTGATCTCGTTCAAGAAATTCCCGATTCGGGATCGCGGCGACTGACAAGCACGAGGTGGTGCGGCGCAACACAACGCGCCGGTCTCCGCTTCATTCGCACCAGTTTCCTTGATTGCCCGCGCGGATCGCGCGCAGACACGCCGCACCAACAGACAAGCAATCTCGACGACGAACACGGCCACGTGTGTTTTCCATGATGCAGTTCATGTTCGGAAAACAAAACTCGCGGTATGTTCGGGCAATCATGACCATTCCCCATTCAGCATGTTGAAACGCATCCAGGCCGCGGGCCAATGGTTGTTCTTGCAGGTCGAAGCCGCCTTCAACCGGCTGTTCGGCGAGCGCATCAATCCGCTCTATTACCTGGGCGCGCTCAGCTACTGGTTGTTTTGGCTGGTGGTGGCCAGCGGCCTGTATATCTATGCCTTCTACGAGACCGGCATCGACAAGACCTATGCCTCGGTCGAACAAATGACGCACGGGCAGTGGTACGCCGGCGGGATCATGCGCAGCCTGCATCGCTACGCCTCCGATGCCATGGTGATCACCATGCTGCTGCATCTGGCGCGCCATTTCTTTTTCGATCGCTATCGCGGGTTTCGCGCCTTCTCCTGGATCACCGGCGTGGTGCTGCTCGGCTTCATCTTCGCCTCGGGCATCAACGGCTACATGCTGCCCTGGGACCGCACCGCCCAGTTCGTCACCATTGCGACCGCCGAGTGGCTGGATGCGCTGCCGGTCTTTCGCGGCGTGCTGGTGCGAAATTTCATCCTGCCCGAGAACATCACCGACCGGTTCTTCTCGTTGTTGTCATTCATGCACATCGGCATCCCGCTCGCCGTGCTGGCGCTGCTCTGGGTGCACACCCAGCGCGTGCCGCGGGCGCGCACGCTGCCACCCCGGCCCATCGCGCTCGCCACGCTGGTGACATTGCTGGTACTGGCCATCGTTCATCCGGCCCTCAGCCAGGGCACGGCCAACCTGAACCAGGCATCCGCCGAGCTGGCGCTGGACTGGTTCTACCTGGCCGCCTATCCGCTGATTTACGAATGGTCGCCGCTCAAGCTCTGGTGGCTGGTGGGCGCCGCCGCCCTGCTGTTCCTGCTGGCCCCCTGGCTGCCACCGCGACGCCGCAGCCGGGAGTCCGAAATGCAGCTCACGGTGCATCCGGGCAATCGAACGGTCAGCGTGCGTGAAGGCGAAACCCTGCTGGATGCCGGATTGCGCCAGGGAATTCCGATGCCGTTCGAGTGCCGCAATGGCGGCTGCGGCGTGTGCAAGGGAGTGCTGCTGAACGGCACTGTCGATTACGGCGTGTACCACAAGAATGTGCTGTCGGACGCCGAGCGCGCCGAGGGAAAACTGCTCTTGTGTTGCGCCATGCCACAGAGCGACCTTGAAGTCGAGTATGAGGAAGGCGCAGCCGGACGTGAGCATGCCCGGCTCTACACTGCCGGCGTCGAAACCCTGGACAAACTGGCGCACGATGTGATGCGTGTGACGCTGCGGCTGCCTGCGGGTGAGAGCGTGCCGTTTCAGGCCGGGCAGTTCATCAACATCATCCTCGACGACGGCGAGCGCCGCGCCTATTCGTTCGCCACCGCGCCACGACAGTCGGACCTGATCGAACTGCATATCCGACTGCAGCCCGGCGGGCGCTTCACCCCGCTGGTGTTCAATGAGATGAAGGTCGGTGACACCATCCACTTCGAGGGGCCGCTGGGTGCCTCGGCCATGCGTGACGGGGAAAAGCCGCTGATTCTGGTTGCCGGCGCGACCGGCTTCGCGCCGGTGAAGAGCATGCTCGAATACGCCTTCGCAGCCGGCTTCAAACGCCAGCTGATTTTCTACTGGGGCGTGCGCCGCCGGCGCGACCTCTACCTGCCCGAACTGCCCGAGCAATGGCAACGCGAGCACGCCAACTTCAGCTACATCCCGGTGCTGTCAGAGCCACAGCCCGAGGATGAGTGGAACGGCCGCAACGGTCTCGTGCATGAAGCGATACTCGAAGACTTCCCGGATCTGTCGGGTAATGAAATCTATGCCTGTGGCTCGATCAGGATGGTAGAAGCCGCGCAGCCCGCATTCCTCGCACACGGGCTGGAGCCGGACGCGTGCTTTTCCGATGCGTTTGTTCCGGCAGTTCGCGTTGATTCCGCCATAAATCCAGCCAGTTCCTGAGTTGCCCTTTCCAGTTAGGACAACTCACGATCGGCCAACCTGGAGCGGTTGAAATCTACGCGGCCTGCAATTCAGCATTGACAGGCTTGGTAGCCTGCCGCTTGTGGACGCTTCGCTAGGAGGCTGAGATCGTCCTTCTCAACAGCTTTATGCCTGCAATCGTTTAAGGAAATCGCATTCAGGGCAATGTCGATTCAAGATTAAGTGGGCGTTGACATGATTATGCCTGAATGGGCATAATGCGAAAAATGTCGAAGTCGCCTCGCAAGCCCCTCAAATGGATTGGCTCTGCCAAACGCGATCTTGACGCCATGCCAGAGGAAGTCAAAGACGTGTTCGGGCACGCAATCGACCTGGCGCAAGCGGGGGGAAAGCACCATGATGCCAAGGCAATGAGCGGATTTGGCTCGGCTGGCGTGTTGGAAGTGGTCGAAGACTATCGCAGCGATACCTATCGTGCAGTCTACACGGTCAAATTCGCTGGATGGATTTACGTTCTGCATTGCTTCCAGAAGAAATCCAAGAGCGGTATCAAGACACCCAAGGAAGATCTGGCACTGATCAACGTGCGGCTGAAAGCCGCAAAGCTGGATTACGATGTTTGGCAAGCACAGCAAGGAGCACGATGATGAGCCAGCGCAACGAAGTGAGCATCGAAGAAGGTAGCACCAACGTCTATGCCGACTTGGGGTATGCCGACGCGGCAGAAATGCAACGAAAGTCACAGCTTGCCGGCGAAATTGCGCGCGCGATCAAAGCGCGCCGCTTGACGCAAGCCGGGGCCGCCGCACTGCTCGGCATCCATCAGTCAAAGATATCGCGCATTACCCGGGGTCAGTTTCGCGGCGTCAGCGAAGCCAAGTTGTTGGAACTGGTGGCCAAATTGGGTCACGACGTGAAGATTGTCGTGGGACCTGTACGCCGCCGCGCCGGCAAGATTGAACTACAGTTTGCTTAAGCAGGGCGATGAAGGTTCCCCTGGTTGGGCACGCTAAACTCGGACAAAGTCAGGACTTGTGTTGGTTTGTTCCGGCAGCTCGCGTTGATTCCGCCATAAATCCAGCCAGGTCCTGAGCGCCGCTTGCAACTGCGACAACTCAGGAATTGGCCAGCATGCCTGTCGCCGCACAGAACAGATCGCTGCCTGCGCGTCCCAGTTCCTCCACCGCTTGCAGATGGTTGCAGGCCGCCAGGTTCATGCGACGCACCTGGCTCAGATACGCGCCCCAACGCTGCTCAAGCCGGTCCGACTGGGCATGGAAGTCTGCGCTTTCGTGTTCGCCCACGGCCAGCAGCAATGGCGCGTCCACCGCGGGTCGCATGCCTAGCGGGCTGTTGCGTTGCGCCACGACAGCATCCATGCCCACCTTTTCATTCATGCTGGTGTAACGCAGCGGCTCCAGGTCGAACAGACCGCTGATGGATACCGCGCTGTGGATGGGCGCCATGCTCAGGCCGCCTCCCCGATGCGACCAGTCGGTGGCGAGCAGCATGGCCGCCAGATGCCCGCCTGCGGAATGCCCCGATACCTGGAACCGCGCCGGGTCCAGCCCGAGTTCGCCTGCATGCGCCTGCAGCCACGGCAGGGCGCGACGCATCTGCGCCACGATGTCATCGAGCGTCACTGTCGGGCACAGGCCGTAATTCAGTACCGCAAAGGCCACGCCTCGCGCGTGCCAGGCCTCGGCGAGGAAACTGAAATCCGCCTTGTCCATGGCCTGCCAGTAGCCACCGTGGATGAACACATGCAGGGGTGCATCCGCACCCGCCGGAAACAGGTCCAGGCGTTCCGAAGGGTCTGCCCCATAAGCGAGGTCCAGCAATCCCGGCAGACGCGAGCGTGTCCTCTCGCTGCGTTCGCGCCATTCGGCAAAAACCGCCGGATGCGACGGGATGGCCGCCCGCGCGTTGTAGGCCGCTTCCAGTCGCTCATCGATGGGATGGTTCATCACCGTATTACCTCTCACCGGGCCCCATGACACCCAGATAGTGATGCCACAATTCCGGATCAGCCGCCAGTTGCGCCGAATTGCCCTGCCAGGCCACCCGCCCGCGCTCGATCAGCGAGTGGTGGTCGGCCAATCCGATGAGGCGCTCGACATACTTGTCGATGACCAGCATGGACTGCCCGGCCGCCCGCAATCCGGCCAGGCAGCGCCAGATTTCCTCGCGCATCAGCGGGGCCAGCCCTTCAGTGGCCTCATCGAGGATGAGCAGGTGCGGATTGGTCATGAGCGCGCGACCAATGGCCAGCATCTGCTGCTCGCCGCCGGAGAGCTGGTTGCCCATGTTGCGGGCACGCTCGGCAAGCTGCGGAAATATCGCGTACACGCGCTCCAGGGTCCAGGGCATGGCGCGGCCATCGTGCCTGGCGCGGCCATTGCGGTTGGCGGCAAAGGCGACGAGATTCTCCCTCACGGTGAGGTTGGGAAAGATCTGCCGTCCCTCGGGCACCAGCGCGATGCCGGCGCGCGCGATGCGATCGGCCGGCCAGCCCTGCACGGCCTCGCCGCGAAAGCGCACCACGCCGGCACACGCGGGCGTGAGCCCCATGATGGCGCGCACCGTGGTGGTCTTGCCCATGCCGTTGCGCCCCAGCAGTGTGGCTACTTCGCCCTCGCGAATGCTGAAGGACAGGCCGAACAGCACCTGGCTCACCCCATAGGCGGCTTCGAGGTTCTCGACTTCGAGCAGGGTCGTCATGTCAGTCGAACGGTCAGCCGATCGGTCAGCCAATCTCATCGCCCAGATAGGCCCGGCGCACGTCCGGGTTGATGCGGATGACCTCGGGCACATCGGAGGCCAGGATGCGCCCTGCCACCAGCACCGAAATCCGGTCCGCCAACCGGAATACCGCATCCATGTCGTGCTCGACCAGCAGCATGCAGAGCCTGCCCTTGAGGCCCATCAGCAGTCCAATCATGCGCTCGGACTCCTCCGGTCCCAGTCCGGCCATGGGCTCATCGAGCAACAGCAGATGCGGCCGGGTCGCCAGTGCCAATCCCACTTCGAGCTGGCGCTGCTCGCCATGCGCCAGGGCACCGGCGGCCAGCGCCTCGCGCCCCGCCAGCCCGACCTGTGCCGCAATCTGCCTTGCCTGCTCGAACAGCGCCGCGTGCGCGCGCCACGGGCGAAGCAAATCCGAAAGACCGGGCGACGCGTCCTGCCGCAGGGCCAGGGCAAGATTGTCCAGCACGCTGAACGGGGGAAAGATGCTGGTGATCTGGAAGGAACGCACCAGCCCGGCATGCACGCGCCGGTGCGCGCTCATGTGCGTGATGTCCGCACCCATGAACAGGACATGACCTTCATCCGGGCGCAGCAGCCCGGACAACTGGGCGATGAAGGTGGTCTTGCCGGCGCCATTGGGCCCGATCAGCGCATGCACTTCGCCCTCGCGCACGGCCAGATTGATGTCGGCATTGGCCTGCAGCCCCCCGAAGTGCCTGGACAGACCACGGACATCGAGCACCGGCGTGCTCATGCCTGCCGCCTGTTGCCGAACATCAGGGCCAGCCCGCCCGGTGCAAACAACACAATCGCCAGCAGCACGAGGCCCACCCCCAGTTGCGAATACTGGGTGAATTCGGCCATCACCTCCTCCAGCCCCAGCAGCACGACGGCGCCGATGGGTCCGCCATAACGATGGCCGGCGCCGCCGACGATGACCATGACCATCAGCATGCCCGACTGCGTCCAGTGCATGAGCTTGGGGCTGACAAATCCCGCGTGGTTGGCCAGCAGGGCACCGGCAAGGCCGGCAACCGCACCGGCCAGCACAAAGGCCGCCAGGCGCCGGCCGAAGGTGGCATGACCCACCGCCTCCATGCGCGTCTCGTTCACCCGTATGGCCTCGAGGATACGGCCAAAGCGCGCATCAACGATGCGATTGAGGAACCCCGCAACGAGTATCAGCAACCCAAGACACAGGTAGTACCAGGTCAATTCGTCCTTGAGGTCCAGCCCCATGCCGATCACCGAACGGCCGGCCATATTCAGACCGTCATCTCCGCCGTAGGCTTTGAACGAGACAAAGATGTAATACATCATCTGTGCAAACGCCAGCGTGATCATGATGAAGTACACCCCGCGCGTGCGCAGCGACATCGCCCCGATCGCCAGCGCCGCCAGCGCGGCCACCAGCATGGCCGAGGGCCAGGCAACCCAGGCATTGGTCACCCCCTCGGCCGCCAGTATCCCCACGGTATAGGCGCCGGCGCCGACAAAGGCCGCATGGCCGAAGCTCAACATGCCGCCATGACCCAGAATGAAGTTGAGGCTGGCGGCCGCCAGCGCATAGATCAGCATGCGTGTGGCAAACCCGATATAAAAGCCCTGATCGGCGGCCTGCAGCAGCAACGGCAATCCGACCAGTACCGCGATCACCACAGCAAGCCGCCAGCCAGCCTTCATGCTAGCCCTCATGCTAGCCCCTGGCCGGAAACAGGCCCTGCGGCTTCCAGAACAGGACCAGGGCCATCAGAAGATAAATGAGGATGGACGCCAATCCCGGCCCGAGAACCCCCGCCTGCTGGGGCGGCAGGAATTCGCGCAGCAGCATGGGCAGGAAGGCGCGCCCGACCGTGTCCACCATGCCGACGAGCAGTGCGCCAACCAGCGCCCCCCGGATGGAACCGATGCCGCCGATCACGACGACGACAAAGGCGAGGATGAGGATTTCCTCGCCCATGCCAACCTGCACCGCCAGCAGCGGACCGAGCAGAGCACCAGCCACGCCACACAGCATGGCCCCGACACCAAACACCAGCGAAAACAGCAGCCGGATGTTGGTGCCCATGGCCATGGCCATTTCGCGATTGGAAGCCCCGGCCCGCACCAGCATGCCCGCGCGCGTGCCCACCACCAGCCAGTACAAGAGCAGCGCCACCGCCAGCCCCACGCCAATGATCAGCAGGCGGTAGGACGCATAAGGCAATCCGGGCATGATTTCCACCGGGCCCGACAATGCCGCCGGCAGAGCCAGCATGATGGGCTGCGGGCCCCAGATCATGCGCACGAGTTCGTTGGCGATGAGGATCAGCGCGAACGTGGCCAGCACCTGGGAAAGATGGTCGCGCTGGTAAAGGCGGCGCAGCACTGCCATCTCCAGCAGCATGCCCAGCACACCGGTGGCAAGCGCCGCAATGACCAGGGCGGCGAAGAAGGACCCGGTGGCCTGCACCGCCATGGCCATGAAATAGGCCCCGAACATGTACAGCGAACCATGCGCGAGATTGATCATGTCCATGATGCCGAACACCAGCGTGAGTCCGGCGGCCAAGAGGA
>CANKAJ010000100.1 GCA_947479645.1 Betaproteobacteria bacterium | reverse complement strand
GGTTGGCCCGACATGGAGAAACTGGCCGCCTGGTCAGCGCTGATGGGCCCGCCCGGCCTGCCCAAAGAAGTGGTCGAGCGCTGGAGCGAAGCTCTGGGCAAACTGGCGCGCGACCCCGACTGGATCGCCGGCAACGAAAAACTCGGTGGTGTCCCCGCCATCCGCTCTGCCGCGGACACCGAACGCTTCGTGCATGAACAGTACGAACTGTATGAAAAACTGGCGGCGCGACTGGGGATACGCGAGTAGTTTAAAGGAGCCATTGCGCCCCCCCTGCAACGCGGGGGCGGGATAGGGAGGGAGCAGGCTTACTCAGGCTCGATACCGGCAGCCTTCAGCAAGGCCGTCCAGCGTGGAACCTCCTTGCGCACGTAGGCATCGGTTTCCTCGGGTGTGAGGAACAGTGGCCGGCCGCCCTCTTCATTGCGCTTCAGGATCTCGGGATCCCTCACCGCTTCAGCCATATGCGCATGCAGGATATTGATGATTGGGCGCGGCGTCCTGGCCGGCACGAAGTAGCCGGACCAGGAATTGAGATGGGCACCGGGCAGCGTTTCCGCCATGGCTGGCGTTTTCGGCAGGCCAGGCATGCGCTCCGTCGCGGATATTGCGACGATGTAGCCCTGTCCGGACTTGTGTGCAGGAAGCGCGAGACTGAGCGTCACCATAGCACCACCCAGGCGTCCACCCCACAAGTCGTTCATCATTCGCCCTACCTCGGCATAGGGCACGTAGGTATGGGTGAGTTTGGCGGCATCTGTCATCATCTGGTTCAGAATCTGGTAGGACGCGCTTTGACCGGCGATCGCGAAGCGTTCCGGGTTCTTGCGAATTCTTTCCAGAAACTGTGGGAACGACAGTTCCTTGAACTCGCCGCGCGTCAATAGCACGGTGTATTGCTCTCCGATCACCGTAATGCCGGAGAAATCCCGAATCGGATCGTAGGATAATGACTTCACCATACCAGGTGCCGCTGCAATGCCACTGGTCGTGCCATTCAAGATGGTGTAGCCATCCGGCCTGGATTTGGCCACATAGGCTGGCCCTATCGTTGCACCTCCGCCCGCGCGATTTTCGACGAGAACGGGCTGACCAAAGCGCGGCTGCACCCTGGCCGCAAGCATTCGCACGCTCACATCGGTAGACGAACCAGCGCCAAAAGGGACGACGATGACCAGGGGCCTTGCAGGGTATTTGTCCTGTGCGAAGGCGTTTCCCGACAACAGGATCGAATCAGCAGCGATCAGTGCCGTAAAAGCGATCGCTACAGCGCGTCTGACACGTCGAACTTCTGAAGGCTGCATGCCTTTCCTTCCTGGCGAGCTAACCGGCTGTCAAAAAAGTTCCCGGATGGAAAAATGATAGTTCTTGCGTCTGAGAGCAGCGTTTTTCTACAGATCCTGATTCAGGCGAAAAGGCAGACTATGCTCCCCATTTTTTCCAGCCAACATTCAAAGCGCTTGCGGTTGAATGCCTGCAGACTTGACGACCTTGGCCCACATCGCAATTTCCCGTCGAATCAGGTCGGCAAACTGTTCAGACGTATTGCCAGCCGCAAATCCGCCAACCACATTAAATTGGTTGGTCATTTCCGGCAGTTTGAGAATCTTCACTGTTTCAGCGTTCAACCTGTCTATGATTGCCTTGGGCGTGCCGGCCGGCGCCAGCAATCCGTACCAAACAACAGCCTCGTACCCTTTCAGCCCCGCCTCGTCTATTGTGGGCACATCCGGAATTGATTGAAGTCGCAGCAAGGCGCCATTCCCCAGCGCACGTACGCGTCCCTCTTTCAAAGCAGAGGTCACGACGCCAACATTGACCAGGAACATATCGACATCACCGGCCAATACAGCCGTAAAAGCAGGACCGCTACCCTTGAATGGAATGTGCTGAACCTTGAACCCCCCCATTTGCTGCAACATCTCCATCGCCAGAAGTTCGGAACCAGCGCCAGATGACCCGAAGTTGATCTTTCCTGGATTGGCCTTGCCGTAGGCAATCGCCTCCATCACTGTGCGAGCTGGAAATTTGCTGTTTGACACCAGCACCAATGGAGCCTTTACGGTCATCGTGATCGGTGAGAAATCCTTGGGTGATTCATAAGGCAAGTTGGTAAACAGACTGGGGTTGATCGCCTGGGTGCTGCCGGAACCAAGCAGTAACGTATAGCCGTCGGGAGCTGCTCGGGCAACGGTTTCCACGGCGATGATGCCGCCCGCGCTGCCGCGATTGTCAGCCAAGAATGGTTGGCCCAGCACTTCGCCGAGCTTCTGGAAAATAGGTCGACTCATCACATCCGCGCCCCCCCCGGGCGCGTAAGGCACCAGCACTCGAACAGGCTTGTTAGGATATGCAACGCCTTGCCCAAAGACCGGGGCCACACTGATGACCGTAAGCAAACAAACCAAGATCAATCGCATAAATCCTCCAATTGTTTACAAAGGCTACTTTTCCGTCTCGGATTCGGCAATGTACATCTTTTCAGTGCCTACCCTGAAGTCAGGATAGCACTCGGCATCAAGACGCCTAACCTAAACTGGTGCATCCAGGCAATTTGATCAGATCATCAGCGCCAACCCGATAGCGTCCGCTTGGCTCGTGATTGGTAACAATATTTTTGAACCTTATCTGCTCCCAATTTTCCCGATGACCGCATCGTCAACACGCTGAAACTACGCAAATTCGGATTCCAGGACTTCGAAGATACCTACAGTACTTTTGAACGCGTGTTCACACGACTGAAAGCGCAGAGGATACTGCCGCCGTAACGCCCTGACACCAACCTGCTGCAATGAGTCGGCTGGCACGCCGTTCGTGAATACGATTGATATCGGCTTTAGCGTGAAACCACCACGTCTTCCTCAATGCAATAAGTCTTCTGCTGGCCAATGAAGGATGCGCCATGCGCATACCATCTTTGCAGTTCAGGGGTTTGGAGCGCTTTGGTGTAAGCTTGTTCGCTGTCCCACCAGGTCTCTGCAATACCGTCGGTAAGCCCGATATCCCAGTCCTCGACACCTGGTCGGCCAAATGGTTCGCTTTGAATGTAATTCAGCACAAAACGTCGCAAGCCTGGAACGTCCGCTGCCATGGGTCGATGTTCGCTCCAATGGCGCTTGAACTCTTCAATTGACATGCCATTCTTACGGCGAAACAAAGTCAGTCTCTTATACATAATTTCATCCTGTACTATTGGCTTGGTCTTAAATCCAGTTCGCTTGAAGAACCTGGCGGTCCATTTGACAATGCTGTCACTTTAAGTGCAAGTAGGTATCCTCGCATGAGTCACAACTCTGGAGAATCGCATGCCCCAAAATGTCCTGCTCCCCATATTAGACATCAAACGCGCGTGGTGGCGGCAAAGCAAGGTTTTTATTGCTACTTCGGCAAAGTTATTCAGCGTAGTTGCAAGCGTTTTCGTATTTCTCTGTAGCGCTCCGACTCCAAGCTTAGCTCAGGGTTGGCCTAGCCAGCCCATAAAATATATTGTGCCTTTCCCGCCTGGCGGTGCCACTGATATTATCAGTCGTCCTATTGCGGAGAAGCTGCGCGAACGCCTGGGACAACCCGTCATCATCGAAAACATCGGTGGTGGGGGCGGCTCAATCGGAGCTGCTCGTGTTGCCCACTCACCGCCCGATGGATATGTCGTTGGGCTTGGCAACTCAGCGACGCACACCATCACACCACACCTTCTTTCCAAGGTGCCTTACGATCCAGTCACGGATTTCACGCCGATCGCGATTCTCAATGAATATGTGCTCGTGCTGGTTGTCAATCCATCGCTTCCAGTTCAAGACATGAAGCAATTCCTGGCACTTGCACGCAGCAAACCCAATGGCCTCAACTATGGCTCGGCAGGAGCCGGATCGAGTCAACATCTTGCCGGCCTGCTCTTGGGTGCACAGGCCGATTTGCGGCTTGTTCATGTGGCGTACAAGGGCAGTGGCCCAGCGCTGGCCGATGTGGTCGCAGGCCATACCGATTGGATGTTCGGTACGATCTCGGAGGTCCTCAGCCTGGTTCAAAGCGGAAAATTACGGCCGATCGGAATTACTGGACGAACCACGGACCCCCTCATGCCAGGTGTTCCCCCCATTCGTGACACCCTGCCAAACTATGAAGTGGTCGGATTCATGGGCCTCTTCGGGCCGGCAAAAATGCCGACATCGATAGTGGCTCGTCTCAATACCGAAGTGAATGCAATGATGAGCGCACCAGATATGGTTCAGCGCCTCACAACGTTGGGAATGAGAGCATCGATCAGTACGCCCGACGATCTGGCGGCACGCGTCAAAAAGGATTTTTCAATCTGGAAGTCCGTCATCACTAATGCAGGTATCAAGCCTGAGTGAGGTTAGCATCGGTTTTTCCAGGATTCGGTCAGGGGAACGCAGGGGGCAGCATAATTTGCAAAACTCGAATCCTGAAAACCTGACTGGACCTCAGAAACTCGGCGTTTCAAGAATTTCAGATCTCCGCTACCCCACTTCTCCCCCTCGTGGAGATCAACCGATAGCCAGCTCTGATTTTTTTGCCCGCGGCACAGCGCTACGCTGACCTGCTGTGGGAACCACAGCAGCCGATGCGCATTCCCTCCGTGAGAGCATTCGAGAACCAGAGGTACAGTTTCAGCATCTTTCAGAATCGCTATATGATATTAATTCGACTGAAATCTATCTTAAAGTAGAGGTCTTATTCTCAATCTGAAGGTAATCATTTTTCGATTGCAAGAGCAGTCCAGCGTCACCTGCCCCGGCCTCATCACTTCCCGATTCGGCAAATTCAGGGCATAAACGGGCTGGTAAATTGGATTTCCAGACTCATCACGTGCTCGTTGGCAACGCCAGTCTTCAGCAGATCAACAGCATCTAGGCCGACGCCCCCGACTCCGCCGTCAGCACCCCATCCGTCAACCGCATGACACGCCCGGCCTTGCCGGCCAGCCCCGCCTCATGCGTGACGATGATGAAACTGGTGCCACGGCGCCGGTTCAGGTCGAGCATCAATTCGTGCACCTGCTCCGCGGTGTGCCGGTCCAGGTTGCCGGTCGGTTCATCTGCGAGCACGCAGGCGGGTTCGGTCACCAGCGCCCGCGCCAGAGCGGCACGTTGACGCTCGCCGCCGGAGAGTTCGCCCGGGGCGTGTTCCAGCCGTTCACCCAGCCCGACTTCGCGCAGCACCGCAGCCGCGGCCGCATGCGCCTGCGCCGGTGGCATGCGGCGGATCAGCAACGGCATGGCCACGTTCTCCACCGCGCTGAACTCGGGCAGCAGATGATGAAACTGATACACGAAGCCCAGCGAATGATTGCGCAGATGGCCCTTGCCGGCCTCCGACAGCGCGTCCATGCGCTGCCCCATCACCAGCACTTCACCGGAAGTCGGCGCGTCCAGCCCGCCCAAGAGATGCAGCAGCGTGCTCTTGCCCGATCCGGAGGCGCCGACGATGGCGACGATCTCGCCGCGCGCAACACGCAGGTCAATGCCATGCAGTACCGGCACCGCCACCCTGCCCTGCTGATAAGTCTTGGTCAGCCCGCGGCATTCCAGGATGCTTGCAGTCTCATTCACCGGCGCGTTCACGGTCTCACTCATACCTCAGCGCCTCGGCGGGATTGACGCGCGAGGCGCGCCAGCTCGGATACAGCGTGGCAAGGAAACTCAAACCCAGCGACAGCAGCACGATCGAGATCACGTCGCTCTTTTGCGGGTCCGATGGCAGTTCGCTGATGTAATACACATCCTTGGCGAGGAACTGGATGCCGAACAACCGCTCCAGGAACGGCACCACGGTGTCGATATTGAAGGCCAGCAGCACGCCAAAGGCCGCGCCCAGCAAGGTGCCGATCACGCCGATCAGCACACCCTGCACGATGAAGATGCGCATGATGCCGCCGGGACTGGCGCCCAGCGTGCGCAGGATGGCGATATCGGCCAGCTTGTCAGTCACCGCCATCACCAGCGTGGACACGATATTGAATGCCGCCACCGCCACGATCAGCATGAGGATGATGAACATCACGTTCTTTTCGATCTGCACGGCGCGGAAAAAATTGGCGTGACTGCGCGTCCAGTCGGACACGTAATAGTCGCCCTTCAACAGGGGCAGCAACTCGCGGCCAACGCGGGGCGCCTGGAACAGGTCGTCGAGTTTCAGGCGCACGCCGGACACCTGCTCGGCCATGCTGTAAAGCTTTTGCGCGTCGGCGATATGAATCAGCGCAAGGCCCGAGTCGTATTCGAACATGCCCATCTCGAATACGCCGACCACGCGAAACTGCTTCAACCGCGGCAGCACGCCGGCCGGCGTGACCAGGCCCTGCGGCGCGATCAGCGTGACGCGCTCGCCCATGCGCGCGCCGACGGCCCGCGCCAGCTCCGAACCGAGCACGATGCCGAACTCGCCTTCCTTCAGCGCATCGAGCCGGCCCGCCAGCATATGCTCGCCGATCTCGGCGACCTTGACTTCGGCCTCGGGCAGGATGCCGCGCACGATGGTCCCGCGCACGCCGCCCGACATGGACAGCATGCCCTGCGCATTCACATAGGGCGCCGCCGCCCTGACCGAGGCATGCCCGGCGGCACGCTCCGCCACCGTTTTCCAGTCGGCCAGTTGATTGTCGGACCCGGTGATCTGCACATGCGAAGCAACCCCGAGAATGCGCACGCGCAATTCCTTCTGAAAGCCGTTCATCACCGACAGCACCACGATCAGCGCCGCCACCCCCAGCGCGATGCCGAGCATGGACGTCATCGAGATAAAGGAAATGAAACGATTGCCGCTGCTGTTGCGCCGGCGCGCGCGGGTGTAGCGCAGACCGACCAGCAGTTCGTAGTAGGCGGACAGAAAACTCAACGTGGGGGCTCTTTGCTCAGGAAGATCAGAAGAAACTCAGTCAACTGTGACAGCAATAATGGAGTGTGACACAGCGTGTCGCATTATTGCAGGCTAGTACATCTCTAAGAACAGGTTTCAATAAGAACTGTCATTCCGAACCCGGAGGGTGAGGAATCCGCCCCGAAGGAAGTCCCCTTGGGGGATGATTTATGGTTTGAATCTACAGCAGATTCCTCGCCACGCTCGGAATGACAGGCTCACTGGGTGTTCATTTTGAAACGCGGTGTACCTATACCCCTTCCGGACGCGTCGCCAGGTTCACGTCGCGCGAGCGCTCCAGGGCGCGCTCATAGTCCAGTTCGCAGACTTCGTAAAAAAGCGATTTGGCCACGCCCAGCGCGTTCATGTCGTTGGCGGCAAAGGTGCGCGCGTAGGCCAGCGTCTGTTCGCGCAACTGCGCATGCGGAACCACCTTGTTCAAGAGGCCGAATTGCAGCGCCTCCACGGCACCGATGGTGCGGCCCGACAGCACCAGATCCATCGCCTGGCGCTGGCCCACCAGCCGGATCAGATTGACGATGACGGTGCCCGGCACCAGGCCGCGCTTGACTTCCGGATAGGCAAATTCGGCGGCATCGCTGGCAATGACGAGGTCACAGGACATGGCCAGACCGCAGCCGCCACCCATGGCCATGCCGTTCACGCTGGCCAGCACCGGCTTGGACAGATTACGAATCAGCGCAAACAGCGCCAGCCGGCTGTTGGAAGCATCCAGCAGCCGCTTTTCATCGGTCTGGGCCATGCGCGCCAGTTCCTTGATGTCGGCACCGGAGCAGAACACCTTGCCGGCGCCGGTGAGCACGACCACACGCACTGCAGGATCATCATTGGCCTCGCGCAGCGCGACACACAATTTGTCGGTCAGAACGGTATCGATGGCATTTCTGGCCTGCGGCCGATTGAGCGTCAGTATGACAATGGCGCCATCCCGCTCAACCAACAGGCTGGCCTCGTCGTCTGCTTGCATATTCATCCTCTTTCACCAATTCATTCATATTGGAACGGCCGCAAGCATATCAGCACGGCGCCGCCCTGCCCGCGAACAGACTTCGCTACACTTCCACCCATTCACTCATCACCCCCACGGAGGATGCATGTCAGACCGACTCACGCCAGTCACCATTGAGAACGCCACCCCGCCACAACGCCAGGCCATGCTCGAAATCCAGCGCGACCGCAATCTGCCCGATGGCAAGCTCGGTCGCATCTTTGCGTTGCTCTTGGCCTCACCGGGCGCGGCGCATTGCGTGGGCAAGGTCGGCGCGCATTGCCGCTTCAACTCCGCCCTGCCCAAGCCGCTGCGCGAAGTGATCGTGCTGGCCACGACCTTCCATATCGGCTTCGAACTGGAGAACCGCGTGCATGAACCGCTCGCCCTGGAGTACGGCATTTCGCCGCAGCACGTCGCCGCCTTGAAGCAGGGAAACTTCGCGGAACTGCCCGAGGGCATGCGCCAACTGGCGCAATTGTCAAACGCGGTCAGCACCGGCAAGGAAGTCAGCGACGAACTGTTCGAATCCGTGCGCGCCAGCTACGGCAACGACGCCGTGGTCGATACCGTGGTGATGGCCGGCTACTACCTGATGCTGAGCCGCGTCAGTCGCACGCTGATGCCGGAAGAGTAGCTTCGCTGGAGCCCATGGACCTTACTTCAAAGTGGCAGGCTGGCAAAGGTGTCATTCCGAGCATCGCGAGGAATCTGCTGTTCAATCAAATCCGAAAGCAGATTCCTCAGCCTACAGCTTCGGAATGACAAGAATTTTTGAATCGGACCGTTTGACTGCCCTCAACCCGGCGTAATCCCCCCCAGTCTGATCACCTTCCCGGCGACCAGGCGATCGAGTTCCTTCTCCATGCCGATGTCCTTCAGCACGCTGGCGGCGTCCGAACCGGGCTTGGGTGCCGGGCGCCCCGGCACGAGTGGTGTGCGTGACAGGCGCGGCCCCGGACCCGTGGTGGTGACCGGCCCGATCTCGTCGTGTTCGCGCGTGATGCTCAGGCCGCGCTGACGCACGATCGGATCGTCCATCAACTCGAAAGAATCCCGGCTGCTGCGATGGGCACCGATACCCGCCCTGGTCAACACCGTCACCCATTCATCCGCCTTGCGGCCGCTGAAGCGCACTTCCAGCGTCTTCTCCAGATCGGCGCCGGATTGACCGGCGAGGTCGGCCAGTTCCGCGCAGCCCTGCAGTAGCCCGTCCTGCGCGGCCATGAACAACCAGCCATCGCTGGCCTCGTAGAGCCGGTACAAGGGGCCCGAGCCCAGCGCTTCCTGGCCATGCGGTTCATTCCATTGCTTGCCCGGATAGTCCTGCAGCAAGGCGGTCTGCAGCATGGTCGCGGTATAGGCGAGGGCGCTGTCGACCTTCTGGCCCTGGCCGGTGCGCCGACGGTGCAGCAGCGCCAGTGCCACGGCATAGCAACCCATCAGGCCGGTGCCATAGTCATTGGCGGCAAACGGCGCGGTGACCGGCTTGTTGCTGCCATAGCGCACCTGCATGCCCGACACGGCCTGGGCGATCTGTTCATGCCCCGGACGCGTGGCATACGGACCGACATGGCCGAAGGTGTTCATCGAGCAATACACAATGTCGGGACGACGCGCCTTGACCTGTTCGTAACCGATGCCGAGTTTTTCCGCGATGCCCATCCGGAAATTCTGCAGCACCACGTCGGCCTCATCGACCAGGCGCCAGAAGATCTTCAGGCCTTCCTCGGTCTTCAGATCGAGCAGGATGCTGCGCTTGGCGCGATTGATATCGTTGTGCCGCTGCACCGGATCGCGATACGGGCTGTCGATCTTGATCACGTCGGCGCCGAATTCGGCCAGCGTGCGCCCACAGGTCGGGCCGGCCAGGATGATGCACAGATCGATGACCTTGACGCCCTGCAGCGCGGCGCGCAGTTCCGTTTCGGTTGCGCCGGCAGGCAGCGCGCGCTTCTCGGACAACGCCTGGAGGATTTCCGCGCGATTGGCGTCCAGCCTGGGCCGTGGCGAGCGGATGGCACCCGGCGTTTCCGACAGCCGCGGCGTAATGCCGGGACCGCGAAATTTTCCGAGCTCGGGGTCGTCGAAATCGGCAATGATCTTCGACTCCAGCGCCTGCGGGTGCTGCAACCACTCGGCGCTGGAATGACAGATGACGCCTTCGGTGCCGAGTTCGGCGCAATAGTCTTCCCATTCCTTGGCGGTGCGCTGGCGGCCGATGTCGTCAAAGCGCTTGCCCAGTTCTTCGGGGCTCAAGCCGGCCTTGCGGTGTTCGGCCATGCCGATCTTGTCGATAAAGGTCTCGAACTTCTTGTTGCCGAACACGTACATGAACCAGCGCCCGTCCTTGGTGGGCAATTGCCGCGACCAGTTGAAGGGCGGCGGCACTTCCGGGTGATTGTGCACGGTGAGTCCGCGCGCGCCCAGTGCGGTGAAGGTGGCATCAAAGAGTGGGATCTCGATGCGCTGGCCGAAACCGCCGCGTTCACGCGCATTGAGCGCCATGGCGATGCTGACCGCGGACAGAAAAGCCGCATACACCGACGAGAACGGGATGACGGTATACACCGGCCGCGCCGCCTTGGATGACTCGACGCGATAGGCGCCGGTGGCGGCGCCAACCACGCCCTCCCAGGCCCTGACGCCGGCGCGCGGATCGTCGTGGCCGAAGCCAGGCAATGAGCAGTAGATCAACCGCGGATTGGCTGCCGTCATGGCGGCATGTCCCAGGCCCAGCCGCTCCATCACGCCGGGACGGAAATTCTCGACCACCACGTCGGCGCTCTCCACCAGCCGTCGCGCGATATCACGATCGGACTCCTTCTTCAGGTCGAGCATGATGCTGCGCTTGCCGCGATTCCAGGTGGCGTTCGCCGGCGTATTCCAGCGCGGCCCGCCGGGTGGATCGATGCGGATGACATCGGCGCCCTGATCGGCCAGAAACATGGCCGACATCGGTCCTGCGATGTACTGACCAAAATCGATTACCCGCACCCCATTCAGAACTGAAGTACCCGCCATGTTGACTCCTCCTTTTATTGCTGCACCTACGGACGCCGACACCCTTGATCAAGGGGCGGTATTTTCGCCTGAAGAACAAGCTTGCAAACTGTCATTCCGAGCCATGCGAGGAATCTGCTTTTAACAGCGGATTCCTCAGCCGTTGGCTTCGGAATGACAATACATTTTTGCCTTGGCCTCGATTACTACACAACCCCCGCCTGTCGCATTTCCTGGATTTGTGCTGCGTCAAACCCCAGTCCCTTGAGAATTTCGTCGGTATGCTGACCCAGGCGTGCCGGCACCGAATGGGCGATGGCCGGCCCCTTGGACAGCTTGTAAGGCGCCAGCGGCACCGTGACCTGCTTGTCGATGCCCGGCACATGCTCAAAGGTGTGATAAAGCTTGCGCTCCTTGATCTGCGGATGCTCGACGATTTCCTTGATCTTGTACACCCGCATGCAGGGTACGCCCGCCTCATTGAGAATGTCTTCCCACTCCTGCGCAGTCCTGCTCTTGAGGGTCTTCTCGATTTCCTCGTACATGGCGTCGGCATTCTCGCGCATCAGGTCCGGCGTGGCGAAGCGCGCCTCGTCCAGCATGTCCATGCGGCCGATGCCCGTGAGAAAGCGCCGCCGGCGCAGGTCCGAGCTGGCCGCCACCACGATATGGGTATCACTGCACATCAGGGAATTGCTGATCGGCATGTTGGCCGAGGTGCGGTTCCCGTTCAGCTTGGTCTCCAGCCCGGCGTTCTGCACATCGCTGACCACGGCGCTCATGCTGATCAGCGCCGTCTCCAGCATGGAAACATCAATGCGCTGGCCTTCGCCGGTGCGCTCGCGCTGATAGAGCGCGGTGGTAATAGCCAGTGCCAGCGAAAATCCCGAGGCATAGTCCACCACGGTCGGACCGACCTTCATCGGCCCGGACTGCGGCGAGCCGGTCACGCTCATCATGCCGCTGGCGGCCTGAATCACCACGTCGATGGCGGCATCGCGCCGTTTCGGCCCGGTCTGGCCATAGCCCGTCAGCGAACAGTAAATCAGTCGCGGGTTGATCGCCTGCATCGCCTCATAGCCCAACCCGAAACGATCCATGTCGCCGGTGCGCAGGTTCTCGATGAGGACATCGGTGTCCTTGATCATCTGCTTGAAGATCGCCTGCGCCCTGGGCTCTTTCAGATTCAGGGTCAGCGACTTCTTGTTGGAGGCATGCGCCAGATAGCCCACGCCCATTTTCGCTTCGGTAAGCTTCTTGGCATGGCTGCCACCGGCGGTGCGGGTGCTGTCGCCCTTGACGGGGTCTTCCACGGTGATGACTTCTGCGCCATGCAGGGCCAGTTGATAGGCGGCGAACGGCGCCGCAAACACTCTGGCCACTGCCAGCACCTTGAGTCCGGTAAAGGGTTGTTGAACCTGCTGCATGATGAACACTCCTCCTTGTTTTCTAACCTGAGCAGTTTTTTGAATTTATCCGTATTACGCTCAATGCTTGTCATCCTGAGTACCCCTACGGGCATAAACTTCGCAAGGATCTGCTGTTGCTTTTGAATCAACAACCTGAAAAAGCGGATTCTTCGTCGCTGCGCTCCTCAGAATGACATTTCTATTGATACCAGCAAACTGCTGGGTTGCTTTGCCGACAGCGCCTGCTTTGCGCGCCAGTATACATGCCCGCCTGAAACGAGCCGGGCACCTGCTAGACTTGGCCATCCATGCATTTACACCTGCTTGTCCCCGACCTCCTCATTCCCGGCGCCGATATCCGCATCGACGCCGGCGAGACGCTGCTCGCCAGGGGCCGGCACCAGTCTGCGCCGAGCCATAGTACGGAGTCATGGCTGTGCGAACAATACGGCCTGGAGGATGCCGCTGCCGGGAGCGCCTTCTGCCTGCTGGGCGATGGCCGGCAGCCCGCCGATGCCTGCTGGTTGCGTGCCGATCCGGTTCATCTGCGCATCGACCGCGATGAACTGGTGCTCGCCGACAGCACCGCCTTCGCCATCACGGACGCCGAAGCACGCGCGCTGACCGACAGCTTCAACGCGCATTTCGCGCCGGCGCTGCAACTGGATCCGGTACACCCCGAGCGCTGGTATGCGCAACTGGATAGCGCCCCCGAAACGCACTGGACACCCCTTGCAGAAGCCCGCGGGAAGCCAATCTCCAGGCACCTCCCCAAGGGCGATGCGGCGATGCGCTGGCATGCGCTGATGAATGAAGCGCAAATGCTGCTGCACGAGCATCCGGTCAACGAGGCACGCGAAGCGCGCGGCGAACTGCCGCTCAACAGCATCTGGTTCTGGGGTGGCGGCAAACGCGCCGACCTGCCGGGGCGGCCCTTTGAGCGCGTGTTCGCCAACGACCCGCTGGCCCGCGGTCTGGCGGCCGCCTCGGGCGCTGCTGCCGCACCCCTGCCGGCAAGTGCCACGGACTGGTTGCGCACGGCACCGGAGTCGGGAAACGTACTGTTGCTTCTGGACGCGTTGCGCGCTCCCTTCGCGTATGGAGAGCTGTCCGAATGGGCCACGCGGGTCGCCGCGCTGGAACGCGACTGGCTGCTGCCGCTGCTGGCAGCACTGCGCGACGGACGCATCGGCATGCTGACCACCCACTGCCTGTCCGCCGACGGCAGCATCGCCGTGGAGACCACGCGCATGGACCTGCGCCGATTCTGGCGACGTCGAAAGCCGCTGGCGTCGTATGTCATGGCCACGGTCTGAACTCATGATCCACGCAACCCCAGGCGCAATACCACCATGACAACGCCCGTTCTCTTTACCCGGCCGGTGCCGCTTCGCAGCGAAGACAAATTGGTGCGCGAAGGCCTCGACCCGCTGCTGGCGCGACTGGCGGCGGCGCGCGGCATCACCTCCCGCGGCGAACTCGACGATGCACTGGACAAACTGCTGCCCCCCGACCTGCTGGGCATTGCCAGCGCCGCGCAACTGCTCGCCGATGCCATCGAACAGGGCAAGCGGATTGTCATCGTTGCCGACTACGACTGCGATGGCGCCACCGCCTGCGCCGTCGGCGTGCGCGCGCTGCGCGCCATGCAACTGCACGACGGACGCGCCGCCGATGTCCGGTTCATCGTGCCGGACCGGTTTCGCTTCGGCTACGGTTTGACGCCAGAAATCGTGCAACTGGCCGCGCAACTGCAGCCCGACCTGATCGTCACCGTGGACAACGGCATCGCCAGCGTGGAAGGTGTGCAGGCGGCCAACACATTGGGCATCGCCGTCATCGTGACCGATCATCACCTGCCGGGCGCGACGCTGCCGGCAGCAGCGGCCATCGTCAATCCCAATCAGCCCGGCTGCGGCTTTCCGAGCAAGGCGCTGGCCGGCGTCGGCGTGATGTTCTATACGATGCTGGCCCTGCGCGCCGAACTGCGGCGGCGCGGCGCCTTCGGCGATGGCAGCGGCCCCAATCTGTCCGCGCTGCTCGATCTGGTGGCGCTGGGCACCGTCGCCGACGTCGTGCCGCTGGACCGCAACAACCGCATCCTGGTGTCGCAGGGGCTCAAGCGCATGCGCTCGGGCAAGCTGCAGCCGGGATTGCGCGCGCTGTTCGCGGTGGCCGGGCGCGACCCGCGCCGTGCCGCCGGCTTTGACCTTGGGTTTCTGCTGGGCCCGCGCATCAACGCCGCCGGTCGCCTCACCGACATGTCGCTGGGCATCGAATGCCTGATCACCGATGACTACGGCCATGCGCTGAATATCGCGCGCAACCTGGACGATCTGAATCGCCAGCGACGCAGCATCGAAGGCGACATGCGCGAACAGGCCGAACGCATGCTGGCCACGCTGAACATCGGCGACAGCCATACGCTCGCCCTGTTCGATCCGGCCTGGCACCAGGGCGTTGTCGGCATCCTGGCCGGACGCGTCAAGGACCGCTGGTTCCGGCCGACCATTGCCTTCGCCCGGGCCAGTGCCGATGCCGACGCCGACGCCAACGCCAACGTCAGCGAAATATCCAGCGACGGTGAACTGAAAGGCTCAGGGCGATCCATCCCGGGACTGCATCTGCGCGATGCGCTGGACCTGGTGTCCAAGCGCGAACCGGATGTCATTGTGCGATTCGGCGGACACGCCGCCGCGGCCGGACTGACCATACTGGAGCGCAATCTGGCGCGCTTCACCGCTGCGTTCGAGACCGCCGTGCGCGACATGCTGCCGCCAGCGGCGCTGGCGCAGCGCATCGACACGGATGGCTCACTGGCGAGCGCCTATTTCAACCTGAATACGGCCCGCCTGCTGGAAGAGCAGATCTGGGGCCAGGGCTTTCCGCAGCCCATGTTCCTTGACGAGTTTGGCGTGGTCAATCAGCGCGTGGTCGGCGAAAAGCATCTGAAGCTCAAACTGAAGCGCGCCGACAAGGTCCTGGAAGCGATGCTGTTCAATTCGCTCGATTCACTGCCGGCAACGGTGCGCGCCGCCTACCGCATCAGCGTCAATGAATTCAATGGCGCGCAGATGCTGCAACTGGTGCTTGAACACTGGGAAGCGGTTGGCTGACGCCCGCGCATTGGAGTCCCGGCGAGGCTTGATCAGTCTTCGACCTTGATGTTGGCCGCCTTGATGACCTTGGCGTATTTGGCCAGATCCGTTCTGAGCAACGCACCGAACTGTTCGGGACTGGAGATGAGCGGATCCAGCCCCTGACTGTCCAGTTTTTCCTTGATGTCGGGCATGCTCAGTATTCTGCCGACTTCAGCCGACATTCACGGGCATAAACTTTTCATAATGTTGCCAGCGTAGCCACATCAATGTGATGCAGTTGCAGAAACGCTATCAACGGATACCCTGGCATACAGCCTTCGCCCTGAGCGACGGAACGTGGCCGATGCGGTCGGCCCCCATCTGTGCTGGGTGAACTGTTTTCTCTAAAGGTGACGCTGGCCAATTCGAGCTTTCGTCCTGCCTATTTGCGCATACTGGCTTTCAGTCCTCGCCTATATTGACCTACATCAAGGGCTTTTGGAACAAACTGGCGCACCGTTTAGCCCTTCTAGGTGTCAGATGGCTAAGACTTGCGTGAATCTGAACTTCATTCAATTGCATTCGCTAAAGACCAGAGTAACGCTGTTCATGCTGGCCATTCTTGTAAGCAGTATCTGGGTTCTGGCGTTCTACATCAGCAGGACGCTACGCGAGGACATCGAACACCAGTTGAGCGAACAGCAGTTTTCCGCGGTTTCCTTCATGGCTGGAGAGATCAACGATGAGTTGAAAAACAGGATAGACGCACTGGAACTTATCGCCAGAGGCATTGACGCACCCTTGCTCAATGAGCCGGCCGCCCTGCAGCAATATCTTGAACAAAAACCGATTCTTCCACTTCTATTCAATGTGGGTGTCTTCATTACCGGGAAAGACGGGGTTGCGCTTGCGGATTACCCCCGTATTCCGGGACGGGTCGGCACCAATTACTCGGATAGAGAGCACGTCGCTCTGGTGCTGAAGGAAGGCAAGGCCAGGGTCAGCAAGCCCATAGCCGGCAGGGTAGTGCGCGGTGCGCCGAGTCTCCCGATTTCGGTACCTATTCGCGATAAGGCAGGTCAGGTGATAGGCGTCTTGGTCGGGCCGACCGATTTGTCCAAGCCCAATTTCCTTGACAAGGTCACAAACGGAAAGTACGGCAAAACCGGCGGCTATCTGATTATCGCGCGGCAATGGCGATTGATTGTTACCGCCGGCGAAAAGCGCTTTGTCATGGCGCCACTTCTCGGTGTCGGTGCCATCCCGTTGATCGACCGATTTGTCGATGGTTACGAGGGCTCGGGAATTCTGGTCCATCAGCTTGGCGAAGAGAGACTGGCTTCGACCAAAGGCATTCCTCTGGCAAATTGGTACGTGACGGTCTCGCTGCCCACTTCGGAAGCTTTTGCATCTGTCCGCGCGATGCAGCAGCGCGTGTTGCTTGCGACGATCGTTCTCAGCCTGTTGGCGTGTGGGCTGACCTGGTGGATGTTACGACGCGAACTCGCTCAGTTGCATGTCGCCTCCCAGGCGTTGGCCACGCAGACGCAGTCGAACCGGCCACTGCAACCGTTACCCATCGCAAAGCAGGACGAAGTCGGCGTACTCATTGGCGGCTTTAATGGCCTGCTGGAAGCCATCACTGATCGGGAAAAAGCGCTGCACGAGAGTGAACAGCGCTATCACGACCTATTCGACAAGGCTAACGAAGGCCTTGTCATGATGACCGAAGATGGAGTCTTGACTGAAGTCAATCAGGCTTTTGCGCAGATGCATGGCTACACAGTCGATGAATTAAAAAGCATGGACATTCGGAAATTGGACGTACTTCAGGAGCAGGCGTATGAGGCCCATGCCGACGTATTAGAACGAATTCGAGCAGGGGAAATTGTGCGTTTTGAGGTAGAACACCACCATAAGGATGGTCACACTTTTCCTCTGAGCGTCACTGTTAGCAGGATTCGTATTGCCGGTCAGAGTTACGACCTGGCCTTTCATCAGGACATCACCGAGCGCAAACGGACAGAAGAGGAGCACACCAAACTGGAGGCGCAACTGCGCGAGTCCCAGAAGATGGAGGCGTTGGGGACGCTTGCTGGTGGCGTGGCCCACGATTTCAACAACGCTTTAACCGCGATCCTGGGCAATGTAGCGTTAGCGCGACAGGACGTAGGCCCCGGTCACGAGGCACTGGTAAGTTTGGAAGAAATCGGCAAGGCGAGCCGTCGAGCCAAGGATCTGGTGCAACAGATCCTTGCCTTTAGCCGACATCAATTGCTGGATCGCAAACCGACCTCGCTATCTTTAACGGTCATAGAGTCTGCGCGTTTAATACGTGCAACCCTGCCTACAGGAGTCAATCTGACCGTCGATTGCGCGTCAGATACGCCTGTGGTGATGGCGGATGCGAATCAGATCAAGCAGATTTTGCTCAATCTGTGCAGCAACGCCGTGTATGCCGTACAAAATCAAGGGCGACCGGGTGAGATAGAGATTCTTCTCAAAGCTCATACACAAGGGGAAGCGAAGGGCGATTCGAAGTCTGCCCATTACGCCTGCCTCACGGTAAGGGACAACGGCCAAGGAATGGATGAGACGACTCGCTCACACATCTTCGATCCGTTTTTCACCACCAAACCGAAGGGTAAGGGTACGGGGCTGGGACTGTCCGTAGTGCATGGAATCGTGAAAGCGCACGAGGCCAGCATAGACGTGAATAGCACCCCTGGATTGGGGACTGAATTCCACATCTGCTTTCCTGCGGTTGACGCACCAGTCACCGCTATCCCGGCACATACTCAGGATAGAGCACGAATCGACGGGAAGGGTAAGCATGTACTTTACGTGGATGATGAAGAGGCGATCATCCTGCTGATGTCGCGACTATTAGAGCGCCAAGGCTATCGGGTGAGCGGCTATACCGACCAGCTAGAGGCGCTTGCGGCGGTGCGAGCCAACCCTGAACAGTTTGATCTGGCGGTGACTGACTACAACATGCCAGGAATGACGGGGTTGGAGGTCGCGCAGGCACTGAAGGAGATCCGTCCTGATCTGCCAGTAGTGATGGCGTCGGGATACATAACCGAGGAACTGCGGGCGCAAGCACCTGCCGCTGGCATACGTGAACTGATCTACAAACCCGATACGGTGGACGATCTATGCGAGGCTGTTGCGCGGATCGCAGAGACGGTTTCTGCAAATTCAAAGTCCCCTTGATCAAGTCCACTTCCTATGGTGCGGAATTGCGACTGCCTGCTGCTGAAGAAAGCGGGCGTTTCGCTTATCGCAACCTAGGGGGCGACTCAGGGTCGTTATGCACAGTTTTCAGTTATGTGTAGTTGGCGCAATCCCAACGAGGCAGGGCAGGAATTTTGCTGTGCATAATCTTGGTGATTACCCGCAGCGCTAATCTAAGGAAGTTTGGTCAACTGAAGTCTATTGACATCTATGACAACAGAGACGCAACGATGCTCTTTCAGCCTGACGCTGTTTGGCTGCCATGTTTGCGCATCCGTAATTATGCAAAGTGTGCACGACATCTTCAGGAGCCGCTGGCATAGAGCACATTCATGATACATAGCCTGCAACTGTTCATAATTGGGAACTGTGCATAACGGCCACAACCAGCCAGTCGCTGTTATGTTTCATTTTTACGATTGGATGCTCGTAGCAATATGTTCATCCAGCCCGCACAAATTACCTAAATGTTGTTTAAAACATTGCAATTGCATCACCGTTGGAGAGACGGAAACGGGATGCCTCCTCATAGATTGCTATGGATATACGATCGACTGACTTGCCGGTTTCGGAGGCGTCGGTAGTCATTGCAGCGCTTAAAGCTAACATTCCGGCGATGTTTTTTTGCGAAACGCGCGCGCTATGTTCACAGTGTGGCAAAGGGCGCCCTCTAATCACCGAAAAGCAAGACGAATTGCCATCTGTTCAGCGTTACGGGATGCGATGTAGGTTGTTATATTCTCCAAATCCGGCAATGGGGCGAGAACCCGCTTTCATCACAGGGGAAGAGTAGACGGAAGGGTGAATATTATGTTGACGAAAGTTCAAAACTCGCTCATTACAGTTGCCGCATCCGACGAAGACTTGAACGCGCGGGAGGCGTTGCTTCGTAGCATCACCAATGCGGCGCAGGATGCTGTGATACCGATTGATTCGGCCGGCCTGGTTACGTACTGGAGCCCCGCGCCGCCGTTGACTAGGCTGGCCAAATGTGAATACTCTTTGTTCAGAGGTGGTCCGCTCCTGGGAAGGATGAAGCCATGCGGTTGAGTGACCTGCTGCAATTAGCCCTCCCCCCCGCAATAGCATTGCCGGCGCGCGGACACCTGCGCCCATCCGCTGCCCACAGGTGTTCCGTTAATCCCACAACGCCTGCCGGTGTGATGCCGGCGCGTTCCTGGCAGGTCTTTAGCCCATATCTTCGGAAGGAACCGCGATCTTGAGAAAGCCAAGCGACAAACCGCTGCCAGCCCTGGCGAAAGTGCCGACCGGCATCCAGGGTCTGGACGACCTCACCGTCGGCGGCTTGCCCAAGGGGCGGCCGACCCTGCTGTGCGGCGCCGCCGGCTGCGGCAAGACGCTGCTGGCGATGGGATTTCTGGTGCGCGGCGCCGTGGATTATGGCGAGCCCGGCGTGTTCGTGGCCTTCGAGGAAGGCGTCGCCGACCTGGAGAAGAACTTTGCCTCGCTCGGGCACGATCTCAAGGGGCTGGTCGCGAAGAAACAACTGTCGCTCGAGTCCATCCACATCGAGCGCAGCGAAATCGAAGAGACGGGCGAGTACGACCTCGAAGGCCTGTTCATCAGGCTCGGGCATGCGATCGACGCCATCGGCGCCAAGCGCGTGGTGCTCGACACCATCGAGACGCTGTTCTCCGGCTTGTCCAACACCATCATCCTGCGCGCCGAGCTGCGCCGCCTGTTCCGCTGGCTGAAGGACAAGGGC
>CANKAJ010000099.1 GCA_947479645.1 Betaproteobacteria bacterium | reverse complement strand
GAAGAGCACCTTGCGTCCGGTCTCCAGATGCGTGCCCAGCAGCAGATGGCGTATGGGCTGGCTCGGTTTCAGGTTCGCCGACTTCATGTATTCGGGATTGAACTCCCTGCGGCCCGAATACAGATACACCCCCTTGACGCCGTCCAGGCGTTTCTTGATTCGCTCCGGCAGCGCGTCGTAGGCGGCGTACATGCTGGCGAAATGCGTGTCGCCGCCGCGGCTGGGCACGGCGAGGCAGTAGAGCTGCGTGGCCTTGTAAGGATCCTCGTCGAAGTTGCCGTCGGTATGAAAGGCCTCGGCGCCGCGCCGGTAGATGTGCATCTTGACCTTGCCCTCGGCATCGAACTTGTCGATGCCCATGACGGTGATTTCGCGATGCTCAGGATGCGGCACATTGGCCGACGGATGCGGAATGATGGTGCCGAAGCGGCGGCTGTAGGCGAGGTAATCCTCGGCCGTCAGTTCCTGGCCGCGCACCACGAGGACGCCGCAATCCAGCCACGCCTGATAGATACTGGCGAAGGTCGCGTCATCCATCGTCTTGACGTCGATGCCGGTGACTTCGGCGCCGATGTGTTCTCCCAAGCGGCGAATTTCGAGCATTCTTCCTCCGGCTTTAAGTTGACTGAGTGCGACGTTTTCTTGAGCGTCTGACCATCAATGAAAATCGATTCGGTGTGAGCTGATGGAGTGGGGCGGACGCTAACATGTGCCGGACGCGGGGGTCAAGATCAGCGATGCTTGGGGGAGATTACACGGTGATCAACAATCTGATGAAATGCGTGACAATGGGACGTGAAGCACCAAGCGTTTCTTTTGCCGGGAGATGCATCTGAATAATGATTCCCGGTGGGGAGGTGCGCGATTGGCGCGAACGCGTCACGTGGTAGCGGTGGCAACCTTGAGGAGGCGGCAAATTGACCGGTGAGCACCTGGTTTCCTGTCTTTGTGTTACCCGCAATCGAGTTCCAATGCTGCGCCGCGCGATTTCATGTTTTCTCAAACAAACCTATCAGCCTCGTGAACTGTTGGTTCTTTTCGAAGCGGACGATTTTGCAACCCGTGAATATCTTGCGACATTGAACGAGCCGTCGGTCTTTGGGGTTGAAGTTCCAGTGTCGCCGAAATTGTCGCTGGGGTCCTTGCGCAACCTTTCCGTCAAAGTCAGCCGAGGCCATTTCTTGGCGCAATGGGATGATGATGATTGGCACGGGCCGACGCGCTTGGCCGACCAGATCGGTGCTGTTCTTGCAGGCAGGAAAGCGGCGTGTGTGTTATCGCGCTGGATACTGTATGACCAGGTTGCCCATGCAGCGTATCTGTCGGGGATCAGACTTTGGGAGGGCAGCCTGGTGGCTGAGCGCAGCGCCATGTCCCTCTATCTGGATTCGTGGCGAGGCGAGGATACCTGCGTCATCGACCGGATTTTTTCGGAGGGAATACTGGTAACACTGGAGCAACCCCAACTCTATGTCTACATTTATCATGGCGCCAACACCTGGGATCGATCGCATTGGCAGCAGAATATATTGCAATTCGCTCAGCCCTTGGGACGCGAAGATACGGAGTGGGTGAGAGCTGTACTTCAGCTTTGATGACTCGAAGTTTCATGGCGACCGAGTCAAGACGTTCGGTTGTGACCGGGCCGGCGCCGCTACTCCGCCTTCACGTCAGGCAGTTGCATGATCCTGGGCCCTTTGGGGTTCCTCCAGCATTGCTTCGCGGATCAGGTTCTGGAGGAGGAAGTGCTGTATCTCCGACAATGCAGCTATCCCAGCCCCGGGAACAATATCAGCAGGCCGCTGGCGAAAATTTCCACTGCCATTGCGGCCAGCAGCAGTCCCATGATGCGGATTGAGAAAATCCTTCCGCGCCCGGCCCGATGCCGGGCCATCATTACCGTCGCCTGCGTGTCTTGCGAGCGCAGCAGGGAAGTCAGCTCTGGCGCCTGCGCCAGCAGTCGGCCTAGAATAATTGTATTCAAATAAATCTTTTATTCTATAAAGAATGAGTTTTTATAGAATAATTCATATCAATCGATGCTATTCATTCAATCGATCCGGGAGGAATGCGGTAATGCCTGAACGCATCGTGGAAACGTCTTTCGGAAAGTTGCGCGGTGAAGTGCGCGAAGGCATCCATGTTTTCAAGGGCGTTGCCTACGGCGCATCCACTGCCGGGCGCAATCGCTTCATGCCGCCGCAGCCGGTGCCGGCCTGGGCCGGCGTGCGCGACGCGCTGGCGTTCGGGCCGACTTCGCCGCAGCCGCAGATTCGTGATGTGCCGCTGTTTCGCTGGTATCACCCGCAAGTCAATGGTAGTGAGGATTGCCTGACGCTCAATGTCTATACGCCGGGCGTGCGCGGTCATGATGCGGGCAGCGGCAAGCGTCCGGTGATGGTGTGGCTGCACGGGGGTGGTTTTTCCTTTGGTGGCAGCACTGCGGATGTGTTTGAGGGTTCCAACCTGGCGCGCTTTGGTGATGTCGTGGTGGTCACGGTGACGCATCGACTCAACCTGTTCGGGTTCTGGTACCTCTCCGAGCAATGCCCCGAACTGGCCGATTCCGGGAATGCCGGCATGTTGGATGTCGTGGCGGCGTTGCGCTGGGTTCGCGACAACATTGCCTCGTTTGGCGGTGATCCGGGCAACGTCACCGTGTTCGGGCAATCCGGCGGCACCGGCAAGATCAGCACGCTGATGGCCATGCCGGCCGCCCGTGGGCTGTTTCACAAGGCCATTCTGCAAAGCGGCTGCGCGCTCGTCCTGCGCACACCGGAACAGGCGGCGCGTCATGCCCATGGAGTCCTGTCACATCTGCAATACAGCGGCAACATTCTCGATGCGCTGCAAAAGGCGCCGATCGAGCAGTTGCAGGCGGCGGCGCGTGCGGGCGGATTCCGCTTTGGCGCAGTCGTGGATGCGCGTGCTCTGCCGCGCCAGCCCTTCGAGCCGGATGCGACGCCTGTATCAGCCGACGTCAGCGTCATCATCGGCAGCGCGGCCGAGGAGGCGACCTACTTTTATCGCAAGGCGCTCGATCGGCTGCCGGCGCACAGCATGGACGATGCGCGCCGTCGCGTCATGCAGCGCCTGCACTGTGAGGTCGGCGAGGCTGATCGTTTGATTGAGGCCTATCGCGACTCTCATCCTGCCGCGACGTTGACGCATATCGCCACCATCATTGAGTCGGACTACCTGTACCGGCTGAAGTGCCTTCTGTTTGCCGAGCGCAAGGCGCGTCAGGCGGCGCCGGTGCACATGTATCTGCTTGCCTGGCAGACGCCTGCCATGGCCGGCCTGTATGGCGCGCCCCACACCATGTGTCCGCCACTGGTGTTTCGCAACATGCATGTGGCGGCCGATCTGCTCGGCGTCGGCGCAGCAACGCAGGCCCTATCCAACCGCATGAGTTCGGCCTGGGTGGCGTTTGCGCACACCGGCAAGCCCGATGGGGCCGGCCTGCCGCCCTGGCCGGCCTATCGGTTGCCGCAGCGTGCCACCATGGTGTTCGACACAGATTGCGCCGTGGTCAATGACCCGCTGTCCAATGATCGTATCGCCATTGCCGCCTATGGTCCGGATGCGGCCTACATCAGGGCGGAGAAGGGCAACACGATCCGACGCAGCGAGTGAGCGGGATTCGCGGCAGTCGCCTCCGGAGGGGGGGCTTGCCGGCCCCTGTCACGAAATGCACAGGGGTAGCGGAATTTGTGCCGCCGAATCAACCTGTGTGCATGCAATAATCATCAATCATGAGTTGTGCATTCATCCTTGGGTCAGCAACAAGAAGACGGGAATCTCCGCTTTAATTTCCCTGCCGCCGTTGCTCTACTAAAGAAAGCGCTGCCATTGGGCATCACAGCACTGGGTCTTGACGTAGAGAGCCTGGTGTTCGCAGGCAGCATTTCCGCCTTCATGACCATGCTGGTGCTGGTGGCGTCCCGGCGCGGCTTTCCGGACTCCATCGGGGGCATGGAATTGTGGGCCGGGGGCAGTTTTGCCCAGGCTTTAGGTGGGTTTTTACTGACTTTTTACCTTTTTCTGCCGGAATGGTTGACTGTTTTATTCGGGCATACGCTGCTGGTTCTCGGTCAATCACTGACGTATCATGCCATCCGCCGCTTTCGCGGCCTGCGTGCCCGGCCGGAACTGCACTGTCGTTGATCCTGCTGCTTCGCAACTGTGACAGCGTGTCGTCGAGCCTTTATTTTTAGTTCAGGCCACAGGGTCTGGATAGGACCCGAAACATGCGGTAAAGTAACTCAGTTGCAGGTGCGAGCCTGCTGCGCGATTCCATGCTGGGAGAGAACATGTTCGCGATCGTCTACAAGAGTGACGGGTTTCCGATCTGTGTGCAGGTACCGGGAGTGACGCCCGATCCAGTGGTGGTGTGGCCAAGCGAAAGTGCGGCCAATGCCTTTATCGACAGCAAGGGCGGGTCGACTGATTTCCAGCCGCTGGCGTTCAACGAGCAGAACATGGAACAGATTGCCAAGGCGATAGGATGCCCGGTGGAAAGCATCACCGTCGAGCAATATCCATCCTGATATGAGCGTCAAGGCGAAAAAAAACGGCCCTGCGGCCGTTTTTTTTCGCCTTTTTCGGTAGGTTTCAGGCTAATTGCATTGGGATCTTGTTACGTTGCCGCTTGATTCGATTCTCTGCATCAACGTAGACCAGATCCGGCTTGAAGCTTTCCAGTTCGGTCTGGTCGTAGTTTGAATAGGAGGCAATGATCAGGATGTCTCCCGGGGCGGCCTTGCGCGCCGCAGCGCCATTGACCGAGATGATCCCTGATCCACGTTCGGCGCGGATGGCGTAAGTGGTAAAGCGCTCACCATTATTGACGTTGTAAATGTCGATCTGCTGATACTCAAGGATATCCGCTGCCTCCAGCAGATTCTCGTCAATCGCACACGAGCCTTCGTAGTTCAGTTCCGAATGTGTAACGGTAACGCGGTGAATCTTCGACTTCAGCATCGTACGCTGCATGTCATGGACTCCAGTAGGGAGGTTATCGCCTGTTTCAACAGATGCCGACGCTATTTTGCGACTTCAAGATTGTCGATCAGACGGGTTTTTCCAAGCCAGGCTGCAGCCAAGACAACAAGGCTATGGTCATTCGCGGAAGGCAATTGTAGGTCAGCTTGCTTCCGCACTGCAACGTAGTCTGGTTTCCATTGATTATTAACGAGTTTTTTCATGGCATCAGCTTCGAGGGCGGCAAAATCGGTGCATCCGGACCGTATTTCCCGTCCCAACTCGCCGAGAGTGCGATACAACCTGGTCGCCTCGTCCCGTTCCGCCGGTGACAGGTAGCCATTGCGCGACGACAGGGCCAGGCCATCTTCGGCCCTGGCGGTATCGCCGGCAATGATGGTGATGGGCAATGCCAGTTGCCGCACCATGTGCCGCACAATCATCAATTGTTGATAGTCTTTCTTGCCGAAAACGGCGGTTTGCGGCTGCACGATATTGAACAGCTTGAGCACCACGGTGGCCACACCGCGGAAGAATCCCGGCCGGAACTCGCCTTCGAGCAGATTGCCCAATGCGGGAGGCTCGACTGTAAAGGCCTGCGGCTCGGGGTAAAGCTCCTTTTCATCCGGCGCAAACAACGCGTCCACGCCGACGCTGCGCAATTTGTCGCAGTCCGCCTCGAAGGTACGCGGATATGTGTTGAAGTCCTCGTGCGGCGCGAATTGCAGCCGGTTGACGAAGATGCTGGCGACCACGCAATTGCCATGCGCGCGGGCCTGACGCATCAGCGCGAGATGACCTGCATGCAGGTTGCCCATCGTCGGCACGAACACCACAGCGGTTTCGCTCTTCAGTCTGGCGCGCAACGCCGCGATTTGTGGAAGGATATCCATGCTAATTCCAGGGTCTTCCTCAGAAGCCGTGTTCGGGGCCGGGAAAGCTGCCGTCCCGCACGGCGTCCACATAGCGTTTGATGGCATCGGCGATGCTGCTCGCACCCAGCATGAAGTTGCGCACGAAGCGCGCTTTGCGGCCGGGATAGATGTCGAGCATGTCGTGCAATACCAGCACCTGACCGGAGCAGCCCGGGCCGGCGCCGATACCGATCGTGGGAATCTGCAAGTCTGCGGTGACGCGTTCGGCCAGGCTGGCAGGAATGGCCTCCAGCAGCAATACGCTGGCGCCGGCATCCTGCAGCGTGTGGGCGTCGGCAATCAGTTTGGCTTCGGCATCAGCGCCCTTGCCTTGCACGCGGTAGCCACCGAGCTGGTGGACCGACTGTGGCGTCAGGCCCAGATGGGCGCACACCGGAATGCCGCGGGCGACCAGAAAGCGCGTTGTCTCGGCGAACTCCGAGCCCCCTTCAATCTTGACCATATGCGCGCCGGCGGCCATCAGCGTGGCGGCATTGCGAAAGGCCTGCGCCGGTGATTCCTGATAGCTGCCAAAGGGCATGTCGGCCATGATGAAGGCGCGCCGCGCGCCGCGTGCCACGCAGGCGGTGTGGTAGGAGATATCCTCCAGCGTGACGGGCAGCGTCGAGTCATGGCCCTGCAGCACCATGCCCAGCGAATCGCCGATCAGCAGGCAGTCGACGCCGGAGGCATCCAGCAGTGCCGCGAAGCTCGCGTCATAACAGGTGACCATGGCGATGCGCCGGCCTTCAGTGCGCATCTTGCGCAGGCCGGTGATGGTCAGCCGGCTCACTGTCGTGCCGCTGTTTGACCCGTAGGATGCAGACGCCGCGGGCGCTGCATTGCCAGGCTGTGAGGGGGGGGTCGCGGGCTTGCTCATAGGGGTTGCGCTCCGTTTGCAGTGCCTTCAATTGCAGCATTAGTCATCGCGGCAAACGCGCCGCGCATTGCTGTTCTGTCCATGTTCGTCATCCCGAGATTAGGCTCATTCACCAAAATGGCTCAATCACCAAAATTGAAGAACTCTCGGCCGCCGCGCATTTCGGCAAGCCGTCCGACCAAGAGTTCCAGGTCGCTGCTGTTATCGACAAAATTGAGCCGCTCGGTATTGACGACAAGTACGGGGCTCGCATTGTACTGGTAGAAAAAGCGGCTGTATTGGTCGGCCAGCACCGCCAGGTAATCGACCGAAATGCCGCGCTCGAATTCGGCGGCACGCCGGCGTACCCGTTCGGCCAGCACATCGGCGGCGGCATGCAGGTAAATGACCAGGTCGGGTTTGGGTGCCTGCGGCTGCAGCGTGTCAAAAATCTGCTGATACAGGCGCAACTCCTCGCTGGACAGGGTCAGTTGCGCGAACAAGGGGTCTTTTTCAAGCAGAAAGTCGCCGATGGTGAGGCGCGAAAACAGGTTGAGCTGGGTCACTTCCCGCAATTGATTCATGCGCTGGAACAGAAAGAACAATTGTGTGGGCAGCGCCCAGCGCGGCATGTCCTGGTAGAAGCGCGCGAGGAAGGGATTCTGTTCCGGAAGTTCCAGCAGCGTTTGCGCCTCCAGCTGTCTGGCCAGCAGGCGGGCAAGGCTGGTTTTTCCCACGCCGATGGGACCTTCCACGACGATGTAGCGGTATCTGGACAGTTGCATGAGTCGGATTGTCTGATTGCCGGCCGGCTAGTCGCGCAAGCCACTGTCACCGGCGGGTTCAGGCCCTGAAGATGAAATACACGGCACCCATGATACACAAGGCGGCCCAAAGGCAAGCGGGTTTGAGAGGCTTATTCATGTGAACAGATTGGACAGCACCAGCAGCCCGATGGTCTGGGTCAGAACGGTAAGTTGCATCACCAGGGGAGTCGCTCCACTGGTTGGTCCCGTATCAGGGCCAGCAGTTCACGGGCCAGTCCGCGTCCCGGTATCACACAATCCGGAGCGATCTCGAGCGTCGGTTCGAGAACAAAGCGCCGCTCATGCATGCGCGGATGCGGCACGCAGAGGCCGGGGGTGTCGATGACGCGATCGTCGTACAACAACAGATCCAGGTCGAGCGTGCGCGGTCCGTTCCGGACGCTGCGGACGCGACCATGATTATGCTCAATTTCAAAAAGTGCGGAAAGCAAATCTTCAGGCTCCAGGCCTGTTGTGATCAATGCGGTGGCATTGATGAAATCCGGCTGATCGGTCTTGCCGACGGGGGCGCTGCGGTACAGCGAAGAGCTGCGCATGACCACCGTATGCGGAAGCCGGGCGATGGTGGCGATGGCGGAGTTGACCTGATCTTGCGGATCTCCAATGTTGGCGCCGATGCCGATCAGCGCGGTGTGGCTATCGGCGGCGGCGTTGCGCTGTTGCTGCGCTGGCATGACAGATCAGGAGTCCGCCGGTGCCGCCGGTGCCTTGCTGCCTGCTTCGCCACTGGCGTCGCCGCCTGCGACGGCAGGGCCACCGCTGCGGCGCCGCCGGCGCGGACGTCGTTCGCGGGCCTCGGCTGGATGCAGCATGACATCGCGCTCTTCGGGCGTGGCATGCTGGAAGCGTTCCCACCAGTCAGCCAGTTCGGCAGGACACTCGCCGCTGGCGCAGCGCAGTGCCAGAAAATCGTAGGCGGCACGGAAGCGCTCGTTGGCCAGCAGCGCAAACGGCCGTTTGACACTGCGCTGCTCGAAACGCGGCTGCAGCACCCAGATTTCCTTCATGATGGTGGTGAAGCGGCGTGGTATCGCCAGCTTGTCGGTCTGCATTTCAATGACGGCATCCATGGCCAGGTGCAGTGCCGGTACCGGCTTGGTGCCCTGCGCCTGTTCCTTTTTCCATGCTGCCAGGACTTCATGCCACAGCAGCGCGGCAAACAGGAATGCCGGCGAAACGGGCTTCCCGTCGCGCACGCGCTGATCGGTCTCGGCCAGCGCCAGCATCACAAAGCGCTCACCCAGCGGTTGCTCCAGGATGACATCCAGCAGCGGCAGCAGGCCGTGGTGCAGTCCGGCTTCGCGCAATTCGCGCACGCACGGCCCGGCATGCCCCGACAGCAGCAGTTTCAGCATCTCGTCAAACAAGCGTGCCGCGGGTACGTTGTTGATCAGCGACGCCATGTCGGCAATCGGTGCGCGGGTCTGCGGGTCAATGGTGAATTCCAGCTTGGCGGCAAAGCGCGCGGCGCGCAGCATGCGCACCGGGTCCTCGCGAAAGCGGGCGCGCGGATCGCCGATGATGCGCACCAGTTTCTTGCGCAGGTCGCGCAGGCCGTCATGGAAATCGAGAATGGTCTCGTTGGATGGGTCGTAGTACATGGCATTGATGGTGAAGTCGCGCCGCACCGCGTCTTCCTCGCGGTTGCCATAGACGTTGTCGCGCAGCACGCGTCCGTGTTCGTCGGTATTGGACGAGTCGCCGGCGCGAAATGTCGAGACCTCGATGGTTTCGGAGCCGAACATCACGTGAACGAGTTTGAAGCGCCGTCCGATCAGCCGCGAGCGGCGAAACAACCGGTGCACCTGCTCGGGCAGCGCATCCGTGGCTACATCAAAGTCCTTGGGAGTCACGCCGAGCAGCAGGTCGCGCACGGCGCCACCCACCACATAGGCGGAATGGCCGGCCTGCTGCAGACCCTCGCACACCTTGCGGGCGCTGTGGGGTAGGGAATCCCGGTGGATGCCGTGCTTGCTAAGGGGAATAATGCCGGGTCCGGATTTTTTTCCGAGTCTCAATACCCTGCGAATGAATTTTCTGATCAATGCGTAAATGAATTAAAGACTGACTGCGCTGTTTGCGGCCGGGACGGGCTGCAACAGCGGGATTGGAAATTGAGCGGACTGACCATTAAACCGGCGGGAATATCGACCAAGATGACAGCGTTGACGCGGTGGCAGCCCCGCAGTTGCAGGGTTGCCCAGGGGGAGTACCGAACAAGGGAGGGGGCTATCCCCCACTTCAGAGAAAACACAACACAGGTTTTCACCAACTTGGAGACTTGTTCAGTGTTTCCGTGGGTAGCATCATACCTCAAAACCGCCCTGACGCAGGCTGATCACCGGCCAGCCGAGCGATTCGGCATGCTTTCGCAGTATATCGTCTGGATCCACCGCGACCGGGCTGGACACGCGCTCGAGCAGCGGCAGGTCATTCAGCGAGTCGCTGTAAAACCAGGTGGCGGCGAAGGAGCGCCACTCACGCCCCTGTGCGTTCAGCCATTCATCGACGCGTATCAGCTTGCCCTCGCGAAAGCAGGGAATGCCCTGCGGCTTGCCCGTGTATTGCCCGTCGCGCACTTCGAGTTCGGTGGCGACCAGATGGGGAATGCCGAATTCACGGGCAATGGGCGCGGTAACAAAGGCATTGGTTGCCGTGACCACAGCACACAGGCTGCCCTCCTTGAGATGCCGGGTCACCAGTTTGCGCGCTGCCGTGCCGATGATGGGCAGCACCTTGGTTTGCATGAATTGGTCATGCCAGCGGTCCAGTTGCGAGCGCGAATGCGCCGCCAGTGGCGCCAGCTGGAACGCCAGGAACTCGCGGATGTCCAGCGTGCCGGCCTTGTACTGACGGAAGAACTCGTCGTTGCGCGCTTCATATTCGTCGCGATCGAGCTCTCCCTGGTCAATCAGGAAGCGTGCCCATTCGTAGTCGCTGTCTCCGGCGAGCAGCGTGTTGTCCAGATCAAACAGCACCAGATCCATGGATTCCTCGGTTGTTCTTGTTCAAATTGGTCCTCATTCGCGCTGCGCTCAGCCCGGTCGGGTGCCTGTCAGTTGCAGCACTTCGCGCAGCAACGGCAGGGTAATCGGACGCTTGCGCTCCAGCGAAACGCGATCCAGCGTGTCGATAATCGCCATTTGCGTGCCCATGTCGCGGGTCACGTGGGTGAGCAAGTAGTCAACCAGTTCCGGCGCCAGTTCCAGGCCGCGGCGCCGGCCATGCACGCTGATGGCGGCCGTTTTTTCCTCGTCGGTGAGTGGCTCCAGGCGCAACACCAGCCCGGCCCCCAGGCGTGTGCGCAAATCCTCGCGCAAGGGCAGGTCGCCGGGCGGGCGATCGCCGGCGCTGACAAGCGTGCCGCCCTCGGTGCGAAAGCGGTTGTACAGATCGAACAGTGCCAGTTGTCCCACCATGTCCAGGCGGTGGGCATCATCGGCGGCGATGACGTGCTCCCCGTTCTCGGCGTCGATGCTTTCGCCTGCGGCCACATAACGCGCCAGCTGGCCGTTCTCGCCGGCCTCAATGGCAAATGCCTGCAGCAAGTGGGTCTTGCCGCTGCCGCGCGGCCCCCACAGATAGACATAGGGCTGGTGGCCCGCGAGCGCTTCGCGCAGGATCGCGAGTACTGCGGTATTGCGCGCGGCAAAGAAACTGTCAAAACTGGGTGCGGGTGCCGGGGCGAGTTCGAGAGCCAGTTGCTGCATCAAATCGGCCCGCCCTGATTGTGGTTCTTGCGGTCCCGGCGGTCTGCAGCGTCGCCGTAAAGGTCGCTGGCGAGGTAACTCGTCTTGAGTTGGCGCAATGCCACCAGCAGCACGGCACTGGCCGGCAGTGCCATCAACAGTCCGAAGAAGCCGAATACTTCGCCGAAGGCGAGCATGGCGAAGATCACGGCGAGCGGGTGCAGGCCGATGCGTTCACCAACCAACTTGGGCACCACCACATTGCCTTCCAGCGTTTGCCCCAGCGCGAATACCACCCAGACCCAGGCAATGCCGGTCCAGTCCGGAAACTGCATGACTGCCGTGAAGGTGGCGAGGAAGAGGCCGACAATGGCACCGAGGTAGGGAACGAATACCAGTATGCCGGTCACGATGCCGATGGGCAGGAACAGATTCAGGCCGCTCAGCCACAAGCCCAGCGTGTAGAAGGTGCACATGACCAGTATGACCAGCACCTGGCCGTGCAGATACTGGCCCAGCGCTTCGTCGGCTTCACCGGCGAAACCGATGACCCGCTCACGCCAGCCGGGCGGGATCAGCGTGCGCACCAGATGTTGCATTGCCTCCCAGTCGCGCATCACATAGAACTGCACCACCGGCACCAGCACGGCATTGGCCAGCAGGCCGATGAGCCCCAGTCCTCCCAGGCGCAACGAATTGAACACCGTCATGCCCAGGCCATCGGCGGTTTTGGCCATTTCCGCCAGCCATTGTTTGATGCTGCCGGCATCGAGTTTGACGGCAATGCCGGTCTTTTGCGTGATCCACGGCGCCAACACGGTGTTCATGCGGTCGAGGAAATCGGGCAGTTGTGCCGCAGCCTGCGACACTTCCTTGATGAACATCGGCAACACCGTCAGCAGCAACAAGGTCGTAACCAGTACCTCAAGCAGCATGACCAGCACCACCGCCAATGTGCGTGGCACGCGCTGGCGGCCCAGTCGCAGCACCAGTGGTTGGCAGATATAGGCGAGGATGCCCGCCAGCAGGAACGGTGTCAGCACCGGGCCGAGAACATACAGCAGCGCCGCGGCCGCTGCAGCGACGCCAAGCCAGGTGAGATTGCGGGAAACGTCTTCGCGCAGCGGCATTTAAAGTAAAATCCTCATGTTCCAATTGATTACGCTCAGGGGTTTTCCCTTGGCGCATGTTCGGTTCCCATTGTAACGTCCTCCATCGCACGCGAGTCCGCCTTGACCCAGTCAGCAATTCCCGGTGAAGCCCTGTCCTATCGTTCCGCTGGTGTCGATATCGACGCCGGCGATGCCCTGGTTGAAGCCATCAAGCCATTTGCCAAGCGGACCATGCGGCCCGAAGTGCTGGCCGGCATCGGCGGATTCGGCGCGCTGTTTGAAATCTCCAGGAAGTACAAGGAGCCGGTACTGGTCTCCGGCACTGACGGGGTCGGCACGAAGCTGAAGCTGGCCTTCCGTCTGAACCGCCACGACACGGTTGGCATCGACCTGGTGGCCATGAGCGTCAATGACATTCTGGTGCAGGGTGCGGAACCGCTGTTCTTTCTTGATTACTTTGCTTGCGGCAAACTCGATGTGGCCGCGGCCACCGATGTGGTCAAGGGCATTGCACGCGGCTGCGAACTGGCCGGTTGCGCGCTGATTGGCGGCGAGACCGCCGAGATGCCCAGCATGTATCCCGATGGCGAATATGACCTGGCCGGTTTTGCCGTCGGCGCGGTCGAAAAATCAGCCATCATCGATGGCAAGTCCATCATTCCCGGAGACGCTGTCATCGGGCTTGCCTCCAGCGGTGCGCATTCCAATGGCTACTCGCTGGTACGCAAGATCCTGGAGCGTGCCCAGCCTGATCTGAATGCGGATTTCCATGGCCGGTCACTGGCCGATGTACTGATTGAACCGACGCGCATCTACGTGAAGCCGCTGCTGGCGCTGATCGCGGCGCTGCCGGTGAAAGGAATGGCGCATATCACTGGCGGTGGCCTGGTGGAAAACGTGCCGCGCGTGCTGCCCGAAACCGTTACCGCCGAATTACAGAAATCCGCGTGGCCGCGTCCGCCCTTGTTTGACTGGCTGCAGCGCGAGGGTAATGTGGCTGAAGCGGAAATGCATCGCGTGTTCAATTGTGGCATAGGCATGGCGATTGTCGTGGCGGCCGAACATGCGGACGCGGCGCTGAAATTCCTGCAAGAGGCGGGCGAAACGGTTTACCGCATCGGCGCCATCCGTGCCAGGCAAGCGGGTGAAGCGCAGACGCTGGTGGTCTAGCCGCAGTCGGCAATCGAGTTTGGCGTGGTCGGGCGCGTCAGCCCGTGCGCCGTGCCAGATAAATCCCCGCCAGCACAATGAGGCCGCCGGCCATCTGCACCGGAAGCATGGTCTCGCCCAGCAGCAGCCACGCGCACAGCGTCGCCACCACCACCTGCAGCAGCAGGCTGACTGAAGACAGGGCCGCCGGCAGGCGCGCGAAGCCCCATGCGATCAGGCTCTGCCCGGCCACATGCGGAATCAGTGCCAGCGCTGCCAATACGGCCCAGCCCTGGGCGCTCTGCGGCCAGAAGCGCTCGGCAGTCAGCAACGCATAAGGCAGCAATGCGATAGCTGACACACTGGTGCTGATTGCCATGATGCGCGCCACGGCAGCGCGGCCCGCGGAGGCCTTCAGCGACAGCATATAGCCGGCGTAGAACACCGCGGTCAGCACACCCAGCGCGTCGCCCGCGAAGGCTTTGCCGCCGGCATTGAAATGGGGGCCGATCAGCAAGGCCGCACCGCCAAGGGTGATGAGCAGCGCCAGCACGAACAGGCCGGAGGGGCGCTGGCGCCACAACAGCCAGGCACCGAGGGTGACAAACACCGGCGCAAAATTGGCCTCCAGTGTCGCGTTGGCCACCGAAGTCCAGGCGATCGAGACGTGCCAGGCACCAAGATCGCACGCGAAAAAAAATCCGGTCAGCGCCAGCATCCATTGGGACCCCGGGGAGGCTCCGGGGGCTGCAGGTGCATCCGTGGTACTGCGATTGGACGCCAGCAACCACAGCCACAGCACGGGGGCGGCCAGGGCGACGCGCCAGAAGGCACTGGCGGCGGGGCTGGTGTCGGAGAGTCGAACGAATATCGGCGCGAACCCGATGGCCACGGCACCGGCAAGCAAGGCGATGAAAGCCAGTCCGCGTTGTGACGCGGCGCTTTCAGTCATGCCGTGACGGGGCTCCGCCGTTCATGCGACGAGCGTTGCGCCGTGGCGTGCACCGATCTTGCGATTCCGGCAGTACGGACAGCACACCCCGTATGCGTAGTCGGAGGAGGTTTGTTCTTCAGGCGTCAGCACGGCCTGGCAGGCATAGCACTGGCCGGTGCCCGTCGGTTGCAGGTCCGGTCCCAGCGCCACGCGCTTGTCGAAGACGAAGCATTCCCCGTGGAAATGCGCACCACCGCATTGTTCAAAATATTTCAGGATGCCGCCATCGAGTTGATAGACCTCGTGAAAGCCTTCCTTGATCATTAGCGGTGCTGCCTTCTCGCAGCGGATGCCGCCGGTACAAAATGTCACGACAGGGCGATCCCGCCATTGCGAATCGATGTGCGCTGTCGCCGCCGGAAAATCCGAAAACGATTTGATGTCCAGCCCGATTGCGCCATCGAAACTGCCCAGCGACACTTCGAAGCCGTTGCGGGTGTCCAGCAGCAACACTTCGCGCCCCTCATCCAGCCATTGCTTCAGGGTTTCCGGCGCGATCCGCGGCGCCGGTGTCTGTGAGGGATCCACATCCGGCCGGCGCATCGTGATGATTTCGCGCTTCTCCTTGACCAGCATGCGATTGAACGGTTGCTCGTCGGACCAGCTCAATTTCGATTCCAGCCCTGCAAATCGGGGGTCTTCGGTCAGCCGTGCCAGGAATTGCCGCACAGGGTCTTCAGGGCCGGCAATGAAAAAGTTGATTCCTTCGGGCGCCAGCAGGATGGTGCCCTTGAGCGCGAGGCTGTTGGCACGCTCACGCAATTGCTGGCGAAGCGTGTCAATGTCGCTGATGGACACGAATTTGTAAGCGGAAACATTGAGTACGGGCATGCGGTTGGACTGCCGTCAGCAGGGGAGCCTGCATTATAACTTCTGCGTTGCCCGGCCCTACGAAGGGGATGCGCTCTTCTCGCCGCGGGACGTCGCGGGACCGGTTTTGCCGCCACTATTGCACGCAGCGCACGATGATGTCGATCAGCCGGCTCTTCAGGGAGAACTGCATCATGCCCAGGTAGGGGCGACCGCGGTCGAACTGTCCGCGTACCGCAGACTCAATGGCGTACAGCATCATGCGAAATTGTTTGTCATCCGGTTCGACGTCAAATTTGGTGATAGTGACGGTCTGTTTACCGCCGCTTGTTGACGCCGCGGTGATCCGGGCGCCTTTGGAAAGGGCGATTTGTCGAACCTGATCAAGTTCACGCAGCCCTTTGGGCGGGGCGACGTCTCTTTTTTTCTGTAGTGTTACTGACATGACGGATTGACTGGTGGCGTTGCTGCTGCAAAAGCATGAACCGCGCCAGGGAGACTTTGTGGCGCGATTCAATAACTTGCCATTTTACAGCTGTGTTGCGGGCGGCTCCGGTGTTCGGAAAACTCGACAAAAGTGTGACGAAGTTGGCGCTGGCCGGCTCTCGCTGGTGGGAACCGGAGGTCTGCGACGGTTTGCCCGCAGCTTTATTCGATCCTGATGTTGGCTGCCTTGACGACGGCGGCCCAGCGTGCCAGTTCGTCCTGCAGGACGCGTGAAAAATCTTCCGGCGTGCCATGCACCAGATCGATGCCGAGGCTGGTGTATTGCTTCTGCCCTTCGGGAGAGTTCAGGTACTTGACCATCTCCGCGTGCAGGCGGGTGATGATGGCACGCGGCGTTTTTGCCGGGGCAAGGAAGCCGGTGCCGGCCCGTGTCTTGAATTCGGGCAGACCCAGTTCGTCGTTGGTGGGCGCATCGGGCAGGATGGCCATGCGCCTGGGCGCGCTGACGCCCAGCACTTTCAGCTTGCCGGCGCGAACCTGGGCCATGCTCAGCGACGGACTCTGAATGATCATGTTGACTTCGCCGGCCAGCACCGCGGCCAGGGCCGGGCCGCCACCCTTGTAGGGCACATGCAGAAACTGCGTTTTCGTCAGCAGGGCCAGCAGTTCACCGGCCAGGTGATTCTGGCTGCCGTTGCCGGCCGATGAATAACTCAGTTTGCCTGGATTGGCCCTGGCGTAGTCCAGCAGGTCTTTCAGGGTGGCGGCAGGGTGAGTCGAACTCACGATAATGGCGCCGGGAATCTGCGACACCAGCACGATGGGCGCAAAATCCTTGATGGAATCGAACGGCATTTTGTAAAGCGCAGGATTGATGGTCAGCAGGCTGGTGGTTCCGGCCAGCAGCGTGTAACCATCCGGCGCGGCCCGCGCCGCCTCCTGGGCGCCGATGTTGCCATTGGCGCCACCGCGGTTGTCCATGATGAACTGCTGGTCGAACACGACCGTCAGCTGCTGCAGAATCGGGCGCACGATCTGATCGACGGGGCCACCCGGCGCATAGGGGTTGATCACACGCACGGGTTTGGATGGATAGACCTGCGCCAGCGCCGGACTTGCCGCCGCACCGAGCAGGATCAGCCAGCACGCCATCAATCTTGCAACCGCCATCATGTTCTCCTGTTCAATTCATGTCGCCGCCGCGGGCTCGACACCGCGATAGTGCCATAGACTTTGGCGTCGGGTGTGATTCCCGCGCGCATGCAAAATGCAGTCCGGAATGCCTGCGCGCCGGCCGCCATTCGCGCCACGTTGCGTGCCACATTGCGCGTCGCAGTGTCCGGCAATCGAGGATGCGCCGCGCGCAAGCGCATGATTCCATGCAGACAGATTTCTTCGGCCGGGAATGACGGTGGCTGGTTGTAGAATGGGGACAAATATCTTCTGCAAATACCGTGACTCCCCGCTTCGTCCACCTCCGATTACACAGCGAATATTCGATCACTGACGGCATTGTCCGGATTGATGATGCCGTGGCGCGCGCCAGTGCCGACAAGATGCCGGCACTGGCCGTGACGGACCTGGGAAACCTGTTCGGCATGGTCAAGTTTTACCGCGCCGCCCGCCGCAAGGGCGTGAAGCCCGTGGTCGGGTGCGACGTCTGGGTCAGCAACGAGTCCGAGCGCGACAAGCCGCATCGCATGCTGCTGCTGGTGCAGTCGCGTGCCGGCTATCTGCGCCTGTCGCAGTTGCTGACTCGCGCCTGGATAGAGAATCCGTATCGCGGCCGTGCCGAATTGCGCAAAGCCTGGTTTTCCGAGGGCGGCACCAATGGCCTGATCGCCTTGTCCGGCGCTCTGGCGGGTGATATTGGCGTCGCGCTGATGCAGGAGCAGGTGGCGCAGGCCGATCGGCTGGCCGGCGAGTGGGCCGGGCTCTTCCCCGATCGCTTCTATATTGAAGTGCAGCGCGCTGGCGCTGCCAAAGGAGGCGCGGGTATTCAACAAGGCGAGGCCTACGTGCAGGCGGCGGTGCAACTGGCGGGTCGCACCGGATTGCCGGTGGTGGCCACGCATCCGGTGCAGTTCGTGCAGCCCGATGACTACATCGCGCACGAGGCGCGCGTGTGCATCTCCGAGGGTTATGTGCTGTCGGACCAGCGCCGGCCGCGCCAATTCAATGAATCCAATTATTTTCTGTCGCAGGCGGAGATGGTCGAGCGTTTTGCCGATCTGCCCGAAGCACTGGCCAATTCGATCGAGATTGCGCGTCGTTGCAACCTGGAACTGGAACTGGGCAAATCCAAGTTGCCGCAGTTTCCGACGCCGGGCAATGTCGGCCTCGATGATTACCTGATCGAACAGGCGAAGGCCGGCCTGGAGATCCGCATGACCGCGCTATTTCCGGATGCGGCCATGCGCGCGGAAGCCGCGCCGCGCTATCTGGCACGCCTGGATTTCGAGGCCAAAACCATCATCCAGATGGGCTTCCCCGGTTACTTCCTCATCGTCGCCGACTTCATCAACTGGGCCAAGAATAACGGCGTGCCGGTGGGCCCGGGCCGTGGTTCGGGCGCCGGCTCGCTGGTGGCCTATTCGCTGGGCATTACCGATCTTGATCCGTTGCGCTACAACCTGCTGTTCGAGCGCTTCCTGAATCCGGAGCGCGTGTCGATGCCGGACTTCGATATCGATTTTTGCCAGGATGGGCGCGATCGCGTCATCGATTACGTGCGCCAGAAATACGGCAAGGAATCGGTGTCCCAGATCGCCACCTTCGGCACCATGGCGGCCAAGGCGGTGGTGCGCGACGTGGCGCGCGTGCTGGAGTGGCCCTACAGCCGTGCCGATGAACTGGCCAAGCTCATTCCATTTCAGCCGGGCAAGGTGGTGACCCTGAAGCCACGCGAAGACGCCTCGGACACCCAGACCATCTATGCGCGCGAGGTCGAGCCGCAGATCGAGGCGCGCGAACAATCCGACGAAGAGACGCGCGAACTGCTGTCGCTGTGCATGCAGCTGGAAGGCCTGACCCGCAACGTCGGCATGCATGCGGGCGGTGTGCTGATCGCGCCGGGCAAGCTCACCGATTTCTGCCCGCTGTACGCGGCGCAGGGCGCCGACAGCGTCATCTCGCAGCTGGACAAGGACGACGTCGAAGCCATCGGCCTGGTGAAGTTCGACTTTCTCGGACTGACCACGCTGACCGTGCTCGACTGGACTTTGCGCAACATCAAGCGCCTTGATCCGGCTTCCAATCTGGTGCTGGAAGCGCTGCCGCTGGATGATCCGGCGGCCTATCGCATCTTTTCGACAGCCAACACCGCCACCGTTTTCCAGTTTGAGTCGCGCGGCATGCGCGAACTGTTGAAGCAGGCGAGGCCGGATCGCTTCGAGGACATCATCGCGCTGGTGGCCCTGTACCGGCCCGGTCCGATGGACCTGATCCCGGATTTCGTGCGACGCAAGAGCGGCAAGGAAACCGTCCGCTATCCTGATCCGCGAGTGGAGTCCATCCTGGCCGAGACCTACGGCATCATGGTCTATCAGGAGCAGGTCATGCAGATGGCGCAGATCGTCGGCGGCTATTCGCTGGGCGGCGCCGACCTGCTGCGCCGGGCCATGGGCAAGAAGAAGCCCGAAGAGATGGCGCAGCAGCGCGGGTTGTTTCGCGACGGAGCGGCCAAAGGCGGCCTGACCGCTCAGACGGCTGACGAGATTTTCGACCTGATGGAAAAGTTCGCCGGCTACGGCTTCAACAAGTCGCATGCAGCGGCCTACGCACTGGTCGCCTATCACACGGCCTGGTTCAAGGCGCATCATCCCGCACCGTTCATGGCCGCCAACATGTCGGCCGCCATGGATGACACCGACAAGTTGTACGGGTTCTGGCAGGACGCGGTGGCGAATCAGTTGAAGTTGCTGCCGCCGGACATCAACACCGGCGAGTATCGCTTTGCCCCGGTGGATGGCAAGACCATCCTGTACGGACTGGGCGCGGTGAAGGGCACCGGCGAATCGGCGATCGGCGCCATCCTCAAGTCGCGCAGTGAGAAGGGGCCTTTCAAGGATCTGTTCGACCTGTGCCGGCGCGTGGACAAGCGCATCGTCAACCGCCGTGTCATCGAGGCACTGGTGCGTGCCGGTGCGTTCGACTCACTGTATTGCAAGGGCGGCGTCAAGGAAGGGGCCAAGGTCGGAGCCAATCGTGCCAGCATTCTGGCGTCGGTGGGCATTGCCATGGAGGCGGCCGAGCAGGCCGAGCGCAACGCCAATCAGGTGAGCCTGTTCGCTGGCAGCGACGATGCCAGTGAAGTGCAGGTGGCGCTGATCGAGCGGCCGCGCTGGACGGAAATCGAACGGCTGTCCGAGGAGAAAGTGGCGCTGGGCTATTACTTCAGCGGCCATCCCTTTTCGGGCTACGCGCCGGAAGTGCGCAAGTTTCTGCGCGGCGACCTGCGCCAGGCGCTGCAGGGTGACGGCGAGAAGGTCATGGCCGGCGTGGTGTCCTCGGTCAAGCGCGGCTTTGGCAATCGCGGCATGCAGGTGATGCTGTCCGATGGCGTCGAGACCGTGGAGGT
>CANKAJ010000098.1 GCA_947479645.1 Betaproteobacteria bacterium | reverse complement strand
ATGAGCAAGCTGGGCAAGCTGATCCGGGATGCCGGCATCAAGTCGGATTAACGCTATCCGGCGGTACCACGCACGGTATTGATGATGTGCTGCGCATCGGCAACCTGGCTGCCTCGCCACGCTACATGCCCGTCGGGGCGCACCAGGACCATGGGTTGTTCGTAGAGTTTGGCGATGGCCGCATCATCAATCGTAGCGACCGATAGGGGTAGCTTGCATTCCTTTGCCGCTGATTGCAGGGCCGCGATATCCGTCGCCGTTGCCTCGGCAAAACACATCAGCACGAATTCGCGGCCGAACAAATCCAGCGTGGAGCGACCGTCCTGCAACCAGGCATGCGGCGCCCGCGCACCCGGACGGGATGTCTGCACATAGCGCGGCTGGTCCACAGGCAATGGCGTGCCGTCGGGAACAACGACAGGTGATTCTTCATAGCGATAACCCATCTGTATGCCGGAGGGCTCCCAGTAACTGGCTTGCATGGCGGCGCTGAACTCGGCACCGACCTGGCGCCGCACGCGTTCGCCTGCTTCGGTTTCATCCAGGATGCCGGCGCAGTTTTTCGGTGAAGTCAGTACCTTGAAGTTGTTCGTCGACGAGGCCGCGTTGCGCGTGGCCACCGGACGGCGTTCGATATCGTAGGAATCCAGCAGCCGTGCTCCGCCCCAGCCATTCACCATGGCCTGCAGTTTCCAGCCCACATCGACAGCATCGCCCATGCCGGTATTCATGCCCATGCCGCCCGTGGGCGACATGCCATGCGCGGAATCACCGGCCAGCAGCACTCGGCCGGAACTGAAGCGCTCGGCAATCTGCTCGCGTCGGCGCCAGGGCAGCAGCGCCACGATATCGAACTGCGCGTCATCCCGTCCCAGCGCCCGGCGTATCCACGCCGCCGCATCGAAGTGTTCAAGATCGAGTTTATCTTCGGTGCCCAGCACCGTGAGACGCCACAGGTCTCGGCCATCGACGGTAGTCAGATTGCCCCAGGTGCCTTCCGGACCGAGGAAGATATAGCGCTCGGCCTGGCCGTAATGGCAATGCGCGAGGAAGTCCGGGATGCGCGCCGTTACGCCAATCGAATAGCTCAACTTCGGATTGCCACTCATGCTGATGCCCAGCGCCTCGCGGACCATGCTGGTGATGCCGTCGCAGGCGACAAGGTAGTTGGCACGGATGGAAACCAGTTCGTCATTGGCGAGGTCGCGCACCGTCGCCATCACGTGGTCGGAGAAGGACTCAAATGCCTCAAGTTTCCAGCGATAAAGCATGCTGACGCCAGCCTGCTTTGCCACGCTTTGTAGCAGGATAGGCTGAATCCAGTGCTGCGGGCAGCGCTGCTTTTTCTCGCACGAATAGGCGGGGACCGGCATGTCGCGCAGGCTGGCATGTTCATCAATATGCAGCGGCGGCTTGATGACGCTGGTGCAGATGACCCGCGACATCCTGAAGTCGTCGGGAAAGCCCGCCTGACGGATTGCCGTGGCAATGCCCCAGCGGCGGAAGAACTCCATGGTGCGCACGGCAATATGCCCGATCTTGGAATGCTCCACCACGCCATCGGTCTGTTCAATGAGCGTGCAGGCCACGCCACGCCAGCCGAGGTCGAGTGCCAGCGCCAGGCCGACCGGGCCGGCACCGACGATCAGTACGGGGGTCTCCAGCGATCGGGTCATGGGCGGCAGCCTTGGCAAGTTCTCATAGGTGTCTTTGGTAGGCATGGAGGGCAGGCAGGAATTTTACAGTACGCGCATATGACTTATGCCTTTTGAGTCAAAGGGAGTCAAAGAGGTTCAGGTTGAAGTATTTTAGAATATAAATTGATCATAATAAAATTCAAAACAATCTAAAAACAAAGCATAAAGTATCAATATGATCATAATAAATAAAAGCCTAAGCCAACGCCTGCCTCGCGCTGGCGTTCGTCGTGAAGTGTGCGCCTTAGCCGCGCTTCTTGTCGGCGGGGGGTGATGATACCGATGGGCCGGCGCTTGGATGGATCGGGCGGGGCCATAAGTTCGCGGATGGCGTAAAGAATGCCGGTTATCTGCCGCCCACCACATACGAACACAAATGGCAGCAAAACAACCTATTGACGTGTCCGAAATCAATTGACCACTACAATTACCGCTGGTCGAGCTTTCACGCCAATGGCGATGGAAAGAATGATGCGTTGCTGACGCCACACGAACAATATCTTTTGCTGGGAAGGACGACCGACACGCGGCGCGAAGCGTACCGGGCGCTGTTCAAGGCCCATCTGGATGAAGAAACCATCGATGAAATTCGTGCGGCTTCCAATGGCAACTATGCCCTTGGAAGTGAACGCTTTCAGGCGCAGATCGGCAAGGCGCTCAAGCGCCGCGTGACGCGCGGCAAAGCCGGCAGGCCGCCGACCGAGGCAAAGTTAGAGAGCAGGCAAGACAAATTGTTTTAGGAATACGTGGTCTGTCCCCTATTCTCCCTATTCTTGCTCCGCCAACGCCCGCCATCGCGCGGGCGTTGTGCGCTTGGCTGCAGGTGTGCGCGATGCGGTCCGCGGCCGCTACTTTGCCGCTTCGATGATGGCGATATCGCGCCGGAGCAGATCGTTGGCGAGGTCGGAGACGGGCACGCCTTTCTTGGAGGCGATGTCGGCGAGATAGGCCTGCACCTCGGCATCCAGGTACACCGGCAGATTGAGCTTGGCCTTCGGGCGGTAAAACTTGCCGCGCACGCCGCCGGAGAAATCAATCTCGGCGGGCATGTCCTCATCGTCCTGGGGAGGGGTGGTTGCATTCATGATGGTCACCTATCGAGGTTCGTTCTCATAATTGAGTCGTTCGCGTTTGGTCGCCTGCCGTGCCGAAATGAGGCGCACGCGGATCCGGTGCGGCGTGCTCGCCTCGAACGTATGCGCCACGGCCAACAATATACCGCTTGAGTCCAATCCCAGCGTGAACCAGCGTTCCTCGTGCTGGCTGTGCTCGGTGTCGAACACGGTCAGTGTCAACGCATCCAGAAACACCGTGGCCGCCTGATCGAAGGTGACGCCGTGCTTCTTCGCGTTGGCCAGTGCTTTGGCGGCGTCCCACTCGAAATCGTAGGCGACTTCCGCGCTCATTGTCCTGCTACGCGTGCGGTGCGATCCTGGCGGGCTGCCTGAATTTCTGCCTCGATTTCCTCATCGGAGACGGCCGGCAGGCCCAAGGCATCAAGCCTGTAGAGCGATTCGCCAAGGCGCATGCCGGCAGCGGCGCGTTCTTCGCGTGCGGCCAGAAACTCAACGAAGTCCTTGACCTCGGCCAGGCGTTGCGGCGGCAGCTTCTGCAGCTTCTCGATGAATGCCGGTTCAATTACGCTCATGCTCATCTCCTTCACTTCTTGGCGGTCCTGCTGGGCAGTATCAATGCAATCACCTGCATGGAATTATAGGCCGGAATTGGTCGGGAGCCAGACTCAACCAGTATCCGCTACCTGTCATTTCTGACAGTTGGACCGTGCCGATAAGAAGGACTGGGTTTTCCTCTGGTCTGACGTTGATCACCGGGAGGAAGCGTCATGCGCAAGGACTTGATGAACATCGGATCTTCCGACATGTTGCAGACGCAATGCCTCGACATAGCTTGGCAATACCTGAGGGTACGTGTAGGCTCCTCCAGCGATTTGGCATGCATCGCATGAAGATGACCGATTGGCATACAGGAGGCGTATGAACAGGTTTTCTGCTTCTCTCGCACAAGTCGTTGCCCTCGCCGCGCTGGCTTTTATGACCGGCTCCGCTTCCGCGCAACAGGTCTATCCCGTCAAATCGATTCGTTTCATCGTTCCTTATGCACCGGGTGCCGGCACCGATACCGTAAGCAGAATCTATGGTCATAAGCTGGCTGAGGCATGGGGTCAACCCGTAGTTGTGGACAATCGTCCGGGCGCCAACACCGTGATTGGCTCCGAAGCCCTGGCCAAAGCGCCGCCCGATGGTTACACCATTCTGCTGGTGGTCAACACCCACGCCATCAATCCCTTGCTGATTGCGAAGCTACCCTACGATCCGATCAGGGATTTCGCGCCGATATCGACTGTTGCGGCCAGTGAATACATGCTGGTGGTCCATCCTTCTGTTCCCGCCAATACCCTGCAGGAATTTATTGCCTATGCCAAGGCCAGACCGGGGCAGCTGAACTATGCAACGTCGGGCGGCGGCGGACTGGGTCATCTGGCCAGTGAATTATTCAACAGCGTTGCAGCCGTCAAGATGATGCATGTTCCCTACAAGGGTGGAGCGCCTTCAGTGATTGACCTGGTCGCAGGTCAGGTCCAATTGTCTTTCATCATTCCGCTCAATGTCATTGGCCATCTCAAAGCGGGGAGGCTCAGGGGTCTTGCCATTTCAGGCAAGTCCCGCCTGGCGACCTTGCCTGACGTACCCACTTTCGCCGAGGCGGGGCTGCCGAATTTTGAAGCAAGGGCATGGCTGGGTGTGCTGGCGCCGGCAGCGGTGCCGAGAGCCATTATTGACAAGATGGCGGGTGAAATTACAAGAATTCAGGGCACACCGGATCTCAGGGAAAAACTCAGCAGCCAGGGGATGAATCCCTACCCCGGCACGCCCGAGCAGTTTGCCGCGCTGATCAAAGCGGACATGGACAAGTTCGCCAGGATCGTGAAGAGCGCCAATATCACTCTCGAGAATTAAATCGGTCTATTCAGGAGGAGGCAGCAATGAGTGTCGTCGAAATCGAACGCAACTACGGCGTCACGGTCATCCGCATGAATTGCCCGGCTCGGTCGTTGCTGAAGCGCTAATCCGAAACCGCCTGCCCGCCTTGCCCAAACAAGGCGCGAACATCGCGGGCACTGTGCAGCACCCGTTCGATACGCACCACGTCGCCCAGCACGCGGAAAAAAATCACATAGCGGCCCAGTGGCGCCATGCGCAAACCGGGGATCAAGTCTTCGCGGTTCGTGTAGGCCAGCGGAGCATGGCCGATGCGTTGGCATTGCGCCATCAACTTGCCGACAAATTGGCGGGCGTTGGCTCGACTGTCCTTGGCGATGTAATCGCCGATGTCGAGCAGGTCCTGTCGAGACTTCGGCGAAAAGGTGACCGCAGCCATCAGGCCGTGCGCCACGCCATCAGGCCGTGCGTTTACCGCGCGGCTTGATGGCGGGCTTGGGTTCGGCATAGCGGGCGTTCAGTTCAGCGAATACCTGATCGGCCGGGATGGCCGGGCCGCTGTCGATACCATCCTGTATCGTCCGTCGCAGGTCGGCGGACAGGCGTTCCAGCATGGCCTCGTAGACGTGGGGCGGCAGCAGGTAGGCGGCCGGGCGGTTGTGGTTAAGCACGGCGACGGCTTCGGAACCGGCCTGCGCCAGTACGGCGCTCGGGCTGCGTTTAAGTTCGGTGATGCTCACCGAGCGGGATGCCAGAACCTGTTCCATCGCATGCCTCACAATCAAACCAAATTAGGTTCCTTATTGTGGTCGATTTACAGTATCGAGGCAAGCACCATCGACAGCACCAACGACAGTCCCTTGTGCATGAGCCATACGTGGTCGCAGTGTCTTGAGCATTGCTTGGCATTACGACAGGGCGCGTGTAGTCTCGCACGACAAATTACCTGAACGGCCAGAGGAGGCGCGAATGAGCGTAGTCGAAATCGAACGCAACAACGGTGTCATGGTGATCCGCATGAATCGTCCCGATCGCATGAATGCACTGGGCGAGGAATTGCGCGAAGCACTGGCCGAGGCCTGGTGCGAATTCCGTGACAGCAAGGATCTCGACGTTGCCATCTACACCGGCACCGGGCGCGGCTTCTGTGTCGGCGAGGACATGCGCGAGTCAGTCGCGCGCGGCACCATTGGCCGCCAGCCGACCAAACGGGAGAATCCCTATATCGAACGCACGCTGGACAAGCCGGTCATCGTTGCCGTCAACGGCTTCGCGATGGGCGGCGGCTTCATGCTGGTGGAACACGCCGACCTGCGCGTGGCAGTGCGCGGCGCCGTGTTCGAATCATCGGAAGCCAAGCGCTGGCTGCTGGGTGGCTACAACCACGGGCACAAGGGCGGCCTGTCGCATGCGGTGGCCACCGAGATGGCATTTGCGTATCGGTTCACGGCGGAGCGCTTGTACGAACTGGGCTTTCTCAATCGCCTGGTGGATGCCGATCAATTGCTGCCTGCGGCCCAGGAGATGGCGGCGCATCTGCTGACCCTGCCACCGGCCTCCCGCATCAATACCCTGACCATGATGCGCGCCATGCGTCCCCAGGTGTCGGACGAACTCGAAGCGCTGGCGGCGCGCCTGAAGGATCATGGCGCCAAGTCGGACCTCACCGAATCGCGCAAGGCCTTTACCGAAAAGCGTCGCCCGAACTTCAAGGGATGGGATGACCCTGCGGATCGCTTCAGGACGCCCAAGTTGAAGGACGGTCCGCGCAACTGAGCAATCCCTTCAGCAATGGCAGGCTAATCCAGCTTGATGTTGGCTTCCTTGATGATGGCCGTCCATTTCACGATTTCGTCGCTGACAAACCTGGCGGCTGCCGCGGGCGGCGCAGCCGGTTCCACGGTGAACGCATCGGCTTCGAATGCGGCCTTGGCGGCGGGTTCATGGAAGACCTTGTAGATCTCGCGATTCAGTCGATCGACGATGGCTGACGGCGTGCCTGCCCTGGCCGAGATGACATACCACACGCCGCTGGTGAAGCCGGGATAACCCGCTTCCGACATGGTGGGCACATCCGGCATGGACGGAAAGCGGCGATCCGATGCCGCTGCCAGGGCTTTCAATTTGCCGGACTTGATCAGACCCGAAACGGGCAGAGGCCCGACCGGATAGAGATCGACCTGATCACCGAGCAGGTCGGTAATGACCTGGGATGCACCCTTGTAGGGCACATGCAGCAGCTTCACGCCGGCCCGGGACTCGATCAACAAGCCGGCGAAATGGCCGGAGGATGCGTAGCCGGTCGAGCCATAGGTGACGCTGCCGGGCTTACTTTTGGCCAAGGCGACGAGTTCGGCAACCGTGTTCGCGGGAAAATTCAGGCGGGCCATGAACAGGTGATAGCTGGACAATATCCGCGCGACATGCGCGAAGTCCTTGTTGGCGTCATAGGGCAGCTTCTTATAGGCGGCAGGGTTGACGCCCAAAGTCGAATTGGTAGCCAGCAGCAGCGTGTGACCATCCGGCGCCGAGCGTGCGACAAATTCCGCACCGACGATGGTGTTGGCACCGGGCTTGTAGTCGACCACAACCGCTCCCAGCGTTTCGGTCAGACCCTTGGATAGCTGTCGAGCAATCACGTCGCCGCCGCCGCCGGGAGGGAAGGGGACGACCAGCCGCACCGGCTGGGATGGAAAGGTCTGCGCCAGTATGGGTGTGGAGAATAATGTGCAGGACAACAGGCCGAATGCCGCGGCGAACAGGCTGGATCGGCTTCGACTGCCAGCAGCGTGCGAGGACATTGATTTCAAATTGCGACTGATTTTCATGCGGGTCTCCGGAAGGGATGCACGGCCAGGGCGCAACCGAAGCGCCCGCTGATACGTACGATCGATTAACATTCAAAATATCATGCTTTGCGGTGCAGTTCACGTGTTGTGATGCAAAGATAGTCATAGCCTGTTGAAAACATGCTGATGGTTTTATCGAATACAAATTGCACTCTGACAGTCTAATGAAATTGGCAACAATGTCATTCTGAGGAGCATGGCGACGAAGAATCTGTTGTGGATTCAAAAGCAACAGCAGATCCTTCGCTACGCTCAGGATGACAAGAGTTGGGCGATTGCGGATAAATAAAACAAGGAGGGTTTCATGAAATCTGTTTTCAGGCTGCAGGTCCCAGGAATTTTTCTGGGTGGCATCCTTTGCACAGGCGTGTGTGCACAGTCCTTTCCAAGCCAGCCGCTGCGCCTCATCGTTCCCTACACACCGGGCGCCGCTACCGACGCCATTGCCAGGCCGCTGGCGCAGGGGCTTGGTGAGGCATTGGGCCAGAACGTATTGGTCGAGCACCGGCCGGGCGGCAATACCATCGTTGGCGCGGAGCAGGCGGCGCGGGCCAAGCCGGATGGTCACACGCTGCTGCTGGCGACGGTGTCCACGCTGGGGGTCAATCCGGCCGCATACAAGAATCTGTCGTACGATGTGGTGAAGGACTTTGATCCGGTGGCCAAGGTGGCTTCCAGTTATCACGTGGTGGTCGCTCGCACGGGTTTTGCGCCGAACAGCATCGCTGAACTGGTGGCCTACGCGAAGGCCAACCCGGGGCGCCTCACCTACGGCACGACGGGCGTGGGGTCTTCATTGCACTTTGCCATGTTGCTGCTGGAATCGGCGGCGGGGATCAAGATGCTGCACGTTCCCTACAAGGGCTCGGCCGATGTGGTGACCGCCCTGCTGGGCAATCAGATCGATATTTCACCCATTGGTCCCGCCTCTGCACAGGGCACCATCAAGCAGGGCAGGCTCAAGGCGCTGGCGGCGACGTCGGAGCGGCGCTTCTCGACTTATCCTGATCTGCCGACCATGATCGAACTGGGTTACCCCGGCTTCATGACCGGCGCCTGGTATTGCGTGGTGACCCGTTCGGGGGCGCCGGCCTCGGTCATCAGCCGTCTCAATCGGGATATCAACAAGGTGCTGCAACTGCCCACGGTCAGGACGCCGCTGGAGGCCGACGGGGTCACCGTCGAAGGCAACATGACCTCGGCGGAACTGGGCAAGTTCATCGGTGATGAAATGCGCAAGTGGGCGAAGATCATCAAGGACGCCAACATCCAGCTGGAGTAGGCCGCGCCCGCTTTTGCGGGACTGTGCACATAGACAATAATTTCAATTCATTCAGGAGACTCACTTGCCCTTTGCCAAAGCTCATGACGGCGTGCAGTTGCATTATCGGATCCACGACTACACCGACCCCTGGAAAAAGGCCCCGGTACTCATACTGCAGCACGGGTTCGGTCGTTCTTCGCAGTTCTGGTACAACATGATCCCCTATCTCAGCCGCTTCTATCGCGTGGTCTGCCCGGATCTGCGCGGACTGGGCGAATCGTCCAAGGATTTCGATTTCGAAAAAGGAATCACGGTCGATAACTACCTGCGCGACATCATTTCCATCGCGGACAGCCTGGAACTTGAGAACTTTCATTATGCCGGTGAGTCGCTGGGCGGCATGCTGGGCTATGCGCTGGCGGCAAACCATCCTGACCGGGTGCGCACGCTGTCATTGATGTCGGCATCGCTGTCCCTGCGTGCCGATGCGCAAAAGGCATTTGCCTTTGACTATCCCACCTGGCAGGACGCCTTGCGCGCGCTGGGCACCAAGGGATGGGCCGCTGCCGCCAACAAATCGACGCGCTTCCCGCCGGACATGGATCCGCAACTCATGGAGTGGTACAGCAGCGAATTCGGCAAGACGGATGTGAACATCCTGATTGCCATGTCCAAGGTCGCGGTCACGCTGAACCTGAGGCCGTTCCTGGAGAAAATTGCGGCACCGGTGCTGGGGCTGTTTCCGACCGGCGGGGCATTCGCCAAGAGTGGTGAGGAACAAATTCTGAAATCCAGCGTGCGCAATATCAGCATGGTGCATTTTCCGACCACTTATCACATGGTGTGGGTACTGGCCCCGGCGGCATGCGCCAAGCACATGCTGCATTTCATGGCCACCAATGACGGCATCGTGGCGCATGAGAGTTGAGCCGGTGCTCGCAGCATTGACCCGGCAATCACCAATCGAGTTTTTTGAATAACCGAAAGAGACATGACCCATGAGTAACCCTATGAGTAACGACAGCGTAGTGCTGAGCGTGGATGGAATGATCGGCACCATCCTGCTCAACCGTCCCGAAAAGCTCAATGCGTTCAACCTGCAGATGCTCTCTGACCTGAGGAGCGTGATGGACAAGGCGCAGGCTGATCCGAATATCCGCGTGCTGATCATCAAGGGTGCCGGACGCGCATTTTCCGTGGGCATGGACATCGAGGGCGGCAGCACGCCAGCCGAACTCGGGGTTGCGGCGGACCGCGAGCGCCTGCAAGCCTGTGTCGAAGTCTTTTTGCGGGTGTGGGATTTTCCGAAGCCGGTCATCGCGCAGGTGCATGGCTTTTGTTGTGCGGCGGCGACCATGCTGGCACTATCCTGCGACATCACGCTGGTTTCCGAGGATTGCCGGATCCGCTTTCCGAGCATTCCCATTGGCGGCGGCTTCGTGAGCAGCTTCTGGGCCTTTTTCGTCGGGCCGAAGAAGGCCAAGGAAATGGATTTCATCGCGGGCAGTGAAGTGAGCGGCGCCGAAGCGCAATCGTGGGGCTGGGCCAATCACGCCCTGCCGGTCGCCGATCTGGAACCGCGCGCCAAACGCATGGCCGAACTGATATCGAAGACACCGTCGGATCTGTTGCGCATGAAAAAGCTGGCAATCAACAGGGTGTCGGAATGGCAGGGCTTTCGTCAGGCCATGCTGGCCGGTGCCGAGTGGGACACGTTGTCACATTTCACGCAGGGGGCCACCGAGATGCGCGAGCGGATTGTGACGCTGGGCCTGAAAGGCGCGATCCGTACCATGCAGGTGCCACCGGCTTGAATGGGAACCGGGCTTCAGAATGAAGTCTGAGGGGTTTGACCAGATGTCCTGTTTTGTGTGTGGATAGCCTTCATCATCCGCACACAAAACAGGACCCACGCGGTCGGGTTCTTCGTCCGTGCGGGGTTTCTACCAAAGTCCTCGCGCGCTTCGCTTGTGGCCTCGGGTTTTGGGTACGGATACATCATCCGTACCCAAAACCCGAGGTCTGGAAATGCTTTTGCATGCATTCCAGGGCGGCTCAAGTGCATTTTTCTCGTGCCTGAATTCATTTTGAATGGCGGTTTTTTGTGTCATTGCAGTTTTCGGTCCTTCGGCACTTCGCCGGCATGCCGGATAATCATGTCGTACAAGGCCTGCGCGGCCGGCGACAGATGCGCGCTCTTGCGCGACAGCAGCACAAACGACCGTGTCACGCCCGGATGGGTCAGTGCGATTACCCTGAGCCGCGGATAGGCGCCGGTCTGCAGGGCGAGGCGGGGTACCACTGCGACGCCGACCCCCTCGGCGGTCAGACCGACGGCCGTCGAACTGCGCTGCACTTCGTAAAAGGACTGCAGCGCCAGATTGAACTCCCCCAGCGCCATATCGAGCAAGGGACGATTGCTGCTGCCCGTTCCGGGGAAGATCAGCGGATAGGCTTCCAGCTGTTTCCACGACAGGCTTTTTCGTTTGGCGAGCGGGTGATCGTCGCGGCAGATCAGCACGAAACGATCCTGCAGCATGGGCATGCTGTTCAGTTCCGAATGATAGTTGCCCGCGATATTGATGCCGAACTCGGCCTCGCGACGCAGTACCGCCTGTTCCACGCCCGATGAGGCGTGGTCAAGGATCTTGATACGGTTGTTCGGGTAGCGGGCGCAATAGTCCTGAATGATCCGCGGCAGATACTGCACGCCGACGGTGGGCACGCAGGCCAGCGTGACATCGCCGCGCAGGGCCTTGCCGGTTTCGCGGATTTCCACCAGCGCAGTGGACAGGTCGGTCATCAGGCGCCGCGCCTGTGGCAGGAAGTTGTCGCCGATGCGGGTCAGGGCGACCGAGCGTGTGGTGCGTTCCACCAGTTTCACGCCGAGGAAGGACTCCAGATTCTGCAGGCGGCGGCTGAGCGCGGTCTGGGTGATGTGCAGCGCGGCAGCGGCGCGATGGAAGCCCCCGTGGTCTGCAATCGCGATGAAAGCCTGCACCCCGAGCATGTCGATTTTCATGAGCTTAATGCATCAATCAACGCAATAATTTCATTTTACGCAGGCACCGGAACTCTGCACAATGGCTCCCATGAAGATCACCCTATTTGACGACTATTTCGACACCGTCCGGACGCTCGCGTGTTTTCGCAAGCTGGACGGCAACGACGTCACCATCTGGAATGACCATGTTGATGACATCGATATCCTGGCGGAGCGGTTGAAGGACACCGAAGTCCTGGTGTTGATCCGCGAACGCACCCAGATCCGGGGGCCGCTGCTGGAGCGCCTGCCCAAACTCAGGCTGATCAGCCAGCGCAGCGTCTTTCCGCATATCGACATCGATGTGTGCACCCGCCGCGGGGTGATCGTTGCCTCGGACCAGCATGCCGGCGTTCCATCGCATGCAACGGCGGAGCATACCTGGGCGCTGATGCTGGCGGCGGCTCGCAAGATTCCGCAGCAGGTGAGTTCCTTGCGTGCGGGCAAATGGCAGGCGGGTCTGGGCAGCACCCTGCGCCACAAGACGCTGGGGATATTCGGCTATGGTCGCATCGGCGGTGCGGTGGCCGGCTATGGCAAGGCTTTCGGCATGAACGTGCTGGTGTGGGCGCGCGAGTCGTCGCTGCAGAAGGCGCGCGCGGAGGGTTATGCCACGGCGACCGACAAGCGCAGCTTTTTCGAGCAATGCGATGTGATTTCTCTGCATATGCGGCTGGTGCCGGCAACGCGCGGCATCGTCACCGCAGCCGATCTGGCCTGCATGAAGCCCACGGCCATGCTGATCAATACCAGCCGCGCCGGGCTGGTTGAGCCGGGCGCGCTGGTCGCTGCATTGCGCGCCGGTCGGCCCGGACAGGCGGCGCTGGATGTATTCGAATCCGAGCCCTTGCTCGATACCGAAAATCCGTTGCTCAAGCTGGACAACGCCCTGTGCACTCCGCACATCGGCTATGTGACGCACGAAGAGTATGAGGTGCAGTTCACGGATATCTTCAACCAGATCGTGGCCTATGCCGATGGCAAACCGATCAATGTCGTGAATCCCGCTGTCATGGACGTGTTGAAGGCGGGACCGCGTTGATCCCCGCCTTGATCCCTTATGCCGATTCCCTGCATGCAGCATGGGTGGCGCTCACGGCCTACCTTGAGCAGCGCAGCCGGGAACTCCACGATGAGGTGCGGCATTATCCGACCCCCATTGCGCACTGCGACGATCAATTGCCCGGACTGATCGAACAGCGCACCCGGGCCATCGCGCGCTTCAGGCAGTGTGCAGGCTGCGACCCGCAGCAGCCCGGCGGGCAGCAGCGCCTGCAGCGGTTTTTTGCAGAATCCGCAATCGGTGTCGATGACACTACGGAAGTGGCCTTGCGCAATGCCGTGCAGGCCGTGATGAGTCTTCAGGCAAGCCAGGTTGCCTTGTTTTCAATGCCACTGGCAAAGCCGGGGTTGATTTCCAGGGGTGTGCAGCAGCAGGAGCATCGCCCGTGAGCTGGAGTCCCGAGCAATACCTGAAGTTCGCTGCACCCCGTTTCAGGCCGGCAATGGATCTGCTCCAGCGCATCACGATTACCGATCCCCAAACGGTGTATGACCTGGGCTGCGGTCCCGGCAACGTCACGCGCATGCTGGCCGAGCGCTGGCCGCAGGCTGCGGTGACCGGAGTCGATGATTCAGCCGCGATGCTGGCCAAGGCCAGGCAGGAGTTGCCTGGCGTGAACTGGGTCCAGCAAAGCCTGGCCGACTGGCGACCGGCGCAGCCGGCCGATGTCATCTATTCCAATGCGGCGCTGCACTGGATGCCCGATCACGCGAAATATTTCCCTTTGCTGGTGGAACAGCTGGCGCCGGGCGGGATGTTCGCGGCGCAGATGCCGCAGAACTTTGCAGCGCCTTCGCATACGCTGATTACCGACGTGATATGCGCCGGCCGGTGGCGTGACCGAATGGAGCATCTGATACGCCCCGCGCCGGTGGGTGATCCGGCTTTTTATTACCAGGTGCTGTCACCGCTGGCCGAGAGCCTCGATATCTGGGAAACCGAATACCTTCAGATCATGGAAGGCAAGGATCCGGTCAAGGAATGGACCAAGGGAACCTGGCTGCGGCAGTTTCTCGATGCACTCGATGAACCCGATGCGAGTGAGTTCGAGGCCGAGTATGCGCGCCGCGTGGGTGCCGCCTATCCGCCGCGCCTGGATGGCAAGACGCTGTTTCCGTTCAAGCGCCTGTTTATCATCATGCTGAAAAAATAGAACATTGACGCCCGCCAGGCCGTCAATGTTCTTAGCGTCGTCAGTCTAGCTTGCCGTGCCTGTTCCTGTGGCCGGCAGCGGTGCCAGCGATTCGGACCAGACCACCTTGTCCGCGCGCAACTGTGCAACCGCTGCGTCGTCATAGCCCAGTTCCCGCAGCAATGCATCGGTATGCTGGCCCGCCAGGGTGCCGCCGCCACAGCGCACTTCGCTGTCGGAAAAATCGAGCAAGGAGCCGTGGCGCACATAAGGCCCATAGCGCAGATGGTCGCGCTTCAGCGCAAAACCATTGGCCTGTACATGTGCATCACTGAGCCAGAAATCACCGGCCACGCCGGTGTCGGCGCGGGCGCAGCCGACACCGGCCTGGTTCAGTCTGGACTCCCAGGTATCCGCATCGGCCTTGAGAAAAGCGGCGGCCAATGCAGCGGACAAGGACGCATCGTTGGCGCGTCGGTTCTCTTCAGTGCGATAGCGCGCATCTTCGGACAGGCCGGCAACATCCAGCGTGTTGCACAGTGCCTTGAATTCGGCATCGCCTTCGGCCGCGAGAAATGCCCAGCTGCTGGCACAGGGATACAGGCGATAAAGCGCGTGCAGCCCGTAGAGGTCGGCATCGACCTCGGGGCGTTCCGGTTTGCCGGGGTAGCGCACGGCATCGTCGAAGTTGGCATAGACATTGGCCAGCATCATGTTGACGTTGACGCGCTGTCCGACGCCATAGCGTTCCGCCGCGAACAAGCCCAGCATCGCGGCAGTGGCGACCAGCATGGAGGTGTTGGGATCCGGATTGACTTCGTTGGCACGCATCAGGCGGCGCGCGGCCTCAATCAGCGTGGGGATGTCGGCGGCGCCTTTCGGGGGCATGCCGGCACCGGCCTGGAACAGGGCGCCGCCGCACTGGGCGCCTGCGATCGGATGGGAGCAGGGACGTTCGGCGCCGGGCGACTTGGGGTCGTAACCATTGGCGGAAAGCCACACCACCTTGGGATTGAAACTTTTCGCCCGCTCGTAGCCGAAACCCAGTTTGTCCGGAACGCCGGGGCGAAAATTGTGCGCGATGAGATCGGCCTTGGGCAGCAGCTTGTCGAGGATTTCGCGACCCTTGGGCGATTTCAGTTCGATGCAGATGGTTTCCTTGCCGACGTTGTATTTCACCGCACCCAGTCCCGCCGCCATGGCGCCATCGACGCGCCGTCCCGGATCGCCGCCCATGGGTTCAATCTTGATGACGCGCGCGCCCAGATCGGCCAGCATGGAGCAACCCAGCGGCGTGGCGATGATGCTGGCAAATTCAAGCACGGTAATACCAGCCAGCGGAGCGCGGTCCTTGATGTGCTGACGCGGTGATGTAAAGGCGGCTGTCGCGCCGGCCTGCGGTTGTGAGCGGGGCGCCGCGCTGACCTGTGCGCGGGTGACTTCCAGCGAGGCCGCCGGTCCCAGCCAGCGTACCGTACCCAGCGTGGGATGCTGGCCATCGATGACATCGCCTGCTTCAGTCAGGTCCGGGTCCTCCAGCGCCTGCTGCGTCGTCTGATAGGGCGCAGCGGCGACGTTGCCGTCGTCGCGAAACGCGGCCAGCCACTCGGCTGCCGGGCGCTCGCGCATGCGGTTCAACATGGCGGCGCGCACCAGTTCAATGGCGTCCTCCGGCCATTTGGCATTCGGTTGGTCACGGACTTCGGCCGGAGGCACCTCGGCGAGACCGGTCACCTTGAGATAGTTACGAAACAGATGGTCGAGCAGATTGCCCAGTTGCAGCCAATTGCCGTCTTTGCCCTGTACCGGTTGATAGGGCAGGTTGTGCTTCTTCGCGGTAGGCGGTTCCGGCGGCAACAGGTCCGGGTAGCGGGCTTCAAGCTGAGAGCGAGCCAGTCCCTGGGTGTCGTAAGGGATCATGCCTTGCAGCAGGCTCGTGTCAACGCGCTGGCCAAGTCCGGTGCGGGCTCGCGTCATCAGTGCGGCCATGATGCCCTGCACCGCGATCTGCGCGGCGCCAAAGGTAGCCACCTGCACGGCGGCATAGGCGGGACCGGGGCGCGGGTTCTGTCCTTCAAAGATGGCCATGCGCCCGCTCTTCGCGGCGACCAGTCCTTCGCGCATGGGGTAGCGCGCATACGGCCCTTGCAGTCCCCAGCCGGAAATATTGAGATGGATCTGGTTGGGCTTGCGCTGGGGCACCGGGTCGTCAGGACCAAGCGTGGTCAGGATCACATCGGCTTCGGACAAGGCTTGCGCGTATTCGCGACCGGCTGCTTTCCGCAGCACCTGCTTGCCACGCAACAATAGCGGCGCAGCCGGATGTTGGCTGACTGCATTTCCCGGAACTGTCGTCACGATGGCGCCGAAATCGGCGAGCACCATGCTGGCCAGTGCAGCGGCCGGGTGACCGCCGATGTCCAGTACACGCAGTTCGGTCAGTGGTGGGGCATGGCCTGACATTTGCGATTCCTCCCGTGTGGATTTCGCCGCGGCTATTGGACTTGACCGCTCCGGCGTTGGAGGCGGTAGTGTAATACAGGCGCTGCGGAGCTTGCATCAGGGATCCAATGCGGTTCTGACATTTGATACCAAAAGCGGTGTAACGACTTATAAAAAGAAAATATGTTTTTTGAAATGATAATAATGAAAATTCTGAAGAGGGCTACGGGGCAGGCCTGTCATTCGCGAAGTTTGGACCGGAGATAGAATGGCGCCTCGAAACCCTGGCGCCCTGCGGGCGTCGCAGACTATGGAGTGTGTATGGACAAGGTAATCGCTTCCGCGGAAGCGGCCGTAGCGGACATTCCCGATGGTGCCACCGTCGGAATCGGTGGATTTGGCCCACAGCATTGCTGGCCAGTCGGTCTGGTCAAGGCGCTGGGGGCCAAAGGCAGCAAGGACATGTGTGTCGTTGCGACGGCCGTGGGTGGACCCGGCGAATTCAGCATCCAGCATCTGGTGGAAAAAAAGCTGGTCAGGAAAGTCATCGCGTCCTTCACCATCAAGGTGGGTGCCAAGACGGCATCGGAAGCGCAAATACTTGCCGGTGAACTGGAAGCAGAACTGGTTCCGCAGGGCATCGTCGTCGAGCGCTGCCGCGCCGGTGGTGCCGGCATACCGGCTTTCTATTCTCCCTCGGGCGCAGGCACGCCCATCGCAGCGGGCAAGGATTTGCGCTACTTCGACGGCAAGCCCTATGTGCTGGAGCACGCCATCAAGCTGGACTTCGCGCTGGTCCGTGCCATCCGTGCCGACCGCGCCGGTAATGTGCAGTTTCGCGGCAATACTCGCAACTTCAATGTCTCGATCGCCAAGGCCGCACGCATCACCATTGTCGAGGTCGATGAAATCGTCGAGACAGGCGAGATTCCGCCGGATCACGTCGATCTGCCGGGCATCTTCATCACGCGCGTGGTGCAGGGGAATCAGGCCTCGGCGCCGATCATTCCCAAGAATTCCTACCGTCGTTCGGCGGAGACCGGGCGCAGCTATAACGGCAAGCCGGCGCTGACGCGCCTGGGTATTGCCAAGCGGGCGGCGGCGCTGGTGAAGGAGGGCAGCTACGTCAATCTGGGCTCAGGGATTCCCGAGCAGGTATCCAATTTTTTCAAGGGGCGAGATGTTCTGCTGCATGCGGAGAACGGCATGCTCGGGTATGGCGAGATCGTGACCGGTGATGCCATCGACAAGCATGTCTATAGTGCCGGCGGACAGTTCGTGTCACTGGTTCCGGGCGCCTGCTTCTTTGACAGCGTCACTTCCTTCGAGATGGCCCGCGGCGGACATATCGATACCGTGGTGCTGGGCGCCTATGAAGTCGATGAGCAGGCCAATGTCGCCAACTGGAGCACGGCCAATCCCCTGATCGCCAACCTTGGCGGCATTGGTGGCGCCATGGATCTGGTGGCCGGGGGATCCGAACTCATCGTGGTGATGGAGCATTGCGATAGCAAAGGCAATCGCAAACTGCGCCAGCGCTGCAGCCTGCCGCTGACCGGTCTGTCCTGCGTCGACTGGATCGTTACCGATATTGCGTTGCTGCACTGGACGGATGGCCGCTTCGTGCTGGAGGAGGTTGCCCCCGGATTTACTGCCGAGGAAGTCGTGGCGCTGACTGAAATGAAAATCGCTGTTTCACCCAATCTGCGCACCATGGAATGAGCCCGCTTTTTAAACTGCCTCTGATTCAGCGGGCAAGGGGGAGCGTGTCCACCTTTTCAACAGCCTGCTAACGCTGGTTTGCCACCGCCTGCAGGCTCCAGATGTGGGCGCGCCAGCGCACGGCAATCAGGATGGTGATTGCCAGGCTGAACGCCGCATAAAGCGTGGCGGTCGTCGCATAACCGAAATGACTGATCAGCGGTCCGGCGATCAGTAGTCCGGGCGGCACTCCGTAGATGGCGAGCATGCGGATGCCCATGACGCGGCCGCGATAGCGTTCATCCGAATGACGCAGAATCAGCGTGGACATGGGAATGACGCACAGGCTCTGCATCACGCCGGAAATCACGAGAACGACAAAGCCGCTGGCCGGGTCCTGCAGTTGCGCAAAGATCATCAGCATCGAATACCACAGTACGCCGAAAATGATCATCATGCGTGCCGGCCGCACGCTGCCGCCGAGGCGGCTCATGGTAATGGATCCAATGAGGGCACCAATCGCCGACCCGGCCACGAGGTAGCTCAACCCCTTCTGGTCGGTGAGGTAGATTTCCTTGGCCACATAGGCGAGCAGATTATTGACCAGCGGAAATGCCGAGAAGTTGACCAGAAAGGCCAGGCACATGGCTGCCAGCAGGTGCGGCGTGTTCCACACATAGGCGGCGCCGTCACGCAGATCACGCCAGGGCGAGGCACTCACGGCGGGATTGACATTCGACTTTTGAGTCCCCGTGCTGCTGGCGTCGGAGGACACGCACAGCGTCAGTGACAAGGAGATGAGATAGAGGATGGCGATGATGGCATAGGCCTTTCCCATCCCCAGCAACGCGACCGCGCTGGCGCCGGCCAATGCGCCCATGATGCGTGCCGAGTCGCCGGTCGCTCGCGCCACGCTCATCGCACTCATGAGATATGCGGGCGGCATGGAGCCGCCGATCAATGAGTAGCGCATCACCAGGTCCGACGGGCGCACCACACCCATCAGGGCGCCGATGATGAACACATGCACCGGGGTGAGGGCGCCCATGAGCGCAAAACTCATCAGCGTGGCCGCCAGCGTGGCGTAAATGGAACGCATGATGCACAGCAGATTGCGATGCCCGATCCGGTCTCCCATGACACCGAAGATGGGTGAGATGAGATTGCCCATGTATTGCAGCGACGCGAATACCGTGAACATCAACACCGAGCCTGTCTCGACCAGCATGTACCAGTTGAGGATGAGCGTTTCCATTTCGAAGCCCCACGACGTCGCCAGATCCGCAGGCCACTGGAAGCGGTAATTGCGGATGCGAAAGGGGGCGAGCATCGTGGAGCCCGCCGTCTTTGCGGCGGTGCGCGCCGCCGTCATGTCGTCATGTTCGTGGTGCTGCGGTGTTAAGGTCAGGCTGTGATCGCATCACTCAGGCTTGATCCCGGCGAGCTTGATCAATTTCGCCCATTTCTCGATTTCGCTCTTGTTGTAGGCAGCGAGTTCTTCAGGCGTACTGCCGATGGGATCGGCGGCGAGATCAAGGAAGCGTTTCTTCACATCAGCCATGGCCAGCGCCTTGTTCAACTCGGAATTCAGTCGCATTACGATGGGACGAGGCGTGCCGGCGGGGGCGACGATGGCATACCAGTTGCCGATTTCAAAGCCGGGTAATCCCGATTCGGCAATGGTGGGCATCTCCGGCATGATGGCGGTTCGCCTGGCGCTGGTGACCGCGATGGCGCGCAGCTTGCCATCCTTGATCAGCGGCAGCGCTGTGGAAATGCCGGCAAAGTACATTTCAACCTGACCTGCGATCAGATCGGTCAGTGCCGGACCGCCGCCCTTGTAGGGGACGTGCACCATCTGCACACCGGTCATGCTGTTGAACATTTCACCGGCGAGATGGGGAGGCGTACCGATTCCGGCCGAGGCAAAATTGAGCTTGCCCGGCTTCGCCTTGGCCAGATCAATCAGGTCCTTGATGGTTTTCACGGGCACCGCCGGATGCATGACCAGGATGCTCGGCGCGGTGCCGACCAGGGTAATGTGCGAGAAGTCCTTGAGCGGATCGTAAGGCAATTTGAGATAGAGGCTGGGATTGATCGACAGCGAGGCCGTACCCGAGAACAGGATGGTGTAGCCATCTGGCGCCGCCTTGGCGACGATGTCGGTACCGATGATGCCGCCGGCACCGCCGCGATTGTCGAGGACAACCTGCTGGCCCAGCGGTTCGCT
>CANKAJ010000097.1 GCA_947479645.1 Betaproteobacteria bacterium | reverse complement strand
GTACGCCGTGCCTCGATTCACCGTCACAAATCGTGTCATTCGTTCGCCTCGCCTGTGTATCCTATGCCCATATCAAAGAACGTTTACTCTATGGCCTCGATGACAAGTTCAATAAATAAGTGTCGGCTAAGTCCGACAGGCTGCTAGGGGAGGCCTGGTAACTACGACGAGCTTCCGGGTGACAGTTGAAGGTAGTTAAAGCCCGAGCCGCTTCCAGATCTCGGAGGTCAGCCCCGCCTGGTTCATCGTATAGAAGTGCAGCCCCGGTGCCCCCTGTGACAGCAGGCGCTCACACAGGGCGGTGACGACATCAAGACCGTAGCTCCGTATCGATTCCACGTCATCGCCATAGGCCTGCATTTTCAGGCGCAGCCAGCGCGGAATTTCTGCTCCGCAAGCGTCCGAGAAGCGCGCCAGTTGCGAGAAATTGGCGATGGGCATGATGCCGGGAACGATGGGCTTTTCTATACCCGCCCGTGCGCAATCGTCGATGAAACTGAAATAACAGTCGGAGTTGAAAAAATACTGGGTGATGGCGGAGTTGGCGCCAGCGTCGATCTTGGCCTTGAAGCGGGCCAGATCATCGTGCGCATTCTTTGCCTGCGGATGGATCTCCGGGTAGCAGGCAACCTCGATCTGAAAATGATCGCCGGTCTTTTCGCGAATGAACTCGACCAGTTCGTTGGCGTAGTGCAACTCGCCAATGCTGGCCGTGCCCGAAGGCAGGTCGCCGCGCAGCGCCACGATGTGCCGCACGCCTTTGGCCTGGTACAGCGCCAGTGTGGCAGCCACGTCCGCGCGCGTCGAGCCGATGCACGACAGGTGCGGCGCGGCGGCGTGGCCGGCACTCTGTATGTCGAGCACGGTCTGCAGCGTGCGTTCGCGCGTGGAACCGCCGGCGCCGTAGGTCACCGAGAAAAAACGCGGACTCAGTTGGGCTAGCTGTTGCCAGGTGGCGCGCAGCTTCTCCTCTCCCACCGGCGTTTTTGGCGGGAAGAACTCGAAGCTGAAACTGCGGGGGTGTTGTTGTTGAGATTTCATTGGGTTCAGCGCTCGAAATTAAGTCAGCGATGCGCGTACGAGATCGGTGGCTTGCCACTGATCTCATACGCGCAGTTAAAGCGGCATCCACAAGGATGTCCGCATTTAACAACTAATAACGATACGAATCCGGCTTGTACGGACCCTCTTTCGGCACACCGATGTAGCGCGCCTGTGCGTCGGTCAGTTCGGACAGTTGTGCGTTGAGCTTCTTCAACTGCAGCCGCGCGACCTTTTCGTCCAGGTGCTTGGGTAAGACATACACGCCGATCGGATACTTGCCGGAGCCTTTCTGTGCCTCGGTCCACAACTCGATCTGCGCGATGGTCTGATTGGCGAAGGACGAACTCATCACGTAGGACGGATGGCCGGTGCCGCAGCCAAGATTGACCAGCCGGCCCTTGGCCAGAACGATAATGCGCTTGCCCGGGCGTCCCTCCATCGGGGGGAAAATGACGTGATCGACCTGCGGCTTGATCTCTTCCCATTGGTACTGCTCCAGGGAAGCGATGTCGATTTCGTTGTCGAAGTGGCCGATGTTGCAGACGATGGCCTGGTCCTTCATTTTCTTCATGTGGTCATGCGTGATCACATGGTAGTTGCCAGTGGCGGACACGAAAATGTCGGCCTTGTCGGCTGCGTAGTCCATGGTCACGACGCGATAGCCTTCCATGGCTGCCTGCAGCGCGTTGATCGGGTCGATTTCGGTGACCCAGACCTGCGCCGACAGCGCGCGCAGCGCCTGTGCCGAGCCCTTGCCTACATCGCCATAGCCGCACACCAGCGCAACCTTGCCGGCGATCATCACGTCGGTGGCGCGCTTGATGCCGTCCACCAGCGATTCGCGGCAGCCGTACAGGTTGTCGAATTTGGACTTGGTCACCGAGTCGTTGACGTTGATGGCGGGAAAGGCGAGCTTGCCTTCCTTGTGCATCTGATACAGGCGGTGCACGCCGGTGGTGGTTTCTTCGGTCACGCCCTTGATGGCGGCGAGGCGCCTGGAATACCAGGTGGGGTCGGTGATGAGCTTTTTCTTGATCGCGGCGAACAGGCATTTCTCTTCTTCGCTGCCCGGATGCGCGATGACCGCCGCATCCTTCTCCGCGCGCGTGCCCAGGTGCAGGAGCAGCGTGGCGTCGCCGCCATCGTCGAGGATCATGTTCGACAACTGATTGTCGGGCCATTCGAAGATGCGGTGGGTGTAGTCCCAGTAATCGTCCAGCGTTTCGCCCTTGACGGCGAACACCGCCGTGCCACCGGCGGCGATGGCGGCCGCGGCGTGGTCCTGCGTGGAAAAGATGTTGCACGAAGCCCAGCGCACATCGGCGCCCAGTGCTTTCAGCGTCTCGATCAGCACTGCTGTCTGGATGGTCATGTGCAAGGAGCCGGTGATGCGCGCGCCGCGCAGCGGCTGGGTCGCGGCATATTCCTCGCGGATTGCCATCAGGCCAGGCATTTCCGTCTCGGCAATGGCAATTTCCTTGCGTCCCCAGTCGGCCAGCGACAGGTCGGCAACGATGAAATCTTTTGAAGCGATGTTTTTGGGTACGGCGCTCATCACGCGCTCCTTTCAATAACGAAAAAAGTTCGTGAGCGCCGTTGCGGTAGGACCCCCCGAGCCTGGCAGACGCGTATCCAAACATCGGAAAGTCTGTCGCAACGCTCCTCGGGAGAGGCGCGCATTGTAGCGCGAAGTGGCGTCGCTGCGCTACCGCGTGATGACTTTTAGGGGAGCTGCACGCAGATGCCCTACTGGCGGGCGTTTGCAAGTGATTGGTCAAAAAAAGCCGGCTTGCGCCGGCCTTTTTAAGACGCGGACAAGCACTAAGCCGTCGCCGGCTCCTTGATTCCCGCATCTGCGGCCAGCGCGCGCGCCTTGTCGAGGTTCTCCCACGTGAACTCCGGTTCGTCGCGGCCGAAGTGGCCGTAGGCGGCGGTCTTTTCGTAGATGGGGCGCAACAGGTCGAGCATCTGCACGATGCCCTTGGGGCGCAGGTCGAAATGCTTCTGCACCAGCTCCGACAACTTCTCGTCGGATATCTTGCCGGTTCCCTGCGTGGTCACCAGCACGCTGGTCGGCTTGGCGATGCCGATGGCGTAGGACACCTGCACCAGGCACTTGGTGGCGAGCCCGGCGGCCACCACGTTCTTGGCGACATAGCGCGCGGCGTAAGCGGCCGAACGGTCCACCTTGGAGGGGTCCTTGCCGGAGAATGCGCCGCCGCCATGGGGCGCGGAGCCGCCGTAGGTGTCGACGATGATCTTGCGCCCGGTAAGGCCGCAGTCGCCCTTGGGGCCGCCGATTTCGAAGGTGCCGGTCGGGTTGACCAGGTACTTGATGCCGCTCTTGACGAGGTTCTTGGGCAGTACCGGCTTGATGATCTGCTCGATCACCGCTTCCTCGATCTGTTTGTGGGTCATGCCGGGCTGGTGCTGCGTCGACAACACGACGGTATCGATCGTGTCGGGCTTGCCCTCGACATACTTGATGGTGACCTGCGACTTGGCGTCCGGCCGCAGCCACGGCAGGCGGCCGTCGCGGCGCAGTTCCGACTGGCGCTCGACGAGGCGATGCGACAGCCAGATCGGGAGCGGCATGAATTGCGGTGTTTCATCGCAGGCGTAGCCGAACATCAGGCCCTGGTCGCCGGCGCCCTGATCCAGATCGAGGCCCTTGCCTTCGTCCACGCCCTGGGCGATGTTCTGCGATTGTTCGCCGTAGGCGACGATGACGGTACAGGTCGAGGTATCGAAGCCAATGGCGGGGTCGCTGTAGCCGATGCGCTTGATGGTCCTGCGCGCGATGTCATCGAAATTGACCTTGGCGTCGGTGGTGATTTCGCCCGCCAGTACGACCAGATTATCCTTGACCAGGGTCTCCGCAGCGACTCGGGAGCGCTTGTCCTGGGCTAGAATGGCGTCAAGGATCGCGTCAGATATCTGGTCGGCAACCTTGTCGGGGTGACCTTCGGATACGGACTCGGAAGTAAACAGGAAGCTCGACATGCTGGGTACCCATAACGATAAGAAAATGAGGCGGAAAGGGTATCACGACTGGTCCTCGCCTCATAGGCGCGTAATTCTTCAATTGCATTGCTTAGGTCGATTGCTCAAGTGCTGAGGATTCTGGCGGCGCTGCCCCTGTCGTTCTTTCATGTGTTGGGCGCGGGCCTCGGTTGGCTGGTCTGGACGCTGTCGCCGCGATTTCGCCGCCTGACGCAGCAGAATCTGGCTGCCGCCGGCTACAGCGATCCTGCGCTGCTCAAGCGCAGCGCAGCCCAAGCGGGCAAGGGGGCGCTTGAACTGATCCCGGTATGGTTCCGGCCGCAGGCCGAGGCGGCTTTGCTGATGCGTGAGGTGGTGGCGGGCGATGTCATTGAGCGGGCTCGCGCGGGTGGCAAAGGGGTTATCTTTGTCACGCCGCATCTGGGCTGTTTCGAGATCACCGCGCAGTGGTACACACAGCAGGTCGGGCCCATGACGGTGCTGTTTTCGCCGCCGAAAAAGGGCCTGATGAATGCGCTGGTCTTGTCCGGTCGCGGCAAACCTCAATTGCAGCTGGCGGCGCCCGATATGCGCGGCATCAGGGCGCTGTTTCGTGCCTTGAAGCGGGGTGAGGCGGTCGGCATTCTGCCCGATCAGGTGCCGGGCAAGGGCGAAGGTGAGTGGGTGGAGTTTTTCGGAAGGCCGGCATACACCATGACCCTGGTGCAGCGTCTGGCTGACGCCACCGGCGCCACCATTGTGCTGGTCTATGGGGAGCGATTGGCGGCGGGAGCAGGTTATCGCGGATATTTCGAAGCGATGCCGCCGCGCGAACCGGGCGAGTCGGCGACGCGCCATCTCAATCGCGCGCTGGAGGCGCTGATCCGGCGCTGCCCGGAGCAGTATCTGTGGAGCTACAACCGCTACAAGGTGCCTGCTGGCGTGGCGCCGCCCGAGTCGGCATGCTAGCCCGTCTCGGTCTTTTGCTGATGTGGCTGTTGCACTTTCTGCCGCTGGCCATGCAGGCGCTCTTTGGTGAGTGGCTGGGATTGGCGCTGTTTGCGCTGGCAGGCGAACGCCGTCGCGTGTGCTTGCTCAACCTGCAGCGCTGCTTTCCCGACCTGTCGCCACCGCAAAGACAGAAGCTGGCGCGGCAGCATTTCCGTGCGCTGGCGCGCAGCATCGTCGAGCGCGGCATGCTGTGGTGGTCTTCGCGTGCGCGCGTTGCGCGCATGGTGAGTCTGCAAGGGCTGGCGCATCTGGAGGCGGCGCGTGCGCGCGGGCCGGTGATCCTCTTCGCGCCACACTTTGTTGGGCTGGACATGGGCTGGTCGCGCCTGTGCCTTGATTTTGAAATGGCCAGCGTGTACGCCAACCAGAAAAGCGCCGCCATGAATGATGCCTTGCGCCGCGGTCGCACCCGCTTCGGTTCTCCTCGTCTATTCTCGCGTCAGGATGGCATACGACCGGCGATTGCAGCGTTGCGCCAGGGGGTTCCCTTCTATTACCTGCCGGACATGGATTTCGGGCCGCGCGACGCGATTTTCGTGCCTTTCTTTGGCGTGCCGGCAGCCACCATCACCGGACTGTCCAGGTTGGCCCGGGTGGCCGGTGCCAGCGTGGTTCCCTGCATTACCCGCATGCTGCCCGGCGGCGCCGGCTATGAACTGCGTTGCTATCCCGCATGGGATAATTACCCCAGCGATGATGTGGCGGCAGACACGCGGCGCATGAATGCCTATATTGAAGAGCGAGTGCTGGAAATGCCCGAACAGTATTTGTGGGCGCACAAACGATTTAAGACGCGACCGGCCGGGGAAGCGAAGTGGTATTAGTGACGACTGTGCCGGCCGGCGCGCTTAAATGTTCGTGTTTCAACGGCGGCTTTGCCGTCCGTTGAACACTCACGATTGTGGTGATATGACGCGATGACTTTTGTGAATCCCAGCCCCGACGAAATCTGCACCTTGCTCAAGGGCGTGAAAAACATTGCTGTGGTTGGGTTTTCACCCAAGCCGGGACGGCCCAGCCACAATATCGCGCGCGCCATGCAGCGCTATGGCTTTCGCATCATCCCGGTGCGACCGGGCATCAGCGAAGGCTTGGGAGAAAAGGCCGCGCCCAATCTGGCCGCATTGACCACGACGGGCGATCGCATCGATCTCGTCAATGTGTTTCGCGCCAGCAAGCATGTGTCCGAACTGGTCGACGAGTGCCTGCGACTGGGCTTGAAGGCGATCTGGTTGCAGGACGGTGTGATCGACGAAGCCGCCGCCGAGCGCGCCCGCGCCGGGGGAATGACGGTGATCATGGATCGCTGCATTTTGCGTGATTACACAAGGCTGTGCGTGGCATGAAACTGCGCTTTACCAAGATGCACGGCGCCGGAAATGATTTCGTCGTCTTCGACGGCGTCAGCCAGCGCGTCGAATTGACTCCGGAGCGCATACGCCGCATTGCGGACCGGCATTTGGGCATTGGTTGCGACCAGATTCTGCTGGTGGAGCCGCCATCGTCGCTATCGTCGCTATCGTCGCCATCGCCGGCAGGGGCCGCCGGTGCCGATTTTCGCTATCGGATATTCAACGCCGATGGCGGCGAAGTCGAGCAGTGCGGCAACGGCGCGCGTTGCTTTGCGCGCTTCGTGCGCGATCGCGGCTTGACCGAAAAATCCGAAATCCGCGTCGAAACGCTGTCCGGCGTGATTTCGCCGCGACTGGAGGCCGATGGCAAGGTGACCGTGGATATGGGCGCGCCGATATTCGAGCCGGCGCGCGTGCCATTTGTGGCGGACGCCGATGCGCTCGTGCATGAGATCGATGTGGGCGGTCATGCGGTGGCGATCAGTGTGCTGTCCATGGGCAATCCGCACGCGGTGCAGATTGTGGATGACGTGAATGCGGCGCCGGTGACCACAGAAGGGCCGCAGATTGAGAATCACGCCCGCTTTCCGCAGCGGGTCAATGCCGGTTACATGCAGGTGCTGGACCGCAGCCACATCCGGTTGCGGGTATGGGAGCGCGGTGCCGGGGAAACGCTGGCCTGTGGCACCGGTGCCTGTGCCGCAGTGGTAGCCGGCATCCGGCGCGGCGTTCTGGTGTCGCCGGTACGCGTGCAAACGCGCGGTGGTGAATTGACTGTTAGCTGGGACGGTGGGGACGATGTAAACTCGGGCAAAGTTCATGCGGCAACAGTTCGGATGACCGGGCCTGCCGAAACGGTTTTCGAGGGAGAGATCAAGTTCGATGAATGCTGATGAGGTAGCAAAGTATCTTTTGGACAACCCGATCTTCTTCGAGGATCACACCGAACTGCTGACGCAGCTTTATCTCCCCAATCCGCATGGCGGGAAGGCGATTGCGCTGGCTGACCGGCAGGTTCTGGCCCTGCGCGAGGAGAACAAGGCGCTCAAGACCAAGATGCAGGAACTGATCCAGTTTGGCGAGGAAAACGACGCCATTACCGGAAAAATGCATCGTCTGGTCATTTCAGTGCTGCCGGTTGCAACCTTGTCGGAGTTGCTTGCGGAACTGCATTACGCCTTGCGTGAGGGTTTTGCGGTGCCACACACGGCGTTGCGCATCTGGAGCGCACGCAATATGCCGGCGCTGTTGTCCGGTGATGCGGCTGATCGTGAGGAACTCAACTCGGTCAGCGATCACGTCAAGGACTATGCGTCCGGATTGTCGCGGCCGTTTTGCGGTCCCAGCGGAAACGTGGAGGTGGCCAACTGGTTTGGTGATCCGGCAGCGCATGTGCGATCGGTTGCGCATATCCCGCTGCGCGATTCGGCGGGCGCCTGCAATGGCCTGCTGGCCATGGGGAGCGAAGATGTGTTGCGCTTCTATCCCGATATGGGCATTGTCTATTTGCAGCGCCTGGGTGAATTGACCAGCGCGGCGTTGCGTCGATTCGTCTGATCATGTCCGCGGGGAATGATCCCCGCCGCGGTCGCGTCCAGGAATTTCTGCGGCATCTGGATACCGAACGCCGCCTTTCGCCACATACCGTGAGTGCCTATGGCCGTGATCTCGACGTGCTGTTGACCGAACTGGGCGATTTGTCCTTCGAGCAAATGCAGAACCTGCATGCGCGGCGCGCCGTGGCGCGCCTGCATGCCCGCGGACTGTCCGGGCATAGCATTGCCAGAACACTGTCGGCGTGGCGCACTTTCTTCCAATGGCTGACCCGTCAGCACGGGTTCGGCGCCAATCCGGTGGCCGGCGTGCGCCCGCCCAAAAGCCCGAGGCATCTGCCCAACGCGCTGTCACCGGATCTCGCCGCGCAATTGCTGGATGCGCCGGCAAACGAGCCGCTTGAGTTGCGTGACAAGGCGATGTTCGAGCTTTTTTATTCGTCAGGCCTGCGCCTGGCGGAACTGGCCGGCATTGATGTTTCGGCGGCGCGGGACATTCTTGCCGATCACGAAATCGTGGTGACCGGCAAGGGCAACAAGACACGCCGCATTCCAGTGGGGTCCAAGGCGATTGCGGCGCTGAATGTCTGGCTCACGGTGCGCCCGCAATTTGCCAAGGCCGGGGAAGAGGCGCTTTTTGTTGGTGTGCGCGGTGCCCGTATTGCGCCACGGGTGGTGGAGCAGCGGCTGGAATTCTGGGGTAAAAAACTGGGCTTGGCCGTTCATCCGCACATGCTGCGCCACTCCTTTGCGACGCATGTGTTGCAGTCATCGGGAGACCTCCGTGCCGTGCAGGAAATGCTGGGTCATGCCAGCATTTCTACGACGCAGGTTTACACGCATCTGGACTTCCAGCATCTTGCCAGGGTGTACGACGCGGCTCATCCGCGCGCGAAGAAGAAATGAGTTTCATGAATAAAGCCGGTACGAAAGCAACATTGGTACTCAAGCCGGGACGGGAAAAGTCCTTGCTGCGCCTGCATCCCTGGGTTTTCTCGGGCGCGATCGCCATGGTCAAGGGTGAGCCGCAATCGGGTGAAACCGTGGCGGTGCGTGCCAGCGACGGCCGCTTTCTTGCCTGGGCGGCGTGCAGCCCCTCATCGCAGATTCGCGCCAAGGTATGGAGTTTTATCGAACAGGAGGTACCGCACGAGGCCTTGCTGCGTGAACGTGTCAAGCGTGCCGTCGCGCGGCGTGGCAATTTTCCTGGCAACGTGACAACCAACGCCATGCGTCTGGTGCACGCCGAAGCCGATGGCCTGCCTGGGCTGATTGCCGACCGCTACGATGATGTGCTGGTGGTGCAGATCACCTCGGCCGGGGCCGAGCGCTGGCGCGATGTATTGGTCGATGCGCTCTATGTCGCGAGCGGTTGCAGGCAGATTTATGAACGCTCTGATGCCGATGTGCGCGCGCTTGAAGGGCTGCCAGCGCGCGTGGGCAGCCTGGTTGGCGCACCTCCCGATGGCCCCGTCATTATTGGCGAGCACGGGTTGAAATACCGGGTTGATATTGTGGCCGGGCAGAAAACCGGATTTTTCCTGGACCAGCGCGATAATCGCGCCCTCGTTGGCGAATTGGCACGGGATCGGGATGTACTCAATTGCTTTTGCTACACGGGCGGTTTTACGCTCTCGGCGCTGCACGGGGGCGCGCGCAGCGTGATGTCAGTCGACAGTTCCGGCGCAGCGCTGGAGTTGGCCCGTGGCAACGTGGCCCTCAATGGGTTGGAGCATGGATTGGAGCATGGATTGGACACGGCGCGTGCCGAATGGGTCGATGCGGACGTGTTCCGCCATTTGCGCGAGTTGCGCACCCAGGGCCGCAACTTTGATCTCATCGTGCTTGATCCGCCCAAGTTCGCGCCGACCTCCAAGGATGTCGAGCGCGCCGCGCGCGGCTACAAGGACATCAACCTGAACGCGTTGAAACTGCTGCGTCCGGGGGGCTTGCTGGCAACATTTTCGTGCTCCAGCGGGGTGTCAGCCGATTTGTTCCAGAAAATTGTCGCGGGCGCGGGCGCCGACGCTGAAATGTCCTGCAGCATTGTGCGGCGGTTTTTTGCCGCCGCCGATCATCCGGTGCTGCTGGAGTTTCCTGAGGGCGAGTATCTGAAGGGCTTGTTGCTGCAACGCAATTGAAGACTGCCCCATCAATTGCAACTGGGTTGCAATTGATGGGGCAGTCGTGGTCTAATCGCGCCCCTTCAGAAACTGCGTGAAACCGCGCGGAGAAGCGTCATCGAACCCTTGATTGTTCCTGTTGCGCTGGCTGCAGTTGCCGGCAGCGCCGTGACCTGTGCGGCCGCCATTGCGTTGCCGCTGCCGGCGCTTGCCCGTGCGGTGCCGCGATTGGTCGGGGTTGCGGTCGGTGTGCTGCTGGCGGTGTCATTTCTTGACCTGTTACCCGCGGCATTGGAGCGTGGCGCCGGCGTTGCCGTATTGGCGAGTCTGCTTGGCGGCCTGGTGCTGTTTTTCGTACTCGAAAAGGCCCAATTGTGGCGGCACAGTCATGCTGATGTGTCGCATGACCATGCGATGCCTTCCAGGCACGATGGCGCGGCCAGGGGGGCGGGGCATGTGTCTGGCCATCGACACGCACAAACGACTGACCGCGCCATCCTGCTGGGCAATTGTGTGCACAATTTGATCGACGGTATCTTGCTTGCAGCGGGGTTTCTGGCCGATAGCCAGCTGGGCTTTGCCATGATGATGGCGGTGATTGCACATCAGTTGCCGCAGCAGATCGGGGATTGGCAGGTATTGCAACGCCAAGGCAAGTTCAGCCGTGCATTGGCCTGGAATGTGACTGCGGGTCTGGTGGCAATGCTCGGAGGCGTTCTGGGCTGCCTGCTGCTCGCGCCTGCTCCCAGGTTGGTGCCGCATGTGCTCGCCCTTGCGGCAGCCAGTTTTATTTATACTGCCATGGCTGATCTGATCCCCGGGATGCATCGCCACTGGGATGTGCGAGCGACCGTCTCGCAGATGACGCTGATTGGTGCCGGAATTGCTGCTATTGCAGGATTGCATCAGCTCCAGACAATATGAACAATTTGATCTCAGACCCATCCCTGACCCTGGCACGCACGCGTCTGCGCGGAACCGGCGCGCGCGTCACGCCTGCGCGTGTTCGCGTGCTGGCGGTGCTGATGGAAGCGGGGCAGCCTTTGTCGCACCATGAGGTCGAGCAAATCCTGTCACCGGCTGCCGAACTTGACCGTGTGACACTGTATCGTGTGCTCGACTGGCTGGTGCAGCAGCGTCTGGCGCATCGCGTGGCGGGCAGTGACCGGGCATGGCGGTTCAGTGTTGCTGGTGACCAGCCCTCCTTGGAGGCAAGAGGTGGCCTAAAGGCGGGTGGTGCAAAGGTCATGCATGAGCGACATGCGCACTTTCATTGCAACGATTGTGGCAAGGTCTATTGCCTTGACAGTATTGATGCCAAGGCACTCAATGTGCCGGTTCCGATTGGCTATCGCCCGGAAACGCTCGAACTGACGGTAAAGGGGTATTGTGCGCACTGCAATTAGGGAACGGGCGGAGGCAGCGGCGATTTTGTCCGCAGGCGTTTGTATTAATGATGGAGTACGGTGATGGCGAAGAAGCAACAGTTGGCGGAGAAGAAGGTGGACAAGAAGATGGTGCCAGTGACCATACTCACGGGATTTCTGGGCAGTGGCAAGACAACGCTGCTCAATCGCATTCTGAAGGAGCAGCATGGCCACCGCATCGCTGTCATCGAAAATGAATTCGGTGAAGCCGGTGTCGACAACGAAATCCTGATTGAAGACAAGGACGAGCAAATTATCGAGATGAACAACGGCTGCATTTGTTGCACCGTGCGTGGAGATTTGTTGCGTATTCTTGAGGATTTGAAGGTAAAACGGGAGTCAGGCAAGTTGTGGTTCGAGCGCGTCATTATCGAAACCACCGGCATGGCGGATCCCGGGCCGGTGGCGCAGACTTTTTTCCTGGATGAGAAGGTTGGTGAGTACTACCTGTTGGATAGCGTCATAACCCTGGTTGATGCCAAGCATGGCCAGCAGACGCTGGATGACTTCAAGGAAGCCCAGGAACAGGTGGGATTTGCCGATCGCATCCTCTTGTCCAAAACCGATCTGGTGACTGAAGAGCAGGCTGAGACGCTAAAGGGGCGGCTGGTGCGCATGAATCCGCGCGCGCCGGTGCGCCGGGTGAATTTCGGCGACGCGCCGATTGACGAGATTCTGGACATCCGTGGCTTCAACCTCAATGCCACACTTGAAATTGATCCGACTTTTCTTGAAGATGCCGAACACGAGCACGATGAACATGTCAAATCCTTCGTGTTCCGTTCCGGACGGCCTTTTGACGGGACTCGACTCGAGGAGTTTCTGTCGGAAATTGTCAAAGTGTACGGCGAGAACCTGTTACGCTATAAAGGTGTGTTGTATTTGAAGGGTGTTCCCCAGCGCGTCGTGTTTCAAGGCGTGCACATGATGATGGGCGGGGACATGGGACGAACGTGGGGCAAGGACGAAAAGCGTTCAAGCACCATGGTATTTATCGGCAGAAATCTGCCTGAGGACTTGATAGTGAAAGGTTTGGAACAATGCCTGGTCAACGTGCAGTAAAAGTCAAGCAAGCAAAAGCAGCTTCCACAGGTGCAGCCTCTGCGGTCGCAGGCACGCTCACTGAAGCAGCACTGAAAAAAATGCCTGTCTCGCAGTACATGAACGAGCAGCAGTTGGCCTATTTTCGGGCAACGCTGGTCGAAATGCAGCGGGCATTGCTCGAAAATGCGGGCAGCACATCGGAGCACCTGCGCGAGCACGAAGCCGAAGCCGATGTCGCCGACCAAGCGACGATCGAGGAAGAGAACGCGCTGGAACTGCGTGCTCGCGACCGGGAAAGAAAGCTGCTCAGAAAAATCGACGAAGCGCTGATTCGCATCACCGATGGCAGCTATGGTTACTGCGAGGAAACCGGGGAGCCAATCGGGATCCCCCGGCTGTTGGCGCGCCCCACGGCGACCCTGACCATAGATGCGCAGTCACGGCGCGAACAAAAGCAGAAGTTGTTCGGTCGCTAGCGCGCTAGGGCGCCAGCGTAAATCAAGCTGCGCCTGGTTTCCTGCTCATGAAACTGATCGGCCTGCGCAGATTCCTTGCCCTTGTCCTGGCCCTGGTACTGGTGTCCGGGCAGTGGGCGGGGCAGATGCACGCGCTGTCGCACGCCAAGCAGGAACTGACGGCGGCGCTCAACGGCCATTCCGCCAGTCAGGTAGCCAGGGCGGCTGGTGGCAAGCACAACGCCCCAGGTCAGGACCACTCGCGTGACCGCTGTGTCGCGTTTCAGGCCATCGACAGTGCCGCCGTAACACCGGCGACACCGTTACTTGTACAGACTCCCCCCAGTTTCACGGTTGAACTGCAGCAAATTGCACTGCTGCCAGCAGAACCTGCGCCGTATTCTGCGCGCGCCCCCCCGTTCTCTCCTAGCTAGCCAAATCTGTCCACGGTTCGCCGCATTTGCAGAAGCGGTGAGGCCGGCTATCTGAAAATCCGTTTGTGCCTGCCGGGAGGGCATTCATGTTTCGATCCATATTGTTTGGCATTACCTTTGCCGCCACGCTTTGCTTTTCGAGCCTGGCATCAGCAGTTACCAACGATGAGCTGAAAGAGTTGCGCGAGCAGGTCCGGCAACTGAAGGAACAGTACGAAAAACGCATAGGCGCGCTGGAGCAGCGCCTGCAGGAAGCAGAGCGGGCTGCGTCACAGGCGGGAACCGTTGCCGCCAAAGCCAGTGCGGCGGCTGACCAGGCGGCAATTAAGGCTGTTCAGGCCACTGCGCAGGCAAGCGGCCGTGCGTCGGGAGAAAACGCATTCAATCCGGCCGTTTCGTTGATCCTGAACGGCACCTATGGCAGCCTGTCGCGGGACCCGTCCGGATTCAGGATCAATGGTTTCGTGCCAACCGGCGGTGAGGTCGGGCCGCCGAACCGCGGTTTCAGTCTGGGTGAATCCGAACTGATGCTCTCGGCCAATATCGACCCGAATTTTCGCGGCACATTGATTGCGGCCTTGTCGCCGGATGACAGTGTGGCAGTGGAGGAGGGCTACATCCAGACGCTGGGGCTGTCCAATGGATTAACCATCAAGGCGGGACGATTTTTCTCGGCGGTCGGTTACCAGAACGAAATCCATGCCCATGCCTGGGACTTCGTGGATGCGCCGCTGGTCAACAAGGTATTTCTGGGCAACCAGTTTGCCGATGATGGTGTGCAACTCAAGTGGATCGCGCCAACCGATACCTATCTCGCTCTGGGGTTGGAGGCAGGTCGCGGCCGCAAGTTTCCGGGCGGGCCGGACGGTGGCCGCAGCAAGAACGGCTTTGGTTCAGGCACCCTGTTTGCCCATGTCGGAGGCGATATCGGCAGCAGCACCGCCTGGAAGCTGGGTCTGTCACACCTGCGTACCTCACCGCAAAATCGGACGTATGAGGATTCCGATTCGACCGGCACGACAGTCACCAACAGCATCAATGGCGCCAGTCGCCTGTGGGTAGTCGGTGGTGTGCTGAAATGGGCGCCGAACGGCAATTCGTCGGTGACGAATTTCAAATTGCAGGGTGAGTATTTCCGTCGCAGCGAGCGCGGAGACCAGATCTACGACACCACTGCGGCCTCGCTTGGAACTCAGACTGGCAGCTATCGGACGCATCAGTCCGGATGGTATGCGCAGGGTGTGTACCAGTTCATGCCGCAATGGCGGCTGGGGTATCGCCATGATCGGCTCAATTCAGGCGCAACGACGCTGGGTCTGGTCGACTCCGGCGCCTTGACGCCAGCGGACTTCCCCATCCTTGCGCATCACCAGCCGACCCGGAACACGCTCATGCTCGACTGGAGCGGCAGCGAGTTCAGCCGGGTGCGGCTGCAGTTTGCACGCGATCGTTCGCGCTTCGATGCCACCGATAACCAGGTGTTCCTGCAGTACATCATGAGCCTGGGCGCTCATGGCGCCCACGCGTTCTAGGGAGATGAGCATGAAGAACCGATTGAATTTTCTGTTAGGAGTTTGTCTTGGCCTGGTGATGTTGCAGGCGCAGGCTGCCATGAAAGTCGTCGCATGCGAACCTGAATGGGGGGCACTGGTTCAGGAAATCGCGGCCGACAAGGCGACAGTCTATGTTGCGACGACAGCGTTTCAGGATCCGCACCATATCGAAGCGCGGCCAAGTCTGATTGCCCGCGTGCGCAACGCCGATTTCCTGATCTGTACGGGTTCCGACCTGGAAGCCGGCTGGCTGCCGCTGTTGCTGACGCAATCGGGTAACCGGGGAATTCAGCCGGGCAGTCCCGGCCACTTCGAGGCGGCCCAGTTTGTCGCCAGACAGGAAATTCCCCAGGTACTGGATCGTGCGCAGGGAGATATTCATCCGGGTGGCAATCCGCATTTTCACACCGACCCGCGTAACGTGACGAAGGTGGCTGTGGCACTGGTTGAGCGACTGGCGCAGGTTGACACGGCCAATGCGGTGTTTTATCGCGGCCGCGGCAAGACTTTCCTCGATCGCTGGCAGGCGGCGATATTGCGCTGGGAGCAGCAGGCGGCATCCTTGAAGGGCATTCCCGTCGTGGTTCATCACAAGGAATGGACCTACCTGCAGGCGTGGCTGGGATTGCATGAGGTGGGCAGCCTGGAGCCCAAGCCCGGTGTTCCACCCACACCGGCGCACCTGGCGCAACTGCTCGAGCGCATGCAGCGTCAGCCCGCCAGGATCATCATTCGTTCTGCCTATAATGATCCGAAGGCGTCGCAATTCCTGTCACAGCGCTCAGGCATTCCCGCCGTGTTGCTGCCCTACACCATCGGTGGCACTGACAAAGCGACAGACCTGTTTGGTTTGTTCGACGATACCATTGCCCGCCTGCTGGCCGCAGTGAAATGACACCGTGAAAAGAGCGACGCATGAATCCTGACCCAAGCAACTGGAGCGCCAGTGTCGGCATATTGCTGCCGGCGCTCGTGGCTGGCCTGCTGGTCTCAGTGGCGCTGGTCCCACTGGGAATGCAGGTGCTGTCGCGGGGAATTGTCTTTATCGATCTTGCCGTCGCCCAGATTGCCGGCCTCGGGGTGATTCTGGCCGATTTGCTGGGTTGGGAACCGCAGGGCCCCGCGGTGCAGATAGCGGCATTGTCTGCGGCGCTGGCCGGTGCATTTTTCCTGACCTGGACCGAGCGGCGCTGGCCCGAGGTGCAGGAGGCCATCATCGGGGTGATATTCGTCGTGGCCGCCAGTGCGGCCTTGCTGCTGCTGGCGGGCAATCCGCATGGCGCAGAACATCTGCAGGACCTGCTGGCCGGGCAGATCCTCTGGGTTGATCCGAAGCGGCTGATGTTCGATGCGCCTGTTTATGTATTGATCGCAGCCTTGTGGTTTGGCCTCGGTGCACGCCTGGGACGGTCCGGCTTCTATGTGCTGTTTGCCTGTGCCGTCACATTGTCGGTGCAGCAGGTGGGCTTGTACCTGGTGTTTGCCACCCTGATTGTGCCGGCGCTGGCCACCTGCTTTGTGGGGCGATCCCGTCATGCCAGGGCATTTGCCATTGCCGTGCTTGGCTATGCCAGCGGGCTTGCCGCATCGGCATGGCTGGACCTGCCATCGGGCGCCATGATCGTCTGCACCATGGCATTTGCCGGGGTGATCTTCGCCTGGATCGGTCCGCACGACTTGAAAAACCCGGCGCCAGCCCCGAAATAGTTTCAATGATGCAGGGCAGGCGCAAGGCGAATGCCTTACCATTCCCACCCTTCAATGTCCCAGTCAGTGTTGCCCAATGGAACAATTTCACGGAACGACCATTCTTTCAGCACGGCGTGGCAAACAGGTTGCGCTGGGTGGTGACGGCCAGGTCACGCTTGGCAACATCGTGGTCAAGGCCAGTGCGCGCAAAGTGCGGCGTCTCTATCACGACAGGATTCTGGCGGGCTTTGCCGGTGGCACTGCGGACGCGTTCACGCTGTTCGAGCGTTTCGAAGCCAAACTGGAAAAGCACCAGGGCAACCTGATGCGTTCCGCCGTGGACTTGGCCAAGGACTGGCGTACTGACCGGATATTGCGGCGGCTGGAAGCCATGCTGGCGGTGGCCGATCGCGATGTTTCGCTCATTATCACCGGCCAGGGCGATGTGCTGGAACCCGAGCATGGCCTGGTCGCCATCGGCTCGGGCGGCGCATACGCGCAGGCAGCGGCCAGGGCATTGCTCGAAAACACCGAACTGGATGCCGAGGCGATCGTCAAGAAATCACTGACCGTGGCCGGCGATCTTTGCATTTACACCAATCAGCATCATACGATCGAAGTACTGTGAGCCATGAGGGGTAGTGGCCCCGCTTGCGCATGGTCTTCTGAACCCGTCCCCCTTACTCCTCACGTATCTGGCTTCCCATGTCACACATGACTCCGCAGGAAATCGTTCACGAACTCGACAAGCATATCGTTGGCCAGGGCCGTGCCAAGCGCGCCGTGGCCATCGCGTTGCGTAATCGCTGGCGCCGGCAGCAGGTGGCCGAGCCGCTGCGCCACGAGATCACGCCCAAGAATATCCTGATGATCGGTCCCACCGGCGTGGGGAAAACGGAAATCGCGCGACGCCTGGCGCGGTTGGCCGACGCACCTTTCATCAAGGTCGAGGCAACCAAATTCACCGAGGTCGGGTACGTGGGCCGTGATGTGGATACCATCATCCGCGACCTGGTCGAAATCGGCATCAAGGAGACGCGCGAGGCGGCCACCAAAAAAGTACGCCACCAGGCCGAAGAAGCAGCCGAAGAACGCATTCTGGATGTATTGCTGCCGCCGGCCAGGGACACGGGCTTTGTGGCGCACAGCGAGGGCGACAGCGACAAGGCGGCTGAATCCGCAACGCGCCAGAAATTCCGCAAGAAACTGCGCGAAGGCGATCTGGATGATCACGAGATCGAGATCGAAGTCACCGCGCCACAGGCGCAGATGGAGATCCTTGCGCCACCCGGGATGGAGGAGTTGACCCAGCAGATCCAGGGCATGTTCCAGAACATGGGTACCAACCGCAAGAAACAACGCAAGCTCAAGATCAGAGACGCATTCAAGCAACTCGCCGATGAAGAGGCCTCGCGCCTGGTCAACGAAGAAGAGTTGCGCGCCCGGGCGCTGGTCAACGTCGAGCAGAACGGCATCGTGTTCATCGATGAGATCGACAAGATCACCACGCGCCAGGAAACCTCCGGCGCCGATGTGTCACGCCAGGGCGTGCAGCGCGATCTGCTGCCGCTGGTGGAGGGCACAACGGTGACGACCAAGTACGGCATGGTCCGCACCGACCACATTCTGTTCATTGCCAGCGGCGCGTTTCATTTGGCCAAACCCTCCGACCTGATTCCCGAGATGCAGGGACGATTTCCCATTCGCGTGGAACTGGACTCACTGACGGTATCGGACTTCGAACGCATTCTCACCGCCACCGACGCCTGCCTGACCGTTCAATATTCCGCGTTGCTTGCGACCGAGGAAGTCGAACTGGAATTTACCGCCGAGGGCATTCGCCGACTGGCCGAGATTGCCTGGTCGGTGAATGAGAAGATGGAAAACATCGGTGCCCGCCGGCTCTACACCGTGATGGAGAAATTGCTCGAGGAGATTTCCTTTGATGCAGGCAGGCGACGCGGGCAGAAACTGCTGCTGGATGCCGCCTATGTCGATGAGCGTCTGAAGGATCTGGCGGCAAGCGAAGATCTGGCCCGCTACGTGTTGTAGCTCAGGCGGGGACTTACCGGAACAATACGCGGAGGCGTTTCACATGAACGGCCAGCAGCAGTCTTCCAACCTGCACTTCAAGTCCGTTTCCTATGCCGGGATCGAGTCGGGTCCCCGGTTGATCGTGCTGGGCGCGGTGCACGGCAATGAAATATGCGGAATGCGCGCCATCGAACGCGTCATCGACGACATCGACAAGCACCGCATTGCCATCGAACGCGGCAGGCTGACCCTGGTTCCCATCACCAATCCGCTGGCGCATCAGCGCGCCCAGCGCGCCGGCGATCGCAACCTCAATCGCAATCTGTGCCCCACGACCCATCCGGTGGATTTCGAGGATCACATCGCCAACTGGCTGTGCCCGTTGCTGGCTGAACACGAAGTGTTGCTGGACCTGCATTCATTTCATACTGCCGGCAAGCCGTTCGCGATGCTGGGCCCGGAGAATAACGACGGCACGCTGGAGCCCTTCAGGCAGGCCGCGATGGAAGAGTCACTCGCGTTACGTCTGGGCGTGCATCGCTTCGTCGATGGCTGGCTGGATACCTATGCGCGCGGCGTGGCGCGCCGCGTCAAGGCCCTGGGTTCGACCAGCGAGCGCGCCGCGTTATTGAATACGGATCCGCGCTACGGCGTGGGAACCACCGAATACATGCGCAGCGCCGGTGGTTGTTCGTTGACGCTGGAGTGCGGTCAGCACGACGATCCTGCGGCACCGGAAGTGGCCTATCGAGCCATACTCAATGCGCTGGCGCACCTTGGGTTGGCTGATTTGCCCAAGCCGCAACCCGTGGTCGGACGCGAGGCGCTGCGCATCTGCGAAGTCATCGACAAGGCGCATCCGGGCGATGCGTTTTCGCGAATCTGGAAGAGCTTCGATCCCTTGTGTGCCGGTGACCTTATTGGTACGCGCCACGATGGCACACCGGTGCGCGCAACGGACGCTGGCTACATCCTCTTCCCCAACCCCGGCGCGGCTGCCGGGCAGGAGTGGTTCTATCTGGCCAAGGCCAGTCTGCGTGCCTGGAACGATGCATAGTGATGATTATAATAAGTCGTTGATGGGTTATATTTAGTGTATTCCGAATGGAATTAGATAATAAATAAGCATTAAAAAGCAATAAAGAATGCAGCGTTGATCGTCGCGATTGACCACAAATCAGCGAACTGCGTTGGCCATGAATTGGCCATGCCACGCTGACAACGGCGGGGTCCGTCAGGCGAGGTTGCCGCAGAAATGCGATAATCCGACCTTCACATCGGGGGGACTTATGAAACTATTGAACGCAATCTGGCTTTTTCTTCTGGCGTTTTCTGCGTTTGCTGAAGAGGCTGAACAGCCCATGGAGACCGCAGGGACCACCGGGATTGTGATTTTCTTTTTGTTCTGCTTTATTGGCATGGTCGTCTTTATTTATCACTTCCGCAAGAATGCCAAGCTTCAGGCGGAAAAGCAGAAAGCCAAAGAATCATCGTCGTCCTAGTCAGGCTTGGCCGTTCGGCCAAGCTAAGGGGGTCTCTAGGGTCTGTTGACATTCAATATTTTATGCTTGGAGCTGTTAACTTTGACTGAAATCTGTTTACATCCTGATATTTACGGAGAGTCGGGATGGTTCGTCGATGGTTGCGTGATGACCAGTGGTTGCGGTTGGAGCCGATGTTGCCCGG
>CANKAJ010000096.1 GCA_947479645.1 Betaproteobacteria bacterium | reverse complement strand
TCGAATCGCTGGGCTTCGAGCCCACCGCCGCTCACTCACCCGCCCAGGCCCTGCAACACCTGGCCGCCGAGCACTTTGACATCCTGTTCACCGACATCGTCATGCCCGGGGGCATGGACGGCCTCGCCCTGGCCCGCCAGGCCAAAGCACAACAACCGCACCTGCGCATCGTGCTCACCTCGGGCTACGCGCAAAGCCTGCTCGATACCCCCGACCTGCCCGGCACCCTCATCAACAAACCCTATCGCAAAAACGACCTGCACAAAGCACTGGCCGTGCACGTCGACTCAACTGGAGATTCAGCATGAAGCCATTACACCTCACCGCGCTGCGTATGCAAGGCTTGCTGATTCTTTGCATCGCCCTCGTGACCATGGGGGGAATCTCCTTTTATCTGATAAGCAAAGCCCAAACAGAGGCGATGGTCGCGGCGGAACAACGCAGCCTGTTGCTCGCTCGCTCGTTTGCCGAACACGCGCGCGCCACCGTGCGCCTGGTCGATCTGGTCGCACTGCAACTGGCCAACGCCTGGACGCGCGGGCCGCGCGACTTCGAGAGCCAGGTCAAGCGGACCAGCGCGGACATTTCCGACATCAGCTTACAGGTCGGGGTCGTCGATGCGGCAGGATGGGTGGTCTACAGCGACCTCGGCCTGCCGGCCCAGCCGCTCAACCTCAAGGATCGCGAGCACATCCGCTTCCAGCTCGATAGCAACGAGGACCGGCTGTTCATTTCCAAACCGCTCAAGGGGCGCGTATCGAACAAATGGTCGATCCAGTTCACCCGGCCGGTTCGTCGCGACGGGCGCAATGTGGGCGTACTGGTGCTGTCGGTGGACCCGGGCTATTTCAACCGTTACTACACCAGCATCACCCTTGACAAGAACGATGTAGTGGCCATCATCCGCAGCAGCGGCGACGTGCTGGCGCGCGCGCCCGCTTTAGAGACTATCCAGGGCATGAAAATTACCTCCCTGCCCTTTCTCAATGACAATGCAGCCGCCCCGATGGAAGGCAATTTCCGGCGTTTCGGGCAGGTTGACGGTGTCATGCGCACTTTTGGCTACTACACCCTCAGGGATCACAACCTGACGGTGACCGCCGGCCTGGCCGACTCGAGCGCGATGGCGCACTTCGTGTCACAGCGCAACTTGATCTTGATGGCGGCAGGCGTACTAAGCCTTGCCCTGATAATCACCCTGATCGTGTCCATTCGGTCGCTGGAAGATCGCGAGCGCCTCAGCCTGGAGCGCGCCGTGGTCAGCGAGGAAAGCTTTGCGCAGCTGGTCGATAGCGCGACCGACTACGCCTTCATCAGGCTCGACCCGAACGGGCTGGTCACCAGCTGGAACAACGGCGCCCAGCGCACCTATGGTTATGCAACTGCTGAAATACTGGGGCGCTCCTTTGCATGCCTCTATCTGCCGCAGGATCGCGCCAGCAGCGTCCCGGCGCAGGTACTGCAGGCGGCCGGCACGTCGGGCCGGCATGAATTTACGGGCTATCACCTGCGCAAGGACGGATCGCAGTTCTGGGCGAACGTGGTCATGCGCGCCTTGCATGACAGCGAGGGTGCCGTGAGCGGCTTTGTCAAAGTGACGCGGGACATCACCGAGCTCAGGCACGTCGAAGAACAATTACGCGAGTCGCAGAAACTCGAGGCGATCGGCCAGCTGACCGGCGGCCTGGCGCACGATTTCAACAACCTGCTGGGCGTCGTGGTGGGCAATCTGGACATGATCGGCGAACAGTTGCCCGACAGCGAACGCGTGCGCCGCCAGCATCAGGCGGCGCTGGATGCCGCGCTGCGCGGCGCCGAGGTGACGCGCTCGCTCCTGGCGGTGGCGCGACGCCAGAAAATGGCGATAACGACCCAGGACGTGAATAAACTGATCATCGAAACACTGCCGCTGTTGCGCGCCTCGGCCGGCTCGGCGATCCATGTGGAAACGCTGCTTTCCCCCGAGGTGCTGCTGGCGCGCCTTGACACCGGCGGCCTGAGCCAGGTGCTGCTCAACCTGACCATTAATGCCCGCGATTCAATGAGCGCTGTGACGAACCAAAAAACGCTGACGCTGCGCACCCTCGCCAGGCAAACCAATGCGCAATCGGAACCCACCCTGACCCCGGGCTTGTACGTGCTTATCGAGGTGGCCGACAACGGCAGTGGCATGAGCCAGGCGGTGCGCACACAGGCCTTCGAGCCTTTTTTCACCACCAAGGAGCGCAGCCAGGGCACCGGCCTGGGACTGGCCATGGTGTACGGCTACGCCACCCAGCTGGGGGGTACCGCGCGCATTCAAAGTGAGCCCGGCGTGGGCACCACCGTGAGTCTGTGGCTGCCATGCACGACCGGATCGGCCGTAACGGCAGCGACGGCCGCCACGCCGCATGACAACGCGCTCAGTGCCGCAATAAAACACCATGTCCTGGTGGTCGACGACGAGCCGGACCTGTGCGATCTGGCCAGCGACTGGCTCGAATCGCTGGGCTACAAGGTCAGCACCGCGCATTCGCCGGCCCAGGCATTGCAAGCCCTTGCCGGGGCCAACCCGCCGGTCGATATCTTGTTCAGCGATGTGGTCATGCCCGGCGATATGGACGGCATCGCGCTGGCACGCGCGGCACTGGCGCAATACCCGCAACTGCAAGTGTTGCTCACTTCGGGTTACGCGCCGAGCCTGCTGAATGCCGACGAAATACCCGGAAAGCTGCTCGGCAAGCCGTATCGCAAGAATCAGCTCAAGCAGGCCATCGACGCGCTTGCCTCCAGCGCCGAGCCGAACCGCGAACCGGCGGCAAGCGCCTGAGGCACGGGCCCTGCGCATGCCAGGGCATGACCGCAGTGGTGTGAGACGGTTTCATTCAGGAGGGCGGCAGGCAATTGCCTGCCGCATTTGCCGATGCGCGCGTGCAATGGGCGCTTTATGCGCGCGAGCCCAGCACTCGATACAGCACAGCGATGAGTTGTTCGATGCGGATCGGCTTTTGCAGGAAATCGGCCGCGCCGAGCTCGATGACATGCTCCAGAATGTTCAGATCGCTGCGCGAGAACAGCACGATCACCGGGAGCATCCGGGTGATCGGGTCACCCTTGATCGCCTCGAGTACCTCGAACCCGTCGATATAGGACATGTTCAGGTCGAGTACAACCAGGTCGGGCATTTGTTCCAATATGGCACGAATGCCTTCGGCGCCGTCGCTGCAGTGGAGCACCTCATAACCGGCCTCCTCAAGATGAATGACGATCAGTTTGAGCGATAGTTCATCGTCATCGATTAATAGGACTTTTGCCATCAAGGGAAATGACTATCAAATGCGGCATTTTTTATGCCGCCGTGTTTAGTAGTTCGGATTTGCCGCCGGAAAGCTCAGCGCCACCGTGGTACCCGCGCCCTGGACGCTGTGCACATCGACGCTGCCGCCATGGCTGGACAAAAAATTGGTCACGTCGACAAGACCAAGGCCGACGTGCTCGGGCATGCGCGTGGTAAAAAACGGGTCGAACATCCTGTCGCGCACCTCAACGCTCATGCCCTCACCTTTATCACACACTTCGATCCGGGCCGTCAGATGACCCGGATCGTTTTCGGGGAGGGCATTGTTGTACTCCCCGACCGCACGAACGACCACCTCGCCGCCCTCGGGCATGGCATCGGCAGCATTGTCAAGCAACGCGAACAGGGCACTTTTCAGGCCCTCGGGGTCAAGCCGCACCCAGGCCACGATTTCGCCTGTATCGAGAAAGAGGCGTATGCCTCGCGGCACTGCCTTTTCCAGCAACGGCCAGACTCCGCCGATGAGATCCTTCAGCGGCACCGGCAAGCCGCCAGGCCTGGCGGTGCGTTGCGCCGCGTCGCGCAACGCGCGAGAAATCCCGGCGGCACGCATGGCGGCGGCCTGCGCCGCCCGCAGTCTTTTGGCCAGGTGCGTGCGATCGTCGGGAGCTTCAATGGCGTTGTCCAGATTGCCGATCACAATTGCCAGCAGGTTGTTGAATTCGTGCGCAATGCCGCTGGTGATGGAGGACAGGGCCTGGCGCTTTTTATGCTCGAGTTGCGTTCGTTCCAGTTGCAGCTGGTCGCGCATGTCATCCAGGCTGATCCAGATCTGCGTGCCCTGCTCACCATTCAACAGACGCAGGCGCAGCTTGACCGGCAGCGAGGCACCGCTGGCCGCTTGCAGGCTCACCAGTATCGTTTCCATGTTATTGCCGGGCAGCGCTACCCAGCGCAATGCGTCGAGCACCGCGCTTCGCGAATCGCGAACAAACAGCTCGACCAGGAACATTCCCGGCTGGATGCGCTGAGTACTGCCGAGCAGATCGGCCAGCCCGGGCCCCACCGCCAGGAGCCGACCGGCCAGATCACAGGTGATGTCTGTCGGAGCAGAGCTGATAAATTGGGTGAGCAGCAGCTGACGTATCTGCTGATTGCGTTTTCGAATTTGCAGTTGCGTGTTGACGCGGACGATAATCCGGGCAGCTCGAAACGGCTTCTCGATGAAGTCGACGGCGCCGGCGGTCAAGGCTTTGACTTCGGTCGCAATTTTCGCGTCGGCGGAACTCACGATGACGGGCACCTCGGCATAACCGGGCAGCCCCTTGATTGCGCGGCACAGCTCGATGCCCGACATCTGCCCCATATGCACGTCGGTGATCACGACATCCGGGGTAATCTGTGCCGCGATGGCCAGCCCCGCCTCCCCGGAGAGAGCAAAGCGTATCTCGCCCATGCCCTTGAGCGCCCCGGCCAGCACCCGTACACTGCCCGGATCGTCATCCACGATCAGGAACATGGGCTCCGAGGCCTGCTTCTGATCGCCTGTCACATCATCGGGCGGCAACAACAATGCCCGCGCTCCGGTGAAATCCAGCGCTTCGACAAGCTGGCGAAAGGCAGCGTCGGTGCTCGCCGAATACCTTGCTGGCAACACCCGCCCACTGGCCGGCAGATAATCCAGTGCGCAGAGGTTGAATTGCGCCAACGCTTGAACCATTGAAATGAATACCTGCTCGCCGATTCCATCGAAGGAGAAGACCGAACCCTGGGCCTGCAGCTGCGGCGCCCCCCGCAATTGGGAAATGGCGCGGTCCAAATCGGCCTCGATCAAGTCGATGCGAGCAGCGCTGGGTTCAACGCCACCGGCCTCGGCCTCGGCAATTTTCCCGGCGACGATAGCCATTCCCAGATTGAGCACTTCGCCGCGCAACTTGTGCAGGCGTGCCAAAAAAGCGCCCATGTCTGCTGCGGCAAGAGCTTGGCGTATTTGTTGAAAAATCCCTGGCAGGTTGTCACCGAGTTGGCGCACCAGCGAGCGCAGTAAGGATAAGTCACCACCGCATCGCTCGATTGCCCCGTCAATGTCAATCCCGTTGACTAAATGCGGTACATTTGGGGCCTGCAGCATGGCAGCGCTTTTGCCCACACTGTTGCCAGCGTCGGCCAGCACGTCGCGCACGCAAGCCAACACTTCTGCGGCCCGAAAGGGTTTCTTCAATACCCGTTGGTAGGCGCCCAGACTGACGCATTGCGCTTCGACCTCGGGGGTTACGGTGGCCGACATGGCCACAATCGGGCACAGCCCCGGTTGCAACATGGGGTGTATCTGTCCGATGGCATCCAGGCCGCCCACCCCTTCCATCACCAGGTCCATCAGGATCACGTCGAATCGGTCGGGTTGTTCCGTTACCAGGCTGATGGCGATACCACCTTCACTGGCGGTGTCCACCTGCATGCCATCGCGCTCCAGAATGCCGCGCAGGATGGCACAGGCGGCGCCGGAGTCGTCCACAACAAGCGCCCGGCGACCGACCAGCAATTGCTCTGCCCCGGTTGCCGTCGCGGCTGTGGTGTCGTTGCCGATGTCAGTACTCATGCCACCGCCAGTTGTATCGAGCGGCTGGCCAGTTGCACTTCTTCAATGCTGACCGGCACCAGTTCAAGCAACCTTGCCGCGGCACCGCCAATATCATCGGATGGGTCCACTTCAAGCTGGGCGGCCTGGCGCGCCGGCCCAACCGCGCCGAACTGCGAGAACAGCCCCTTCATGCGGTGGGCCAGACGCCTCACGGCGATGGCGTCGCCAGCTTGCGCCTGGGTGCGCAGCTTTGCCGCCGTATCGTTGATGTCCTGGACAAAGGCATTGACCGCGGCAACCAGCCCTTGGGGGCCGAGCGCATCAAACAGCTCTTTCAGTTCTGTTACATCGACCGTCACAGTCGGGCGGGCGGGCACTGGACCAGCACCCTGAGCCTGCGGTTGTTGGCCGGTATCGGCCTGTTGCATCTGCGCAAGCACCAGCCCGACATCTGCTTTTCGAATCGGCTTGGCCAGATGCATGGTCACGCCGCGTGCCAGCGCGGAACGCCGATCGGAAAGCTGCGCATAGGCGGTCAGGGCGACAATCGGCACGCTGGCGCCCCAGCCCTCCAGGCGGCGGATCATCAGCGCGGCCTGGTAGCCGTCCATCACCGGCATCTGGATGTCCAGGAAAACCGCGTCGAAATGTTCCTGCGTGAATGCTGCGACCGCTTCTTCGCCATTACCCACCAGCCGCACCGAATGTCCAAAACCCTCCAATAACATCTGAATGACCAGCTGGCTTGCCGGCGTGTCCTCGGCGACGAGGATGCGCATGGGTTGCATAGAGAGCGTTTCGGAGGGCCGCTTTGCCAAGGGCGCTTTGACCCAGGCCAGGGGCACGCTGAAACGGAACGTGGCCCCCGCATCGTCGGAGCGCAAAAGCTCGAGTGTGCCCCCCATGCAGCGAGCGATGCGCCGCGAAATCGACAGGCCCAGCCCAGTCCCTTCATGAGGCGCAAGACTCCCGGGCATCCCCTGTTGGAAGGGCTCGAATATGCTCTGGGTCAACTCCTTGGGCACGCCGCAGCCGGTGTCGGCCACGGAAAATGCCACCAGGAAGAATTCCCCCGACGTCGGCAGCAAACGCACATCCAGCTTCACCCAACCACGCTTGGTGAACTTCACGCCATTGCTCAGCAGGTTCAATAGCACCTGCGTCAATCTCGAACGGTCACCGTAAAAGCAGGACCGCACATCGTCGGCAACCACGCAGGTCAGTTCGATCTGCGCCGCCCCGGGCAGGCCGCGCGCGGTGGCCATCACGGAGTCGAGTATCTCCCGCAGTTCGAAATTCTCCTCATGCAGGCTCATCTGCCCGACATCGAGGCGGGAAAAGTCCAGCACGTCGTTGACGATGGCGATCAGTTGTTCGGCCGAGCGCTTGATCACGCCCACCAGCCGTTTGGGCTCGGGCGGCAAGTGCTGATCAGTGAGCACGTCGAGCAGTCCGGTGATGGCGTTCATCGGCGTGCGGATCTCGTGGCTCATGTTGGCCAGAAAATCCCCCTTGGCTGCACTGGCCGACTCGGCCTGCGCACGCGCCACTTCGAGTTCGTGTATGGCTTTGTCGTTTCTCAGCAGAATTTTTCGAAGCGCCACCGTCAAGAACATGACCAGCAGGCAGAGAACGATCGCTATAGCCGCAGTAGCCATTGCCGATTGTCGCCAGGATTTGAAAATCAGCCCCTCGGACACACGCACATTGAACACCAACGGATAATCGAGCACTTGCGTTGGCGCCAAAATGCGCAAGACTCTTTCGTTATCCTGGATCTTGGCGTTATCGGTCGGTTCGATAATCGCCGAGCCCTCACCGGACTTGAGCGTTGAAAACACGCGGCTGCCGGCGAAACTGATGCCCGGCATGCCGTCCGTACTGTCGTAGCCCGGGTAGCGGGCAAGGTTGATGCCGTCCTGGTGAAACATCGAATACTGCTTGCCCGGCCCGGCCACTTCTTTGTAGAAGTCAACAAAATACTGACTCTCGATGCCGGCCAGCACCAGACCGAGCATTTCTCCGGACGGGCCACGGATCTTGCGCGTCAGATAAAAGGTCCAGGTGCCGGTTCCCTTGTTCCGCACCGGCGCCGACAGGAACAGTTCCAACGCCGGATTGCTCAGGTGCGCCTGGAAGTAGTCGCGCTCGAGCAGGTTGATTTTCTCGCCCTGGTTCGACAAAGGCGGGTAGTTGCGCGTGAAGTTGACCATGTCACCATTCTTCTCGACGATCGAGGTCACGCTGATCTGCGGCGCGCCGCTCTGACGCTCCTTGAGCAGTTCGTGGATGGCCCGTGCACCCAATACCGAACGCAGTTCGCCCACATCGCGAACCTGCGCGTCATTGGCGCGGTCGATCACCGAACGCAGCACCAGGTCAGCCGAGACCAGCGTCTGGCGCGCGTGCGCGGCGAGGGTTCGGGATTCGCCTTCGGCAGCGCTGCGCCAGAAAGCCAGCGCGTTTGCGCGTTCGGTCAAAATGGAAACCGCAGCGGCCGCAAGCATCAACACAACGACCACAGTCCCGATGGCAATCACGTAGTCGCCACGTCGCAGGCGCGTGACCAATCGTGCGACCGCTACGGACGCACCCGGCATCGCCAATGGCAATGCCCTAATCACTTGTTCCACTTTTTTCATCTATTTCACACCCGATACTGATTCGTTCATTTTTACTTTCGCATTCAGAGGAACGGTGACGCCGAACTCAGATTGACAAACATAGAGCAATTCGAGGCGAGATAGTGTAAAGAAACGTGAAACATCAACATGAGGAACTATTTGCGCGCGGTTACCGTTTGTGACATAAATCTCATTGCAACCTGAGGCGATGCGCATCAGGCTTAATCCACTCGGGCACGGTTACCGTTTGCGACGTCAATCTCATTGCAACCCCATCGGCGCAACCAGCGCAGAACCCCGTCAGGGAAATGCAAAGTACCAAGAAAATGACCTGTCTGTTATATTAATTACCGATTCTCATTGGGATTGACCTTTGTTCGCTGGTTTGCGCGCCGTTACAGGCTGCGGTGATGAAACCGGACGGATTCCTCGCGTACCAGCACCGTGACATTAATGAACATTACGGCGACATAAGGTAATGACGTGCCACATTTGCAGAAGTGAGCCGGAATAGCCTGCCAGTATCACCGCGGTTGCCGACCATCGTCGCCTTACACCACTGGATTGCATGCCATGCGCATACCACGCGTTCTGATCATCGAAGATACCCCTGTCACAGCCTGGATGCTGCAAAAGTATCTGAGCAATAACGGCTTTCACGCGACGGTCGAAGGCGACGGGAGGCGCGGCCTGGCGGTCGCGCAAGCGGACCGCCCCGATGCCATCATTCTGGACAACAATCTGCCCGGCATGGATGGCTTCGAGGTCTGCGCAAAGCTACGCTCGGCGCAATACTCAGGCGTGATCGTCATGCTCTCGGCCCGCGATGATGATCGCAACCGCATTTCCGGCCTGGAGTTGGGCGCGGACGACTATCTGCCAAAACCGGTGAAGCTGGCCTTGCTCAAGGCCCACCTCGTCGCCTTGCTCAGGCGGGTCCTGACCACCGCACCAGCCGAGTCACCGGATGAACTGCGCTATGGCAGCCTCGCCATCAAGCAGTCAAGCCGGGAGGTGCGCGATGGCGAGCGTCTGCTCGCGCTGACCGACAAGGAGTTTGACGTGCTGTGGCTACTGGCGAAGAGTCCCGGATTGATCGTTTCGCGACACACATTATCGGAGTCGATCCGCCTGATGCCCCATCTGCAAGCGGATCGCTCCCTGGACATGACGGTCAGCCGGTTGCGGCGCAGCCTTGGCAAACATCACAGCGGTCGCGAACACATCAAGTCAGTGCGCGGCAAGGGATATCTTTTCAACGAGTCCGGGTGGGACTGAAAGCCGTTGGGCTGAACCTTTTTTGCGCCTTGAACCATCCATTGGCTTTTTGGATGCCCCCGGTTGCCAGCCTACTCAGGCAAACGATGACGTCATGAGAATGACACCGATCGGGCTGGCACAGGTCTCATCCGCGCCGTCTCGGCCAATGCCTGGCAGCAGTACGCGGGGAGCCTCTCTTGTTGGGATTGCCCCTGATATGGCTAAGGCCGCAGCGCCCGATACAGAAACGGCAGGCTGGTGTCCATGCGATAGTCGATATCGGAATGATTGTCGTCAAATTCCTCGTAGGTATGCCGGATGCCGGCCTCGGCCAGGCGTTTTGACAGCAGACGTGACCCGTAATGAATGTGATACTGGTCGCGCCAGCCACAATCAATATAGATGCCGCGCAGTGAACTCAGGTTGTCGCGGTATTTCGTGACAAGATTGATCGGATCATTGTCGCGCCATTTCTGCCAGCGCTTGGCGATGACCTCGCCGGTTTCCAGATTGAAGGGCACGCGAAAACCGTTCGGCGCGCGCGGGTCCGGATCATAGGTCGCCGCCATGCACACGTTCATGAGGCAATGCCCTTCACTGCCCGAGAGCTTGTCCTTTTGCCAAACCTCGGTGAGGAAGCGCTTGATGCGCCCGTCATCGAGCCCTTCGGAGAGCCCCTTGCGGCCGGCTTCGGCGGGCACGTCAAAGGCACCCGGCTTGCGTCGCGCAAGGCGATGCCTGGCCAACTCGTTCAAGGTGTTCGGCCAATCGTGCCAGTACACAAAATCGAAGTACGCATCGCCTGAATGATCCGCGATGGCCCCCCAGTATTTTGCGTATTTCATGCCGTGAATGATGGACGCGTAACCCCCGGATGATTTGCCAAAGCAGCCGCGGTGCTCGCGGCTTGCCAGCGTGCGGAACTCACGATCGACAAAGGGAATGATCTCGCGGGTCAGGTAGTCCGCGTAATGGCCGATCGCCGATGAATTCACGTACTGATTGCCGCCCAGCGCAGTGAAGCAGTCCGGAAACACGATGATGGCCGGCCCCATTTTCTTTTCGTGAATCAGCCGCGCCGCCCGCTCCGGCACGTTGTCGCTGAAGGGCTTCCAGCCCACATGTGACAGTCCGGAGCCGGTAAAGCCAACGAGGTCATAGAACACCGGAAATCGGCTATTACCACCCTTGTCATACTGGGGCGGCAACCAGACCGCGAGCTTGCGCACATGCGGATCACCGAGCGGGTTGCCCTTCAGGATTTTCGAATCGTGCTCGAGCACAACCAGTGTGCCTGCAGGGCCTTGGGGGCGTTTTATGGTCATGGCGGGTCTCGTTTGGGTAGTTGCGCCGATTGTGGCATGACCACAGTCGCATGGTTGTCATTGCGAAGCATCATGAAAGGCTCAATGCGCAGGTTTATCGCGATCGTCTTCATAGGCAATCGGGCTTTCGGCCTCATCCGACCCGGCCAACCCGCTTTCAGCCGGGCGCGCAATCACCAGCATGAAGCAGCCCACCATGATCATGACCAGCGAGAGCACGCCCCACGGCCCCGGGTACCAGATGGCGAACGGAAAGACGGTGATGCCCAGGGCCACCAGGATGAACCCCGGCCATTTCAGGACGCGCCTCATTACCGTTCCAACTCGCGCAGGATCAGCCCGCGCGCCGCTTTCAGCTCTTCGGGAAGCCTGCCAAGCTCCCGCCGCAAACGCGCCGACCAGACGGCGGCACGCTGCTTCAATGATTTCACCGCGAGCCCAAGATCGCCTCTCCTGTCCTCATACAACACTGAAATGATCTCGGCCGCCTGCTGACGATCCTTGCCTGCCTTGGTCTGCTCAAACGCCTGCCGGCGCCCGCTGACAATCAGTTTATGCAGCGCGAAGCGCGCCGGGTCCGGCACGTTGACCAGGGTCGCACCACCGTTCACAAGCGTAGCGGGCAGCGGCGTCTCGATGAGGTAATCGAGCAATTCCAGCGGCTGCGCTGCCGCCTTCAGTCGGGCGATAGACACTGGCGTGCCATCGCGGGGGCCCCGCGCCGGCGTCAACAGGTCCACGCGCAACTCGCGGCCACGCACCTTGAACGATGTTTCCGCATGGCGGGGATTGAGTCCCGGCACTGGCAAAAATCCCATGTTGAGGGCATCCAGGGTACTGGGCAGATCCACTTCCGACTGCGGCACGGCAACGTGGAGAACGCGGGTTGCAGCCAGGTCGATATCCTGGGTGCGCATGGCCGAAGTCCAGCGCACACCAAGCACATTTGCAAGGGTAATGAAGGCATGGGTGCCAACCAGCACTGCACCCACGCGGAACACACCGGCAGCAGCCAGACCGGAAACCACGCGCGCCGATGGCGCATCAGTCAGCATTGCGCCACCCTGGCGCAACATGGCGCACAGGCGCTCGACCTGCTCGCGATCGGCGCCGATCTCGGCTCGCCCCGCAGCATATGCCGCGATAACTGTCTGGGTCTGTGCGTTGTCGGCTCCCACAAAGTATTCGCGCTGTCCGGCCGGTCCTGCGCTGGTCTTGAAGTACCAGTATTCAGCACCACGCACGGGCTTCTTCGTGAACGACCCCGCAAGACTGGCAAAGGAGCGCGCCGCCTCCATGACGCGCAGACGCTCCGACAGCTCGGAATATAGCGTCTGGGTCTCGATAGGCTGGCGCAGCATGCAGCGGATTATACCTAATATAAAAACACTTTAGGTATAGCAACAACAGTCGCGACTACGACAATCAACGACCCTTGAACACCGGCTTGCGCTTCTCACGCATGGCGGCCTGGCCCTCCTTGCGGTCCTCGCTCGCCTTGAGGATATCCAATCTGCCGACCTCGCGATAGAAGCGCTCGGCCGGGCTGCGCGGCATGGTGGCCAGCGCAAAACTCTTCAGCGCCTGCACCACCAGCGGCGCCTGGCCCGCCAGTTTGAGCGCCCACTCCTGAGCCACCTCCAGGTGCTTGCCCTTGGGCACCACCTTGTTGACGAAGCCGACCTCGTAGGCACGCTGCGCGTCCATCTCTTCTCCGAGCAGCATGACTTCCATCGCGATCTTGTAGGGCATGCGCGACACCAGCGCACCCATGATGCCGCCGGTGTTGCCGACACGGGCTTCCGGGTAGTAAAAGCGCACGCTCTCGTCGGCGATAATCATGTCGGCCATCAGCGGATACACCATGGCGCCGCCGATGCACCAGCCGGTCATGGCCATGATGATGGGCTTCTCCAGCTCGATACCGACATTGGGCACGCTGTGCCAGGATTCCTTCGGCGGCTCCTTCGTATCGCGGCCGGATGAAAACGCGACATTGCCCGCGGATGTCAGGACCGCGACGCGATCATCGCTCGCCTTGAAGCGCCGCCACGCCTCGGCCAGACCGACGGCGACTTCGTCATTGATGGCATTGCGCTTCTCGGGCCGGTTGATGGTGATGGTGGCCACATGATCCTTGGATTCGTAGAGTACCGCGCTCATGGAACTTCCTTTGGGATGTTGTCAACACCGATAGGGTAACAACTTGCCACCAATGCCGCGCAAGCGGTCCAGGCAGCCGGGTACCCCGCCCTCAATTTTTCCCGGCCTGCGCCGACATGATGGGCAGCGCAGTCTTGTCCACCACCTTGCGCAGCACGAAGCTGGAATGCACGCCGGTCACGCCCTGGATGCGCGTGATCCTGTTCAGCAACAAGTCCTGATACGCGTCCATGTCGCGCACCACCACCTTGAGTTGGTAATCGGCGTCCTGGCCGGTGATGAGCAAACACTCCAGCACTTCGGGCAATTCGGCCAGCTTGGCTTCAAAGTTGGCGAAGCGCTCCGGCGTGTGCTTGTCCATGGAAATATAGATCAATGCCATCAGCGACAAGCCCAGCGCGCGCGCGGACACCAGCGCGCGATACCCCGTGACTACACCGCCCTCTTCCAGCGCCTTGACCCGTCGCAGGCAGGGCGAAGGCGACAGGCCGATGCGATCGGCCAGTTCCTGATTGCTGATACGCCCCTCCTGTTGCAGCACCTGGAGGATGCTCCGGTCGTAGCGATCAAGTTCCATTTCATTGCTCCGAAAGACTCAATACGCAATTATTATATAAATAACATCGATTTTTTCGCTATTTTATTGCTTACATTACTGAAAATTAGACATATTACGCAATCGCCTGCCTCGCGTTTTGGCCTACACTGCCTGCTCTACTGAACCAATGAACCGCTGTCCAGGCAAGGAGCCGACCATGCAAGCCTTTGATCATCGCAAGTACCGCCCCACCGAAGCCCCGCCCATGGCCAATCGCCAGTGGCCCAGCCGCTCCATCACCAAGGCCCCGATCTGGGCCAGCGTGGACCTGCGCGACGGCAACCAGGCGCTGCTCGAGCCGATGAACCCGGCGCAGAAAAAACGCATGTGGGCGTTGCTGGTCAAACTCGGCCTGAAGGAAATCGAAGTGGGCTTTCCGTCGGCCAGCCAGCCTGACTACGACTTTGTGCGCTGGCTGATCGAAGAGAAGCAGATTCCCGATGACGTCACCATCCAGGTGCTGGTGCAGGCGCGCGTCGACCTGATCAAGCGCACCTACGAATCGGTAAAGGGCGCACGCCGCGTCATCGTGCACGTGTACAACTCCACCTCGCCGGTGCAGCGCGAGCGCGTGTTCGGCATGGATCGCGCCGGCATCACCGCCATCGCCCGCCAGGGCGCCGAGTGGGTAAAAGCCGAAGCGGCGAAATACCCCGCTACCGAGTGGGTGTTCGAATACTCGCCGGAGAGTTTCACCAGCACCGAGACCGAATACGCCGTCGAGATCTGCGAAGCCGTGATGGATGTGTGGCAGCCGACGCCGCAGCGACCCTGCATCCTCAACCTGCCCACCACCGTTGAAGTGGCCACGCCCAATGTGTTCGCCGACCAGGTCGAATACTTCCACACGCACATCAGCCGCCGCGATTCGGTGCTCCTGTCAGTGCACACGCATAACGACCGTGGCTCAGCCGTGGCCGCCGGCGAACTCGCATTGCTCGCCGGCGCCGACCGTGTCGAGGGCACGCTCCTTGGCAATGGCGAGCGCACCGGCAACATGGACATGACCACCATGGCGATGAACCTCTACAGCCAGGGCGTCGATCCGAAACTCGACCTGTCCAACCCGGACGAAATCATCCAGGTGGTCACCGAGTGCACGGACATTCCCTTGCACCCGCGCCACCCATGGCTGGGTGAACTCGTCTACACGGCGTTCTCGGGCAGCCATCAGGACGCCATCCGCAAATGCCTGCTGCAGCAAAAGCCGGAGGAACACTGGCAGGTGGCCTACCTGCCCATCGACCCCAAGGACCTTGGACGCGACTATCAGGCCGTGATCCGCGTCAACAGCCAGTCGGGCAAGGGTGGCATCGCCTTCGTGCTGGAGCGCGACTTCGGTCTGTCGCTGCCGCGCTGGCTGCAGGTGGAACTCGCACAGGAAGTGCAAAAGATCAGCGAGGTGCACGGCGGCGAAGTGGACAGCAAGACCATTCATGACGTGTTCAGGCAGCGCTTCATCGCCGACCGCGAGCCCGTATCGCTGACCGGCTACAACCTCGACCGCAGCGGCGGCCATGACGCCATCAACACCCACGTCGTTGAACGCGGCGCCAAGCTCACGCTGCACGGCGAAGGCGAAGGCGCACTGTCGGCCTTCGTTGACAGCCTGATGCGCCACGGCAAGAGCAAGATCACCGTGGTCGATTACAGCGAACACGCCATCGGCACCGGCACCAACGCCGAAGCCGTCGCCTACGTGCAACTGAACATCGACGGCCAGCGCGTCTCCGGCGTCGCCCTCGATCACGACACCGTCAGCGCCTCCATGAAAGCAGTGCTGTCGGCCTGGAACCGCACGCAGACTGAAGCGCAGTTGCGGCAGAAGGTCGCGTAGTTAAAAACCGGAAGCACACTCTCCCCGCTTCTCCGCCAAAGAAGAAGCCCTGTCTCCTGTCTTGCGAAGCGGGGGAGGGTGAGACAGGGGTTTCGAGCAGCATGCTGCTCGCCTGTCGAACGGCATTCCGGTGCAACGGAATGCGCGGCCTGCAAGGCCAGGGTGGGGGCAGAATCTCCGCGAAAAATTACTCCCCGCCTTCAATCTCCCAAGTGTCCCCATGACCTGGCTCTGGATCCCGATCACCCTGTTCGCCGCGGCAGCCCAGACTGCGCGCAACGCCGCACAGCGCGGCCTCATCAAGACCGCCGGCACACTGGGTGCCACGCTGGTGCGCTTTCTTTATGGCCTGCCTTTCGCCGCGGCGTGGCTGGCCATCCTGCATATCACCCATCCGCAGCCCGACACCGCCCCCGTCATCACGACGCCCTTCCTGCTGTGGATCACGCTGGCGGCGGTAGCGCAGATCATCGCCACGGCATTGCTCTTGCTCGCCATGCAGAGCCGCTCCTTTGCCGTGGCCACCGCTTATGCCAAGACCGAGGTACTCCAGGTCGCCCTGCTCGCTTTCATGCTGCTGGCCGAACGAATCAGCACGGCCTCCATGATCGCCATCGTTTTGTCGGTGGCCGGCGTGGTGATGCTGTCGGTCAAGCCGGACACGCTGGCCGGAGATGCGCCAGTGCGCAATCCATGGTGGTCATCCTGGTTGTCTCCGGCAGCCGCGTATGGCATTGCCGCCGGCGGCCTGTTCGGACTGACCGCCGTCGGTTATCGGGCCGCGGCCCTGCTGCATCCGGACTGGTCACCCTTCTACGCCGGCGCCTACAACCTGGTCTGGGCGCAATCAATTCAAACGTTGCTGCTGGGCGGCTGGCTGCTTGCCCGCAACCGTCAGGCGTTGAGCAGCGCGCTGCGCGAGTGGCGCCTGTCGCTGTCCGCCGGCGCGCTCGGCACCGCAGCCTCCGCGGGCTGGCTCACCGCGTTCGCCATGCACTCCGCCGCCGAAGTGCGCGCACTGAGCCTGGTGGAAGTGCTGTTCAGCTACCTCGTCTCGCACCGATTGCTCAAGGAAAAGGCCGAAAAGCGGGAACTGGCGGGCATGGGCTTGTTGCTGATGGGGCTGGTGGTGCTGGTGATGGCGGCTTGAGAAGATGAACCCCGGCTGCTACGGATTAACGAATTTACTTTGATAACAAAGTATCGATTATTGTTTATCAATAAAAGATATTTCTGTAAGTTTGATAATAATTTTAATTCCGATGCGTTTTGGTCTGCCAGAACGCTTTGCTATGGCGCACTTGTGATCGCATACACCATATCGCCGACAAAGCGCCGGAACGATTCGTTCTCGACGAATTGCTTGTACACCTGTGTATCGTCCTTCAGCAGGATCTGCATGACCTTGCCCAAGGCCTGGTCGTGCGCCATGCGGGCCGTGTGCGGTGTATTTTCCCTGGCGTTCTGGTAAGCCATATCGGCGGCCACCTTGGGCGCAATCTCGTCGCGGATGCGCTTGGCCACGCGATCCGAATCAGTAAATAGCGTACCGAAGTGCTCGTTGAAGTTCTTGAGAATATTGCTCAGCTTGTCGAGCTCGGGCTGTGGTTTGTGGGGGTTGACATCGGTCGGAACAGGGTCAATCTCGGCATCTTCATCCGCCAGCGCGATCTTCATTACCGCCTTCTTCTCGACGCGGTAGCTGTCCATGTCGATGGCTTCGAGGATGCCCTTGGCCAGGTCTTCCTCCTTGGGCGCTGGCAGCTTCGAGACGAGCAGGTTGAGCAGGATGGAGAGCTTTTCCCATGCGGCGTTGGGTGAGGCCATCACTGATGCCAGAAAATCATAGGTCCGGCAGAACACCTTGGCCTTGCCCTTGAACTCCACCTGCTGGTCCTCGTCCAACGTGTCCTTGTAAACTGCCACACAGGCTTCGAGGATGGGATCGAGCTGGTCACGCTCGGCGCCGCCAATGAACAAGGCCACGAACTTCTCCACATCTTCCGGCGAATACACCTGCGCGCCGTCCAGCGCCGCCTTCAGGTCGTGCAGTTTGTTGGGATCGGTCTCTTCGGCGAGCAGCGTAGTGCGGTAGTAATCCTGGAAGGCGAAGGTGATTGCCGCGCTGTTGTTCTGGAAGTCGAGCACGAAGCAGTCGTGCTTTTGCGGGTGGGCGCGGTTGATGCGCGACAGCGTCTGCACCGCCTTGATGCCCGAAAGCGCCTTGTCCACGTACATGGTGTGCAGCAAGGGTTCGTCATAACCAGTCTGGAATTTCTCCGCGCAGATCAGAAAGCGGTAGGGGTCTTCCTGGATTTTCTCGACAATGTCCCTGCTCGAAAATCCGTTGAGCGATGCTTCGCTCACCTTGACCCCGCCGTCCTCATGTTCGCCCGAGAAAGCAACGATGGCCTGATAGGGGCTCTTGCGCTCGGCCAGATAGGCCTTGAAGGCATGGAAGTATTGGATGGCGCGCGCAATGCCGCTGGTCACCACCATGGCCCGTGCCTGCCCACCGATCTTGCCGGCGGCCATGACCTGCTCGTGAAAGTGATCCACCATGATTTCGGCCTTGAGGCGTATGGCGTGGTCGTGGCTCTCGACATACTTGCGCAGCTTCTTGATCGCCTTCTTCTTGTCGAACAGAGGGTCGTCCTCGACCTTCTTCATCAGCTTGTAGTAGCTGTCCACCGGCGTGTAGCTTTTCAACACGTCCAGGATGAAGCGTTCCTCGACGGCCTGCTTCATGGTGTAGCCGTGGAAGGGCCGGTGCTTCACCTTGCCCTCGGCGTCCGCGGGCAAGGCCTCGCCAAACAATTCCAGCGTCTTGTTCTTGGGGGTGGCGGTGAAGGCGAAGTAACTGGCGTTGGTCAGCATCTTGCGCGCCGCCATGCGCTTCTCGATCGCGTCGTTGACCACATCTTCGGGATCAGCTTGCCCTTCGTCGGCTTCCTCGGCCTCCGCCACCTTGCCCAGCGCCTTGCTCATCGCTGACGACGTTTTTCCACCCTGACTCGAATGCGCCTCGTCGATGACAATGGCGAAGGTCTTGCCGCCCAGGCCGGCGATTTCGTCCAGGATGAAGGGGAACTTCTGCACCGTCGAGATGATGATCTTGCGACCCTGCTCGATGTATTTGCGCAGATCACCCGAATGCTCGGCGTGCCCGACGGTGGAGCCGACCTGCATGAACTGCTTGATGGTCTTCTGGATCTGGTCATCCAGCACACGGCGATCCGTGACCACGATCACCGAATCGAATACGTCCTTGCCGCCACGCCGCAGTCCGATCAACTGATGCGACAGCCAGGCGATGGAATTGGATTTTCCGCTGCCCGCCGAATGCTGGATCAGGTAGCGCTTGCCCGCGCCATTTTCCTGCACATCCGCCAGCGCCTTGCGCACAACGCCAAGCTGATGATTACGAGGGAAGACCTGGCTGCGTTTCTTGCGGCCGGTCTTCTCATTCTTGGTCTCGACGATCTGTGCGTAGTTCTCCAGGATGTCGGTCAGCCCTGCTGGCGTAAGTACGTCTTTCCACAAGTAATCGGTCTTCAGCCCATTAGGGTTGGGCGGATTGCCCGCGCCATCGTTCCAGCCCTTGTTGAAAGGCAGAAACCACGAACCCTTGCCGCGCAGTTCGGTGCACATGCGCACCTCGCTGTCGTCAACGGCAAAGTGCACCACGCAGCGGCCAAAGCCGAACAGTTTCTCGCGTGGGTCGCGGTCGCGCCGGTACTGCTCCACCGCATCTTCCACCGTCTGCTTGGTCAGGCTGTTCTTCAGCTCGAAGGTGGCGATAGGCAGGCCGTTGATGAACAGGCACAGGTCAAGAGCGCGGCGGGTTTCATCGGTGCTGTAGGCTAGTTGGCGGGTCATGGAAAAGCGGTTCAACTGGTTCAATGCCGCGGCCTTTACGTTGCCCTCCGAAGGCGTGCCGTAGAACAGATCGAAATGCCCGGCGGGATGGTGATCGATGCCCTTCCGCAACACATCGATCACTCCACGCTTGCCGACTTCGGAGGACAGGCGGGTCAGGAACTTGAGCCGGTTGATGTCCTTAGTGTCGCTGGCATTGGCAATGCCCAGCTTCTTGAAAATATCAGGCTGGGTAGCGATGAGAAAAGCAAACAAGTGCGGCACATCCAGCGCGTGGGCACGATCGTAGTGGGTCGCGTTTCCGGGGTAGTAGCCGGTGCAACCATAAGGCGGCGGTGCGAAGGCGGCAACATTGGCAGGAACGGAGAAGCCATCCACGCCCGTCATGGCGCGCATGATCAGGGTTTCGAGGCCTTTTTCGCTGGTGTCGGTGGTCATGTAGGCCTCGCGATGCTCCAATGGGCAAGATTTTTCATTCCCAAATTGGGAACGATCATTCCTGAATCGGGAACGATTATGCCCGTCAGACCATGGGGCGCCATGGACTTCATTCGGCGACATCCTCTGCTTCGGTGGCCTCGTCGGCGTTTTCCTCGTCTGCACCTGCCGCATCATCGGCGACGATGTCGTCGTCGGGCAACCGCGCAGCCGCTTCGCGTACATCGAGCTTGCCGGTCACCACGTCGGCGACGAGGCGGGTGCGGTATTCGCGGAGGAGGTCGATTTCGCGATCTAGCAGCCTGTCGGACTTAGCCGACACTTATTTATTGAACTTGTCATCGAGGCCATAGAGTAAACGTTCTTTGATATGGGCATAGGATACACAGGCGAGGCGAACGAATGACACGATTTGTGACGGTGAATCGAGGCACGGCGTACC
>CANKAJ010000095.1 GCA_947479645.1 Betaproteobacteria bacterium | reverse complement strand
GCGAGGGCCGTTCTCACAGGCCCGCATGCAGGCCTGTGAGAACTCGTGAGCCTGCTTGGGTCGATAGCCGCGCTGACCCGGGTTGCGGCGAAGCTCACGGCAGATCGAGGATTTGTGTCGGTTCATCACTCTGGCAATGTCGCGCTGGTCATGTCCGGCTTTGAGGAGAATTGCAATTTGGTATCGTTCGTCTTGGGTGAGATGTGTGTAGTTCATTCCAGGCAACTTTGACTTGGCGGTCGAGGGGCTCGGATGCTATCGCATCTCGCCCTCCCAACCCGTTAATCAGAGTTGCACTTCGAATTTGAACTCGCGACCACATTACAGCCTAAATCCGTGCAGAAAGGCACGCAGGACCGAATCCGGCAATACAACATCACAAAGAGCATGCTCCGGATTTGACTCGAAGACTGCTGTGCCGAGCAAGTAGGTGAAATCTTGCACAAGCTGGCCACAGGCGAGATATGTCCGCGGCTGGTAGATTCCCTCAGAAATGATCACTCCTACCCGGGATTGACGAGGTGCCACCACAAGATTGGCCAGTACTTCATCGTCTATGGCCAGGATTGCTTCAGCATCATTGAATATTCCGAACAATTCCATCGGAGTCACTGCCGTCACATTCACCACTTCAAACCCATGGCGCGCAAGTGCCGGCAGGAGTTCTGCTTCATTTGCCAATCGGCGATTTGTCATTCCCTGTCGGCTGAGATAGATCCTGCGGCGACCATGAATGCCACCTGGTGAAAATCGGCGCCTGAGGTATTGCAACGCAAGTGGTGATACCCAACTGCCCACTGTCAACAGTGAAGGCACGTGTAACTCGCGAACCCGTAGCGTCTGGTCTTCATGCAAAAGTAACAGACGACTTGGCGTTATGCCCAGAGCGTCCAGCATTTCCAATCGTTCTTGAGAAAGACTTGCAGGAACTATCAATGGCAACGCGGCAAGTAAGGGATTCTGCTCGATTACCCACAAGCGTGCTAGGGTTTCAAACATCCAGGCAAAGTGGTCCCCCCCCCCGCCCAAAAGTACACATGCACCATCGTATTCATCGATTTTTTCGGGAAGATCCAGCAACAACCTGCGATTGTCAGAGCAGTAGCGAGCAAAATATCCCCGCTTGGCAAACTGTTGTGGCCAGTTGGTTACCCCGCCAAGAAATATGTTTCGCTCCGAAATTACAACATGATCAATCGGAATGACCTCGACATTATCCAGACGGGCGCAGAAGATTTCTGGCGTGACGGGAGTGCCAAGTCTGAATGAAAGGGGCGATATTTCAGGAATACTTTTCAATGGAGGTAGCGATAGCCACTGCATTTGAGCGAGCGCAGTGTACGTACCACCCCCATCTTCGCACCAGGATTTAACTGCAGTCTCTTGAACCATTACGACTCTGGGATTATTGTTGATACCTAGAGTTGGTCGCAATTTAGTCGCTTGGAAATATGCATTAGCAGCATCGCGCTCCCAACACAGTTCAAATTTTGCTCGCGCGAGTTCGTAGTGCGCTATTGGATCATTTGCGTCATCTTCCAGCACTTTGTTCAGAATCCGGACAGCTTCGTGCGGCGCCCCTCTATCGAATAGAAATGAAGCCAAACGAGTACGCCAGCGCTGAATCCCGTCGGCCAAACCCAGGTTCTGGCGTTCGGCAGATGAAAGCGCATTTCGGTACTCCCGCTCCGCCTCCAGCCAATGGCCTTCTTCCCGATAGAGTTCTGCAAGCTCAAAATAAGCACGTGCAATGTCTTCGTTGACCATCAACGCGGAACGAAAGAAATGCTCAGCTTCACGCGGCCTGCCTTGAGCACGCATAACAAGACCGAGATTGAAGTGCGGGTACGGATTAAGGTTATCGATCCTCAATGCCTGCTCAAACCGGGCATATGCCTCATCCAAGCGCCCCAACTGCCTGAACGCCTCACCACAATTATTGAGCACGACGGGATTGGCCAACCCATACGCCAACGCCTGTTCTATCCAATGTAGTGCCTTTTGTGGATCCTTGCGGCGAAGCGCGACAATCCCAAGCATGTGACAAGCAACAGCGTGCTTTTCGTCCTTTGCGAGTACTGCATGGCACAGAGACTCTACACGATCAATATCATTCGCCAGAAATGCGGCCTCTGCTGCCTCAATTTCAGTAATTCCTGGAATGTTCATGTTTTCATTCTATGCTGGACTTCTTGCCAACCAATCGGTGTCGTACCGCCTACAGTCGGGCACGATAATAGCAACGTCTTTACACAGTCGCATGTGATTTAACACACGCTAACAGGTATTTTCATAAGTCACAGTTTCGAAGCCGGACTAAAATAGCAGCACTGTAATATTGCGTATCCAGCCGTATTTTTGATACTTAGCCTTCACAACTCTGCTGCATGTTGATCAATCTATTAAAGCACGCTTGGCGCTCTATCACACATAGGGAGGAAGGATCGACTTCGGCAATCCCGACTGATGAACCTGCTTCAAACGAACTTGCACTACGTGAGCATTTACGGAAATTTCCTGAAGACTTTGAGGCTTGGCAGCGACTGGGGGGACTACTGGCAACTAAGATACCTGCCCACGCTAATTCCGCAGTTACTATTGCGCAGGCGCAAGGCTCTGAAATGTTCTGGGCCACTACCACCGCGGCAGGAATTGCTCATCAGGCTGGGCAGCACAAAAGCGCGCTTGAATTGTATCGTCGCGCACTCGCATTAGACTCAATCTACGCTGGACAAATACTCACAAACATTGGCGTCATTCTCAAGGAACTGGTTCGAATCCCGGAAGCTATCGACTGCCTCGAACATTCAATTGCCGTGCGGCCAGACTTTGCCGAGACCTATTACAACCTCGGGCTTATCTTGTACGAGACGGGGAAAACCAACGAAGCAGAGCGCCATCTCCAGCGTGCAATAGAACTCAAACCCGATTTTGCGGCCGCTCAGAGTACGCTTCTGTGTATATGCGGATTAAACAGAAATAGCGATCCGGAGCGCGTTTTTTCTGAACATCGTCGTTGGGCAGCACGATTTGCCGACCCGCTGATGCCAAAACAGTTGCAATTTGAGAATTCACTGACGATCGATCGTCGCCTCACTATTGCCTATGTGTCGGCCGATTTGTGCGAACACTCCATGCGCTTCTTCATCGAACCCATTCTCGCGAACCATGATCGGCGCGACTTCCGCGTGCTTTGCTACGACAACTGGCATGGAGAGGATAAGGTCAATCTCAGACTCCGTCACTACACGGATGGCTGGTTCAAGATCAACCAAATGAGTGATGAGGCCGTAGCAACACACGTGCGCGATGAACGCGTTGATATCCTTGTTGACCTGTCTGGTCATACTACGGGCAATCGCCTGCTGATGTTTGCCCGAAAGCCAGCCCCCATCCAGACAACCTGGTTGGGTTACATGTGCACAACAGGCCTGCTCGCAATAGATTACCGAATCACGGACGCCTACCTTGATCCGCCCGGTCAGACTGAGCAGTTCTATACCGAAAAACTGGTGCGAATGCCCAGTGCAGCCGTCTTTTCGGCAGCAGCTGACAGCCCTCCAGTAAATTCGCTCCCTGCTCTAACTAAAGGCTTCATCACATTTGCTTCTTTGAACAATTACACCAAAATTGGTGATGATGTCATTGCGACATGGAGCCTGCTGCTCCAGGCGCTTCCATCGGCACGACTATTGATGATAGTTCTTGGCGGGGATGATCCAGTAATTCAAACCGCCATACGCACTCGGTTCATCAATGCCGCAGACAACCATTCCGCATCGCTTGCCACGCGCATTGACATACGCGGTCGACGTCCTCTGGAACAGTTCCTGAGGACATTTCATGAAATCGATATCGCCCTTGACCCATTCCCCTACAGTGGTGGCACCACCAGCCTGCATACCCTCTGGATGGGCGTCCCCATCATCACCATGGAAGGAGACTCAGAATTATCTCGCAGTACCAGTGGTATGATTAGAGCTTGTGGGTTAGATCAGCTCATTGCACCAGATCGGAAAGGTTATCTTGAGGTGGCCATCGGCTTGGCCGGTAATCTTCCGGCACTTTCAGACCTCCGCGCGGAACTGCGCGAATGTTTGGCCTCCTCGTGCATGAGCGATGGTGCATTTGCAACCAAAAATCTTGAAGCCGTCTATCGATCAATATGGTCTGAATTCGTGACCAAACAGCGGGCAAGGACGGCTTAAGCCAGTCAAGGCAAAAAACGCAACTCGACGGAGCACACTGCAAACATGGACTCACTTGAAACCTTTATCAACAACTTTACAACTGCAGTTGATTTCCAGGATCAGGTCGAAATACGGCCCGAAACCCTGCTGGCCGATCTCGCTGAATGGGATTCTCTTGCAGCCCTTGGGGTGATAGTCATGTTCGATATGGAGTATGGCGTAACAATCACCGGTAACGATTTGAAAAACTGCACTGCCATCAACGATATCTTTGCTCTGATCGCAAAACAGAAAGGGTAAGACCATGGCGCAGGCTACTCTGGGCAAGGTGCGTTTCGCAGGTCTCGCTAGTTGCGTGCCAAAATCGGTCGCATCGAATCTGGACTGCGCCCCGGAGAAAAAATCCGAGCGTGAGCGATTGGTGCGCAATATCGGCATCAATACGCGCCGGGTCTGCGAACCTGGCCAGGTGTTTTCGGATCTGGCACTAAAGGCAGCCGATGAACTCATCAAGGGTCTGGGGTGGGCGAAGAGCGACATTGGCGCCCTGCTTGTGGTGACGCAGTCACCCGACTATCCCATCCCTGCAACGGCAATCATCATGCAGGATCGGCTTGGCCTGCCCCGTTCCACCCTGGCGTTTGACATCAATCTTGGGTGTTCGGGCTACCCCTATGGCTTGTTCGTGCTTGGCAGCCTTTTGGCTGCGGGCGGCATCCGCCGCGGAATATTACTGGTCGGTGACAAATCCTCCAATCCAGGGTCACTGGACAATGGTTTACTCTCGTTGTTTGGGGATGCAGCAACCGCCACCGCGCTGGAATACGACGAAACCGCGCCGAACATGTATTTCGACTTTGGCAGCGATGGCAGCGGCTATAAAGCCATCATTATCGAAGCCGGCGGCCAGCGCGTCCCGATGCGGCCCGAACACCTTGAGCGCCTGCCGGGCGCGGATGGCATCTCGCGCAAAGGAACGGACGTGATACTGGATGGGCCGGCAATTCTGAATTTTTCCATACGCGAAGTGCCTCCGGCGGTCACAGCGCTGCTGCAGTCCTCCCCTTATTCGGTAGAACAAATCGACTACTTCGTGTTCCACCAGGCGAACCGGATGATCAATGAGACCATTCGCAAGAAACTCAAACTGCCCGAAGAAAAGGTGCCGTCTTCGCTGCATGAATATGGCAATACCAGTTCGGCTTCCGTGCCGATGACCATCACCGTCAGGCTGCGTGACGCGCTCGCAGCCAGCCCAACGCGCCTGCTCATGAGCGGATTCGGAGTCGGACTGTCGTGGGCATCGTGCATTGTTGACATGGACCGGCCTTATCTAGCACCGCTGATCGAATTGTGAACTCCCATCCATTTCGCCTGGATGGCCACACGGTACTGGTCACCGGGGCGTCGTCAGGCCTGGGCCGGCAAATTGCCATTTCCTGCGCTGCAATGGGAGCCCGGTTGGTCATATCAGGACGCGATGAAGTTCGCCTCGCCGAAACCCTGTCGGCGTTGGATGGCAGCGATCACAGGGCCATTGTGGCCGAACTGACTGTGCCGGGCCAATTAAAAAATCTCGCCGACAATGCCGGCAAAGTGAATGGCGTAGTGCATTGCGCCGGAATATCGCGCCTCGCGCCAATCCGCATGACCAACGCCGCGCAGATGGCCGAAGTGTGGAAAATCAACTACGAATCTCCCATATTACTCACTCAGAGACTGCTTGCAAAAAACAGCGTCGAGCCCGATGGGTCGATTCTGTTTATTTCATCGATCGCCGCATTCATCGGCGTGGCCGGCGTTGGCGTCTATTCGGGCAGCAAAGCCGCGCTGATAGCCACCATGCGCTGCCTGGCCCTGGAAGTCGTCAAGCGACGCATCCGCGTCAATTGCCTGGCGCCTGCCCTTGTGAATACGCCCTTGCTGCAAGCCACCGAAAACATGCTCATGTCCATAGAGACGACACGCGCCGCCTATCCGCTGGGCTTTGGCAAACCGGAAGATGTCGCCAACGCCGCGATCTTTTTCCTTTCCGGCGCAAGTCGCTGGATTACCGGCACCACGCTGGTCATGGATGGCGGGTTGACTATTGGGTAGTAATTGTGTCAGCAAGGCCTTCTTCTAAGTCATCAGTTATCTATGCTGCCTTTGACCGAAAAATCTGGCGGGAATTTATCGGTTGAAAGATTCTCTCTGATCAATATCGCCGCCAACGATCTATTCACATCGGCCGCATTTCGCTCAATGTTTCCCTCTGCCAAATGGATCATTGCCAATGCCTGTATCATTTGCGGATCACCATAACCTTGGTAGGCTTGTTCGAAGAGCAGCCAATCAGTTGCCGTTATTTCCAAGCCTGCGCGCAGACAATCGTAGAGATTGCTTAGCATACATGCGGCAAGCGAGTGCACTTTCAGATACAGAAGCTTGTGATCAGCAGCGATACATTCTCGAAACGCGAGGAAAGTTTGCCAATCACCGAATCCGCGGCGGATCGCTGTATCAAAGCACCTTACGAATGTCGTGGTGACCCCATAGAGCTTGTTCTCCGACCAAGGCAGCGTTCGACTTACGCGGTACTTGATCGCCGGGAAACGAAGGAACGCACAGCGCTCGTTCCAGAACGCCTCCAGCAGCGCAAAGCTGTAGATATGGGCTGAAGTCGAATATGCGTCAATATCGGCTGCGCGAAAGGGTTCGGCTTTTACCACTGCCGTGCCAGGGTAGGCAAAATAAACCCCCCATCCCAATGTACGAACAGCATCGGGCAAGGACTCAAATAAATTGACCGGGTCCTTGAGGAACTGGTGTCCACGCCCCATGCAGCGTTGCAGATCTGAATCCCAGGATTCCACAGAAAGCAGGGCAATACTCGGTCGCTGGTTGCGAATATGCCCGACGATTCCTGCCACGCAACCCGCGTGAATAGCGTCGTCGTCGCCCAGCGTCCAGAGGTACTCGCCACTGCCGAACTCACGCGCCGACATAATGCTCACCTCGAGCGGTACGGAGGCGGCACGCCGAAAATAACGGAGGCTGTCACATTGAGCCTGCAGTTCCTTGATTACGCCAGGCGTTTCAGCGTCCAGGCCATTGTCCACAACAAAGACTTCGACCGTCCCGGTAGGCAACTCCACAAGCTGAGGCAGAATGGATCCAAGCTGGGTCCCTAGTTCGACAGGACGGCGGAACGTTGGGATGATAATTGATAGTAGCGGCTGGTTCATTGCCGAAGTTGCCTTGAAATGAATCTGGTACACGCGCCTCTGTTCTGATTAATGGCATTCTTAAGCAGCGGCAACGCACTCTTTGCAGTCAAAGAACATTCTGTAATTACTGTGATCGTCTACATACAATCCCTATTCCATACAATATGCTGGCACACAATCGTTTTCTTTAATTCAGTGGAAGGCAAAGGCAATCCACATATAGAATAGCGGTACGCATGATCAATGAAAGCGTGTGAGCCGGCTACCATTCATTGCTACGCCTTCCAGTCAAATTTCCTTGCGGGATTCCCAAATACAGTGATGCCCGCCGGCACCTTTCCGATAACCACGCTACCAGCGCCAATTGTTGCTCCGTCTCCCACGGTGACATCCGGTGTGATAATCGCTCCTGCGTGAATCTTCACGGACACGCCTATCTGGGCACGGCCAGCTATAAGACAATGGCCATCCACTTCACACCAGTCGCCGATTCGCACATCATGTCCGACTCCAGTATAACTGTTGATTGCGACGAAATCCCCAATCACAACATCGGGTGAAATAGCCGCATAGGGGCCGATAATAACGCCACGTCCAATTGATACAAATGCTGACACCAGCGCATGCGCGTGAATTAGGCTCAAAAACTCCCCGCCCTTTTCCAACACCGGTGTCGCATAGCGACGACGCGATACCGGGTCACCCACGGCACAAATGAACACGTCGTCCCGTTCTGGCTGATAAGTCATTGGGTCGCCAATAATGCCCGCTTCCCGACTGAAGCGCGCTCGCGCTTCGCTTGATGCAGGAATCGCCCCTGCCAGCTGGTTCGCATTCAAAGAGTATCCGTTCAGCAGGTCCTTTCTGGTGTCCAGGAACCCCTTAAAGCACCACTCGCCTGCGTAGCTGCATGGGTGATCACAAGCCCATGTATGCACTTCACGGCCAAATCCGCTGGCGCCGATAATAATCAAGTTTTTCATTGAAGCCTCTCCTAGCTGATCGTGAACTCACTAGTCCGTCCTTGGATTGTCTCTCAGAAAAACTTCGCAGTCTTTATGCCGAATAAGGACAATGCCCTTCTTTCAACTGCTTTCCCCCAAAAGAAGTCTGTTCGCGGTATTTTTCACATTCACCGCTCAGGCTCCTCCTGCTATTATTCCTACGTGTTGTTTAATATCCAGCGAGACCGGTTTTCCTTGATACGCAATTGTGAAATATCCGGAAAATTACGTTGCTGCGCAGTGCTTCGCGCTGCCTCGTTCATGGATATCCGTTCGCTCAGTGCGCAAGCCCGCGGAGGTTAGTAAAGTGAAGGTTCAAAAGGCGGTCATTCTGGCTGGGGGATCGGGCACACGCATATCCGAGGAAACCCACCTCAGGCCAAAGCCCATGATCGAAATCGGCGGCAAACCGATGCTCTGGCACATTATGAAGATTTATTCCCAACATGGCGTCAATGACTTTGTAATTTGCTGTGGCTACAAGGGATACCTAATAAAGGAATATTTTGCCAACTACTTCCTGCACATGTCCGATGTCACCTTCGACATGGCAAACAACAAAATGGAAGTTCACCAAAGGCACGCAGAACCCTGGCGAGTGACGCTTGTCGACACAGGGGAAGAAACGATGACAGGTGGGCGCCTAAAGCGTGTGGCACCCTATATCAGGGATGAAGAAGCATTTTGCTTTACTTACGGGGACGGTGTTGGCGACATCAATATCACTGAACTAATCGCATTTCATAGGGCCTGCAAAGTCAAGGCGACGCTCACGGCCACTTTAGCGCCAGGTCGTTTTGGTGCGCTGGCCCTTGATGGGGACAAAGTCAGAATTTTCACGGAGAAGCCCAAGGGGGATGGGGCCATGATTAACGGCGGCTTTTTTGTGCTATCGCCCGAAGTCATTGACTATATTGATGGTGATACGGTGATCTGGGAGCGAACGCCGCTAGAAAAGCTGGCGACAGAGGGCCAACTCGCTGCCTATCAGCACAAAGGGTTTTGGCAACCCATGGACACGCTGCGGGACAAAACGCATCTTGAAGAGTTGTGGGCCAGTGGCAAAGCACCCTGGAAAGTGTGGAAATGAATCCGGAATTCTGGGCAGGCAAGCGGGTATTTCTAACAGGGCACAGCGGCTTCAAGGGAAGCTGGCTGTCGCTGTGGCTGCAATTGCTGGGCGCCCGGTTGACCGGCTACGCGCTAACACCGCCGACAACTCCCAGCCTGTTTGAAATCGCCCGGGCAGGCGAAAACATGCAATCCATTATTGCGAATATTCGTGATCTGGAGTCTTTGAAACGAGAGATGAACGCGGCCAAACCAGAGATCGTCATCCACATGGCAGCACAACCTCTTGTACGTCGTTCTTACCTGGACCCGGTCGAGACCTATGCCACGAATGTAATGGGTACGGTCAACGTGCTGGAAGCAGTGCGCGCCACGCGTGGCGTCCGAGTTGTGGTCAATGTAACGACTGACAAATGTTACGAAAACCGGGAATGGCTATGGCCTTACCGCGAAAACGAACCCATGGGAGGACATGACCCTTACAGCAACAGCAAGGGTTGCGCGGAGCTCGTTACTTCAGCATACCGTTCATCCTTCTTTAACACCGAGAAACGCGATGGCCATCAGGTCGCGCTGGCATCTGTACGCGCAGGTAATGTAATCGGCGGTGGAGACTGGGCCAAGGACCGCCTGATTCCGGACCTCATGGCGGCCTTTCAGGCCGGCAAGCCGGCTTACATTCGTCATCCCGGCGCCATTCGCCCCTGGCAACACGTTCTGGAGCCGCTACGCGGATACCTTGCTCTAGCCGAAAAACTCTACGTCGAAGGCTCGGCATGGGCCGAAGCCTGGAACTTCGGGCCTGAAGACGTGGATGCCAGGACAGTTGCATGGATTGTCGAGCATCTGGCCAGGAATTGGGGCCATGGAGCCGAATGGTCTGTCGATAAGGGTACACACCCTCACGAAGCAACTTACCTGAAGCTTGACATTTCCAAAGTGCGTAGTCGAATGGGATGGCATCCTGTGCTTGGGCTGGAGCAATCCTTGAAACTCATCACGGATTGGTATCGCGCCTACGCTGATGGCACCGACATGAGGTTACTCACGAATGAGCAGATTCAACAATACTCAGATCTTGCCGGAATTTCCGCATGACCCCTGCCGATACTCTTAGAGAGAAAATTGCAGCCCTGGTCGAAGAATATGCGGCGATTAAGTACGCCCCCAGAGTCTTTGATCCAGGCACAACCGTAATTCCTGCTTCAGGAAAAGTCCTCGACTCCGCCGAACTCAAGCTGATGGTGGAGGCATCCCTTGACGGATGGCTCACCACAGGCCGGTTCAACCAGGAGTTTGAACGCCGCCTTGCCGAGTTCATTGGTGTAAAACACTTGATTACGGTGAACTCCGGCTCGTCGGCCAATCTGATCGCTTTTTCCACATTAACATCCCCAAAGCTGGGTGAGCGCGCGATAAGGCCCGGTGACGAAGTCATCGGCGTGGCCGCGGGATTTCCCACCACGGTCAATCCCATCATTCAATTCGGTGCAGTGCCTGTCTTTGTCGATGTTCACATTCCAACTTACAACATCGACCCCGATAAGATTGAAGAAGCCATCGGCCCGAAGACAAAAGCAATCATGCTTGCTCACACGCTGGGCAATCCATACAACCTCAATATCGTGAAGGTGCTATGCCAGAAGCATGGCCTGTGGCTTATTGAAGATTGTTGCGATGCCTTGGGATCAACTTACAACGGCCAATTAGTTGGCACATTTGGTGATATCGGCACCCTCAGCTTTTATCCTGCCCACCATATCACCATGGGCGAGGGAGGTGCCGTATTCACCAACAACCCGGAACTTATACGCCTCGCCGAGTCGTTCCGGGATTGGGGCCGCGACTGCTACTGTGCGCCAGGTAAAGACAATACCTGCGGGAAACGATTCTGCTGGAAGCTCGGCAATCTGCCCGAAGGCTATGATCACAAGTACACCTACAGTCACATGGGTTACAACCTGAAAATTACAGATATGCAAGCCGCTTGCGGCCTTGCCCAACTTGATAAGGCCCCTGCTTTTATTCAAACCCGGAAAGATAATTTTGCATATCTCAAAACCCGACTGAAAACATGCGAAGATTTTCTGATCTTGCCGGAGGCGACTGCTGGAGCGGATCCCGCGTGGTTTGGCTTTCCCATCACCCTGCGGGATGAAGCACCTGTAACTCGTCTTGATCTTCTGAGCTACCTGGATCAGAATAAAATCGGCACCAGAGCAATCTTCGCCGGCAATCTGATTCGCCAACCCTACATGATTGGCAAGCATTATCGTGTCAGTGGCGAATTGATCCAGACTGATATTGTCATGAATAAAACTTTCTGGATTGGGGTGTTTCCAGGCCTTGGCGAAGCAATGCTTGACTATGCAGTCGGAAAAATTGAGGCTTATCTTGGCATCCAGTTCTAAACTGGAAGCGTCGCCTCAATAATGAAAATTCTGCTGACAGGCGCGACAGGATTCTTGGGAAGTCATCTATCACGCAGGCTTGTAAACGATGGGCATGAGGTTAACGCCATTCGGCGCATGTCGTCTTCGCTGTCGCGAGTCCAGGATATCGCGAACAAAATCGCCTGGTTTATGGTCAAACCAAACGGCGTTATTGACTCTTCCGCATTTGATGACGTTGACGCTATTATCCACACCGCCACGGCATATGGTCGCAAAGGTGAGGCCACTGCTGAACTGGCTAACACCAACACACTAATCCCGCTAACGCTTCTGGAAGCGGCAATACATCATGGCATTCGGTGCTTCATCAATACTGACAGTGCTTTGCCTCCCAATACCAACGCATACAGCCTTTCCAAAGCACAGTTTGCACAATGGGGACAATTCATAGCAGCCAGGGATAAGATCCAATTCATAAATGTGCGTCTGGAGCACATTTATGGCCCCGATGACGATGAAACCAAATTTACCTACTATGTGATCAATGCCTGCTTGAAGAATCAGATGAAACTTTCCCTTACTGAAGGCCTTCAAAGCAGAGACTTTATATATATCTCGGACGTAGTGGAAGCCTACCTTGTGTTGATCAATCAATGTGAAAATAACTTGGCCGATTTTTCGGATATTCCATTGGGAAGTGGAACGGCGACTACTATTCGATATCTTGTCGAGACCATTCACAAACTGACAAATTCTTCGACACAATTACTGTTTGGAGAACTTCCATTGAAACCCGGTGAAGTCATGTATTCCCGCGCTGACTTGTCAATCATGAAGGGATTGGGATGGACACCATCCACAGAACTGAGTGAAGGACTTGAGTTAACGATTCGCAGCGCCCGACAATCATGAAACTTCTTATTACTGGGGGCTGCGGGTTTCTGGGTAGCAATCTCGCATCTGCAGCGCTTCAGCGCGGCGATAAGCTTATTATTTTTGACAATCTATCTCGTTACGGAGCATCGGACAATCTGGCTTGGCTGCGTGCAAAAGGCGATTTCCGATTCGTGAAGGGTGATATCAGAAATTTCGTGGATGTTACGCACCTGATCGAAGAGGCATTGCCCGATGCCATTTTTCATCTGGCCGGACAAGTAGCAATGACTACGTCAATTGCCGATCCACGGATGGACTTTGAAATCAACGCGATGGGCACGCACAATCTACTCGAAGCGGTCAGGCATCATGCGCCTGGAGCAGCAGTGATCTATTCCTCTACGAACAAGGTATATGGGGATCTGGAGCAATACATTTACCGTGAGACCGATACACGATATGAATGTATAGACCATCCAAACGGCTTTGATGAGCGAACACCACTTGAATTTCATTCACCGTATGGCTGCTCCAAAGGAGCGGCCGATCAGTACATGCTGGATTATGCGCGGATCTTTAAGTTGAAAACAATTGTGTTCCGACACTCGTCGATGTACGGTGGACGTCAGTACGCGACCTACGATCAAGGCTGGGTTGGCTGGTTTTGCCAGAAGGCGTATTCGGCTGCGTTCAGAAAACGGCCCGAACCCTTCACCATTTCCGGCAGTGGCAAACAGGTGCGTGATGTTTTGCACGCGGAAGACCTAGTTCGCCTGTACTTTACGGCACTGGAGAAGATCGAAATCGCAAAAGGCCAGGTATTCAATATTGGGGGCGGTAAGCACGAAAGCTTGTCACTTTTAGAGCTTTTCGGGCTGCTGGAGTCAACCACTGGAGCAAAAATGACATATAAACGATTACCTCCCAGGGAGAGCGACCAAAAGGTTTTTATTGCCGACATTCACAAAGCAATGCAATTGTTATCTTGGCGGCCTCAAGTGAGTTGCAACGAAGGCGTCACACGAATGCTCCAATGGGTGAGTCAAACAGGAGGCTGATTTTTTTCTGACGTCAGCTTAGTCTACTTATGCAGCGCCAATTAATTAAAGATCGACAAGTTGTCCTCGCACAATCACCATTCGTGACATCGCATTTTGAAGAATTATGAAAGGGCTTTCCTCTGATTGCTAATTCACATTTTTTCAAAAAACAATCCAGCATTCAGCAAGTGCCCGATTAGCAGGTTATGACATATGCAACAGACCGCGACAACTCTACCGCAGCACTACACTGATACACCCATCTATGAACTGGAAGGCAAGTATTTGTTTTCCAGTCTATGGATCTTCGTCGGCATGGCTAACGAACTATCGAAGCCAAACGACTATCTGCGAATCGAAATCGGGGAACGCGACGTCATTATCCAGAACTGCGGGGGCAGACTACGCGCGTTCCTCAATTCATGCAGTCATCGTCATTCAGCCATTCATGATCAAGCATGTGGCAATCGCAAACTAATTTGCCCATATCACGGCTGGAGCTATGACAACGAAGGAATACCGACCGGAATACCTGGCAAGGAAGATTTTCCACAGGTGTACGCCCATCCCGAGAGGTTTGCATTGCGTCAGTTCGAGCTATCTACTGCGGGACACTTCATATTTGTCCGGCTTGTTCCTGGCGATGCCGACCTCAAGGCTTTTTTGGGAGAATCTTACGATTTTCTTGTCAACGCCTCGCTTGGCCTCGACAAGAAAATGGACGAGTATAACGAGAGCATCGGCGCAAACTGGAAGGTCGTCATTGAAAATGCCCTAGAGGGATACCATGTACCAATGGTCCACCGCGCGACGCTAGGTGCAATCAAGCAGTTCAGTACCCGCAGGCAGGATATTGTCGACCACATGCCAGATGCCAGCGGGCATTCCTACATGGTCCATAAGGCAGATGAAAAATGGCTCCGCAAGTGGCGGCGCTTCGAGACCTCGCTCGGCCGGTGGCCATTCAAGTTTGATCATTACGTTCATCAGTTGATATTCCCGAATCTAACTGTGACATCTTTCATGGGATACAGCTTTCATATCCAGCGATTCCATCCGGATGCCGTTGATCAGACCACCGTGCATTCGCGAATTTATTCGGTGCATTGTGAAGGTCAGACCGAACAGGGAACTAGCATCATGCGCACAGTGTACGAAGAGGGGAGGCGCTTTACACGTGAGGTATTTGCTGAAGATCGGCGTGCCTGCGAGAACGTCTTCCATGGCCTACGCCACGCCGATTGGCCGGCAGTACTGGGAAAAAACATGGAGCAGCGCATTGGCCATTTTCAGCATAACTACTTGAAATCAATGGGAGAAAACACTTAGTCACTAAATTAATCAGCCAGTCCCCTTGATTCACTGCCCCGGCGCAACGTCAATCCGCCGAAAGCAAGGCGCCAGCCAATGCCGTGCATATTCGCTCAATATGTTCGCGGCCGAGATCCAGATGAAACGGAATCCCCAGCATGCGCGGTACCAGTTCGCGCAATACGGGCAATTCGCCATCTACCACGCAGCCGGAGAACGCCGGATGCATCCCCAGCAGGGGTAGATACCAGCACCGGGTTTCAATCCCGAGCGACCTCAAGTGGCTGCCCACACTCCGACTGTCAACACCAGTCGGCAGCAGCAACTGCATAATCGTATAGATTCCATCAAGGGGGCGGGCCTGAAGCGTAATATCGGGGCAAAGCGCGTGAAGCACCGCCCCATATTCTTTGGCCAGCTTGCGTCGACGCGCCTTGCTCTCCGGCCAGCGCGCCAGCGCAGCAAGCCCCACAGCCGCATGATATTCGCTCATCTTTGCATTGGTGCCGACAAGAGCGGAGACGCCACGAGACAGATCGATGCCGAAATTTGAGAGTTGTCGCACCCGGTTTATCCGCTCGCGATCGCGCGCGACGACCAGACCGCCTTCACCGATGCCCAACGCCTTGGTCGCATGAAAACTGAATACGACGGTCGTCATTTCCCCAATCGTCTGATTGCCGAATGCGCCAGCCGCATCAATCAAGACAGGAATTCCGGTATCGCGTGTGAATTCGTCCCATTCGGCAGCCAGCTGGGGGCAGCCAAACGCCGCAACGGGCATGACGCAACCCAGGTTGTGCCGAGAGAGCGCCTTGAGCGCGATTTCGGGACTGAGAAGCCAGGTTCGTTCATCGACATCGGCCAACACCGGAACCAATCCCGACCGCAATACTGCCAGCGCTGACGCAGCGAAGGTCAATGCAGGCACAAGCACTTTTGCCCCGGGCGCAAGCCCCAGCGCGTACAACGACAGCTCCAGCCCAAGGGTGCAGTTCGCGATGCTTGCAGCACATAACTCGGGTTCACCGAGCTCATTCACCAGCCCGTTTTCCAGCTTCCTCACGAGCGGACCGAAATTCGTATACCACCGCGAGGCGTCAATCTCTCTCAGGTATGGCAGGATTTCATCGGCGACAGGCAGATCAGGAACTAGAAGCTGGATTGAACTCATGTGGCGCTCAGGAATACGGCCATTTTTCTTTTCAGGGTTGGCAGAAACAGCTTGCTACGCATGGACTTTACACCACTCCTGCCACACAAAACCGAGCTTCATCTCCAGACTGCGAACAAATCCAGGTGCGTCGCAAATTACCGAATTGCGCATTCGATCCCGTATTTCGGCTCGAAACGCCGCGATACGGTTCGTGTCCGTTGCCAGTGCGCAGGCGAGTGCAACGTATTCGTCCGGAGATGAGACGATCAAATCCGGAAAGCCCAATGCAGAGAGCAGACTGGTCGCCGAACGGCTGACCCCGCATTTCCCAGAAAGCGTCACTACCGGCAATCCCATCCACAGGCAATCACAGGTTGTGGTAGCGCCAGTGTAGGGGAATGAGTCTAGGGCGACATCAATCTTTTCAAACACCTGCCAGTAAGAATCACCACGCAAGGTGGGAAGAAAATCGACCCTATCCGCCAGGCCAGCTTCGGCGAAACGTCTCTGAAATGACAACCCGCGGGAATGATCCGGTACATCAATGATGCAGAGCCGGCTTCCCGGGCTTGATCTGAGAATCCTGATCCATAAGTCCACGGCGGCATCACTCACCTTCATGAAACGCGTCAGCGAGCCAAATGTTACATGGGCATCCTGCAGCCGCACCGAAGGGCGGTGCGCCGGTGCCGAGATAGGCCCGGCCTGGGGAACATAACACCATTGTGGCTGCGGCAGACGAAGCAAACGTTCTCGATAATATCCATCGACTCCGGCCGGATCCGCGACGTCGTCGGTCAGCCGATAGTCCATCGCCATCAACCCGGTGGTATTGAGATATCCCATCCAGGTCATCTGAACAGGAGCCGGCTTGTGCGCGAATGCAAGCAGCCGATTCCCTGATGAGTGGCCGGAAAGATCAATCAGAATATCGATACCATCAGCGCGAATCCGTTCCGCAACGCGCACATCATCCAGGTCATGAATATCACGCCAATGCATCGATATTTTCCGCAGGTGCGTGGTCATATCGTCTTCGGCTTCATGATTGTTATAACAATAGACTTCAAACTTGTCGGCATCATGGTATCGAAGCACAGGTTCGATAAATCGTCCGGTGACATGGCGTCGAAAATCCGCAGAGACATAGCCGAGCCTTATGCGTTTTCTCGGGTCAGGAACATTTTTGTGCGGCAAGGCCAACAGCGTTTTCGGATCGGCGAATCCGCGAGCCCAGACAATGTGCCGATTCAGAATCTCTTCTCGGGTCAATTCAATGGAAAAATCACCGATGCATAGCAAACTGGAATGAATGACCTGATCATCCGGATTCAACGCTAATGCGTGCTGGTAGCAATCCTCCGCACCCTTCAAGTCGCCCACACCGTGCAAGAGCAATCCAAGATTGTACTGAAGCACCGATGACAAAGGATCGAGAGCTATCGCCTCGACATAATGCGCTTCCGCCTCCTGCAACTTCCCAGCTGCCTCACTGGCTGTCGCCAACTCATATTGGCGCAACGCCCCGTCCGATACCAGCCGTTCGTACTGACGCCTAGTTACATCGCGTAAAAAAACATTCCGAAGAAATCTGCTCAGCATGCGAACCTAATTTTCCAATCCCGTATTGCCAGAAAACGAGGCTCTGTTCGGGTGTGATAAAACAAAATGTCGCCACATGCCGCTATACGCATTTTCAAGATCACGGACAAAGCCTTCCGCGTCCGCCATTGGAGAGCGAGCCACCCTTTCCCGCAAAGTGCGCCGCAATTCCGAAAGTCGCGCGGGATCTCGCGCCAACTGAACAGCAATACGAACATAATCCGCCGTCGTGGCAGCAACGCATTCGTCCAGCCCAATTGCACCTAACAGACCAGCACCCGTACGAGAGAATCCGCCTTCACCCGCAAGCGTGATGACCGGGACACCCATCCACAGGCTTTCGCAGGTGGTGGCACCACCACAGTAAGGAAATGGATCCAGAGCTATATCGATCTCACGATATGCATTCAAATATCTTGAATAATCAACAGATGCAAACAAGTCGATTCGATCTATATCAATACCTTCAGATTCAAATTGGTCATATACCAACTCGACAGCCCTGCCTGATGGAGCGCCATAGATTCGTAACCTAGAGCTTGGAATTTCTCGAAGTACCTCCGCCCAGGTTGCGATAACTTGATAATTAATTTTTCGAAAAGTATTGAATGATCCAAAGGTGATGAATTTTGATTTGATGCTGGGCGGCGGCCCCACCTCTATTCCATTAAAGCTTGCTGAAGGCCCCCAGGGCCATAGACAATTTGGAAGATACCAAAGCCCCTCAACATGCAAGGACTGCGCATCAGGTTCAGGATCTGACCGGCGGTCTGTAAGACGCCAGTCCATCGCCTTCATACCAGTGGTACCTAGATATCCAAGCCATCCTACTTGTATAGGGGCAGGCTTTCTTCCAAGCGCAACCAGCCGACTTCCCTTTGTGTGTCCCGACAAATCAATAAGTATATTGATTTCATCAGCACAAATGCGCTCAACGAGCATATTGTCATCAAGATCACCAATATCTATCCATTTATATGCATTATTTCGTAATATTGCATTCAACTCATCAGGCTTGCTTGCATTGTCGTAACAGTAAATCTCGAATTCATTCGGATCATGATTCGGCAATATTGCGGACATGATCCTACCCACAGGGTGTCCGCAAAAATCTGCCGAAATGTATCCAACGCGAAGTCGTCCCGAAGTTCTAACTTTTTGCGAATTGGAGTAAGCACACGATTCAATCGTAGTGAAACTATTCGGTTTTGCGTGTCTATTAGCCCATTCGACATGCTCGGCAAGAATGGCCGCTCGTGTTACTCCTGGCAACAGATGCAATAGGAAAAGCAGATTCGTTCGCGGACGCAAGGCGTTTGGCGAAATCTGTAATACAGTTCGTAGAATTTCGATTGCTTCTGAATGACAACCAATGTCGGTCAATAGCGTCGCCAAGGTATTCGAGTATTCTGCTAAATTAGGAGAAATCTCCAGAGCGCGTCGCACTAGAGCTTCTGCACGGTCGAGATTACCGCGACGTTGCTCCAAAGTGGCCAGAAGATGATGCGCGTCAGGATGATTTGGAGAATAACGTAATACCTCAGAATAGAGCCTTTCCGCTGCAATCACATCACCTGCTTTTTGGTAGGCTAGGCCTTCTAGAAGTCGAGAATCTGGCTCGAAACTATTGAACTGCTTACCATCATTCTCTTTTGCTCCGTTCCCTCCTCTGATCAGGGCAACCAATGCACTGCTCAATCTGCGTAACATAAAAGTGCATCCCATCGCGAAAAAGGCAATGAAAATGGGCCTGCGCTGATAATATCCCCCTTCATAGATCGTTTAATTTTCAATTGATGATGCCAGAATTAGTTCATGGATACCCCCAATGAATTCGGCCACTGAGGAGCACTAGTTCCTCTGGAACATTTCCATCACTGGATGCGAAAAACCGACTTTAGCTCACTCTCTGCACGCTGCAATACCACCTGCCATGACTCACCCTCCATTTGGCGAAATAGCTTCGCAGACGGATACCAAGGCAAGCGCTCCCCACGGTCCAGATATCGCCATTCCGCAGTTGTCGGTGTTAGCACCCAGACTGGCTTTCCTAAGGCTCCCGCCAAATGTACTACGGCAGTGCAAACACTTATCACCATATCCAGCGCGTAAACCATAGCCGCGGTCTCGTCATAGTCTGCCAAGGAATCAGCCCAGTGTTGAATCCTAATTCCGTTTTGAGCGAAAAAATCCGCAATTTCATCGCCGCAATCACCGTATTGCAAGCTAACGAAAACTGCTCGATTCGATAACAATGGCTGCCATTGTGCCAATGGAATGGATCGCAGTTGCCGTCTTGTCTGGCGAGCACCTCCAAGCCAAGATATCCCGATGTAGGGTCCAGGCCCCAATTCAGACAATTTTCTGCGCCAGTTAACAACTTTCGTCGAATCAGGAAGTAGGTAACCCTCATGCTTCGGGAAATCCTCCCATCGATTTCTGAATCTTCGGGGAAGGCTGCCTGATGCCATTTTCCAGTTAATGGTCTGTGATTCATCAAGCCAAGCAGGATGACTACTTTCGGGTGCAAATGGAATAATTCGGACTGACGGAAATGAGCGATTAAATAGTGCAGCTAGTCGCGCGTCACACTCCAGTAAGCACTCTGCCCCGTCTGCCACCAAATCAGGAATACAAGAAGCAAACATGATCTGATCACCAAGGCCTTGTTCGGCATAAACCAGAACCTTTTTGTCTATTAAGTCCTCTCCTAGAGGACATTCTGCCAATGGAATATCGCGCCGAACCGCTAATAGACTACCGTGACGCGCTTCAAAGTCAGGCCAAGCCGCAGCGAATTCTCCTCGCTTCAGTAGGGTATACGCACGCATCAAGCGTGTTTCTGCATCTTCAGGC
>CANKAJ010000094.1 GCA_947479645.1 Betaproteobacteria bacterium | reverse complement strand
GCGCTGCTCGAACAGGCCGGCCAGCTTGGCGTGCGTTTGCGTGGTCCAGTCGCGCAACCGAGCCAGCGTATCGGCGTCGGCCTGTGCGTCGGCACTGTGGCTGGCGCCCGCCAGAACCTGCATCTGGTCGAAATTCTGCAGCGCGGCGGTCAGTATCTGGCTGGCGGATCCGAACGGTTGCGTGGCGCTGGCGGGCGGGAACGCCTGGTGGAATTCCACGACACGTTGGGCCAGCGCATCGATGCAGTCAGGCACCAGCGTGCCGTTGCGTGCCATGCTGTCGAGCAGCGCGTCCTGGCCAAAGCGGGTCATCCGGACCGCGTATTCGATGGGGGGGGCGTCTCCGCCCAGCACGGGCCTGGCGGCGCTGCCGGTGATGGCGATGACCTCGCGATAGAGCGATGCCGCGGTGCGGCGGTTGAGGCGCAGTTCTTCTTCGCAGAACAGCCGTCGGGCCGCCAGCGACGTGAAATCGAGAAAGCCCAGGTTGACTGGCTTCTTGATCTTGTAGGCGTGGTTGCCGGCCAGCAGCACGCAGGAGATGTGTGTTTCGAGAAGTTCCACCTTTACGCAAGCGTCGGCAAGGCCGGCGAAGTGGTCGGCCGGATAGAGGCCGGGGTCGCGCAATGCATGGATCAGGCAGGCGAACGGATCGACCGTCCCCGTGGTTGTTTGCGCTTGCGAGCCTGCCGAGGGCATGGCAGCGGGTCCTGTGAAATGATGAGGGGTGTCCAACTCAGGTTTGACCCGGTTGGGCGTGATCAAGGGCGTCGGACGCGTCCGACCATGGTAGTCCGAGCGCCAGCGCCACTTCGGGGCGTGTCAACCGGCCGCGGCAGACCGTGAGCCCATTGCGCAGGTGTGCATTGAGCCTGAGCGCTTCGACGATGCCGTATTGCGCCAGTTCTTCGACAAAGGGCAAGGTGGCCTGATTGAGCGCATAGGTCGACGTGCGGGGCACTGCGCCCGGCATGTTGGCAACACAGTAGTGAACGATGCCGTCGACCACATACACGGGATCGGCGTGCGTCGTCGGATGGGAGGTTTCGAAACAGCCGCCCTGGTCGATCGACACATCCACAAGCACCGTGCCGGGCTGCATGCGCGCCAGCATGCGCCGCGTGATCAGTTTCGGCGCGAGCGCGCCGGGCACCAGCGCGGCGCCGATGACGGCGTCGGCGGTGGGCAGTTGTTCCTCGATCGCCGCAGCGCTCGACAACCCGGTGTGCAGGCGCGATCCCAATTTCGCCGACAACTGTTCGAGTGGTTTCGGTGTTGCATTCAGCACGGTGACCTCGGCCCCCATGCCGATGGCGACAGCGGCCGCGTTGGAGCCGACGACACCCGCACCGAGGATCAGCACGCGTGCCGGCGGCATGCCGGTGGCGCCGCTGATCAGGATGCCGCGTCCCCCGTGGGGCTTCTCAAGATGGTGGGCGGCGACCTGTATCGACATGCGTCCGGCCACTTCCGACATGGGCGTCAGCAGCGGCAGGCCGCCCTGCGCGGCGGTGACGCTTTCGTAGGCGATGGCAATGGCGCCGCTGGCAAGAAGATCACCCGCCTGCGCTGCGTCAGGTGCCAGATGGAGATAGGTGAACAGGGCCTGGCCCGGACGCAGGCGCGCCCGCTCCGGCGCCAGCGGCTCCTTCACCTTGACGATCAGATCGGCGTGCGCGAACACGTCCTCGGCGGTCGCCGCGATCGTGGCTCCGGCGGCCAGATAGGCCGCGTCGCCCGCGCCGATGCCTGCCCCGGCGTTTTTCTCGACGATGGCCTGGTGGCCCAGGCCAATAAGCCGGCGCACGCTCTCGGGGGTCAGCCCGACGCGATATTCATGAACCTTGATTTCCTTGGGTACGCCTATCCACATGGCTGGCCTACATGCCCATTTCGTTCATTGCCGGTGCTATCGCGCGGTTTTCCTCGGGCATTTGCGCAATCATGCAATCAGTGGTCAGGATCAGTCCCGCGATCGAAGCGGCATTTTGCAGTGCGGTGCGCGTCACCTTGCGCGGATCGAGCACGCCCATGGTCACCATATCTCCATATTCGCTGGTCAGCGCATTGAATCCGAAGTTGCCGGTTCCTTCGAGTACCTTGTTAAGAATGACCGAAGGTTCTTCGCCGGCATTTTCGACGATCTGGCGCAGCGGTTCTTCGAGCGCGCGCAGAACAATACGAATACCGGAATCCTGATCGGTGTTTGCTCCATGCAGTTCGCCAATCCGGGAGCGGGCACGCAACAGCGCCACGCCGCCGCCAGGCAGGATGCCTTCTTCCACCGCCGCACGCGTGGCGTGCAAGGCATCCTCGACGCGTGCCTTCTTCTCCTTCATTTCCATTTCAGTCGCTGCGCCGACCTTGACCACCGCCACGCCGCCGGCCAGCTTGGCGATGCGTTCCTGCAGGTTTTCGCGATCATAGTCGCTGCTAGCTTCCTTAAGTTGTTCGCGCAGATCGGCAACCCTCGCGGCGATCTTCGTCGATTCGCCGCTTCCGTCAATCAGTATCGTATTGTCCTTGTCGATTTCGACCCGGTTGGCCCTGCCAAGATCACGGAGCGTGATTTTCTCCAGCAACAGCCCGGCCTCTTCGGCAATCACGTGACCCCCGGTCAGGATGGCGATATCCTCCAGCATGGCCTTGCGCCGGTCGCCGAATCCCGGCGCCTTGACGGCGCAGGCCTTGATGACACCGCGCAGGGTGTTCACCACCAGCGCGGCCAGCGCTTCTCCTTCGACATCTTCAGCAATCAACAGCAGCGGCTTGCCGGCTTTTGTAACCAGTTCCAGTACTGGCAGAAGCTCACGGATCGCGCTGACTTTCTTGTCGTGGATCAGCACATAGGCATCCTCCAGCACGGTGCGCTGCTTTTCCGCGACGTTGATGAAGTAGGGCGACAGGAAGCCGCGGTCGAATTGCATGCCTTCGACAATCTCCAGTTCGTTGTTCAGTCCCTTGCCGTCCTCGACCGTGATGACGCCTTCCTTGCCTACCTTTTGCATGGCGTCGGCGACAATCTGCCCTATCGAGGGATCCGAATTGGCCGAGATAGTCGCAACTTGCGCGATCTCCGTTGCCGTATTGCACGGCTTTGCCATTCGCTCCAGTTCCGCGATAATCGCATTGACCGCGATTTCGATGCCGCGCTTCAGGTCCATCGGATTCATGCCTGCAGCGACATACTTCATTCCCTCGACGACGATGCCGCGGGCAAGCAGCGTCGCGGTCGTCGTGCCGTCACCGGCTACGTCCGAGGTTTTGCTGGCCACTTCCTTGACCATCTGCGCGCCCATGTTCTCGAAGCGGTCTTCGAGTTCTATTTCCCTAGCCACAACCACACCGGAATTGATGACGGTGGGCGCGCCGAAGGAACGTTCCAGCACGACGGTGCGGGCCTTGGGTCCCAGGGTTCCCTTGACGGCGTCGGCAAGGATGTTCACGCCGGCAAGGATTTTCGCGTGCGCTTTGTCATGGAAGATCAGTTGTTTTGCAGGCATGGTCGACTCCGATTCATGTGGATCAGGAACCGTTTTATCTTGCTCCGATGCGCCAGAGGGTGTTTGACCCACGTCAAATTGCCTTGAGGTGCGGAAGGCGATTGGACGCCGGCCGGGAGCAGGGAAGCCGGCAGCAGCATTGCTGGTGGCGACTCAATTTCCGGGTGTGGCAGACAGAATTTGCGGGAGCTATTCTCCGGTTCAGCGCGTTGTGCCTTCAGGCAGTTGAGTGCACTTTACACTGACCGAGGCGTCCATTAGCAATTTTCCCGCGGACATCTGTATCGATTTCTCATGCGAGCAAGGCATGCGTATGGCGCGCGATCATCAGTTCTTCGTCGGTCCGGATGACCCACGCGGTGACGCGGCTCGATGACGCGCTGATGCGCGGTCCGCCATTGTCGTTGGCCGCGTTTTCGAGTTTTGCCCCAAGCCACTCGGCATTCGTGCAGATTCGCTCTCGGATCAGTGGAGCGTTCTCGCCGATGCCAGCGGTGAATACCAGCGCATCCAGCCCGCCAAGCACCGCCGCCAATGAACCGAGTTCGCGCCCGATCCGGTAGATGAAAAGGTCGATTGCGAGTTTTGCACGTGGCTCCCCGGTGGCGAGGAGTGTTCGCATATCGCTAGAAATACCTGATACGCCGAGCAACCCGGATTCGTTGTAGATCAGATTCTCCACGGCACGCACGTCCATCTTGTATTCGTTCTGCAGATACAGGATGACACCAGGGTCGATTGAACCGCATCGGGTTCCCATCGGCAGCCCTTCGAGCGCGGTGAATCCCATGCTGGTGGCGACACTCCTGCCGGCAGCCAGCGCACACATGCTGGCACCGTTTCCGAGATGGAACACGACAGACCTACCCATGGCTGCGCGCCGATCATATGTGGGCAGTACTGATGCAATGTACTCGTAAGACAGGCCATGAAAGCCATAACGTCGCACTCCGGCCGCCGTCAATTCAAGCGGTATCGCAAACATCTGCGCAAGCTCCGGGTTGGTGCGATGAAATGCGGTGTCGAAGCAGGCAACCTGCATGAGTTGCGGTTCGCGTTCCTTCAGTATGCGGATTGACCTCAGGTTGTGCGGCTGATGCTGCGGTGCAAGCGGATTCAGTTTCTCAAGCCTTGCAATCACTGTCCGGTCGAGCCGTACCGGCGCCAGGTAGTCTGTGCCGCCGTGAACCACACGGTGCCCGACTGCAACGATGCGGTGCTGGGAACCGCACGCGCTCTGCATCCAATCGAGGATGTGGGCGAGCGCCCCGTCATGTCCGAGCCTGGTCCCGGCGTTCCAGCGCTTCTCGCCCCGGCGAGTTCCCGCAGGGTCCCTGGCGACGAAATGCGGCGCTGTGTGAAGACCCTCGATCTGGCCGTGCATGACGGGAGTTATTTCGGCCTCTAGCCCGGCAAAAAGTGCGAACTTGATGCTCGAAGAGCCGGCGTTCAGGACAAGAATCGCGTCTGCCATCAGCTCTGCGCAAACACTCAGTGTGCTTTGTCACGACTGGCCGTTGCGACCAGCACGGCAACCGCACATGACGCGAGTCGCACCACCACCGGATCGGCGCGACCGGTCAGGATGATGGGCACGCTTGCGCCAACCACGATTCCGGCGCCATCGGCATGACTCAGGTAAGTCAGGCTCTTTACCAGCATGTTGCCGGCCTCGATGTTCGGAACGATCAGGACGTTCGCATGCCCTGCGACAGGCGATGTGAATTGCTTGATCCTTGCGGCTTCCGGATTGATTGCATCATCAAGCGCGAGCGGGCCGTCGACGATGGCACCGGTGATCTGCCCGCGTTCAGCCATCTTGCTGAGCGCAGCCGCGTCAACTGTCGAAGCTATTCTTGAATTGACCGTCTCGATTGCAGACAGAATCGCCACCCGCACGTTCGTGACCCCGAGCGCGTGGGCAAAATCGATCGCATTGCGGACGATGTCAGCCTTCTCCTCCAGCGTTGGTGCGATATTGACTGCGGCATCCGAGATGACAATCGGCGTATCGAACTCTGTTGCATTAATGGCGAAGCAATGGCTGATTCGCCGGGTTGTGCACAGCCCTGAACTTCTGCTGACCACCTCGGCCATCAGTTCGTCGGTATGCAAGCTGCCCTTCATCAGCGCCTCGGCCTGTCCCTGGCGAATCAACTCCACTGCTTTTGCCGCGGCCGCATGGCTGTGCGGCACGTCGACGCATTCGTAGGGTGAAATATCCAGATCAAACTGTCCTGCAATCGCATCGATCCTTGGCCTGGGGCCGACCAGGATGGGGCGTATCAGCTTCAGTTTTGCGGCGTCGATGGCCGCTTCAATCGAGCTCCGGTCACAAGGATGCACGACCAGAGTTGCAATGGCCTCGTGGGTCCTCGCAATATCCACGAAGCGCTGGCGTTTCTCGTGATTGGGCGGCGCGTTCATGTTCGCAATATTGTGTTGTATCGAGAAACTTTCACGGGTATTCAGACCTAATGTTCAGGTGTCCACGCTGGCCCAGTAGGCATCCACCCGTGCCTGGATCTCGGCGAGCAGTGTCTCGTCGCGCCTGGGTTCGAACAGGTGACGGAAGCGACCCTGGGTTTTCAGGTAGTCTTCGACCGGCACGCGCGGATGCGGCCGGTTGGTATGCACGATCCTGCCGTCGACATACTCTTTCAGCGGCCAGATGCCGGAGCGCACTGCAAGGCGCCCGATGGTGATGGCATCGGCGGGGTCGAAATCCCAACCCGGTGGGCAAGGCGCCAGTGACAATATGAGGCGGGGGCCGCGCAGCGATTTTGCCTTTTCGATCTTTTTTGCGAGATCTAGGGGTTCAGCTGCGATCACCGTCGCCGCATAGGCGGGCTGATGCGCGGCCCATATCGCGAACAAATCCTTCTTGCGGCCGGCATGGCTGCGGCTGGTTGCCGTGCGCGCCGCGTGCGGTGTGGCGCTCGAGGACTGCTGGCCGGTATTGCCATAGCCTTCGTTGTCGTAGCAGAAATAGATGAAATCAAGGCCGCGCTCGATCGCCGCGGAAGTGGCGGAGAGACCCATGCCGTAGGCGGAGCCGTCGCCGGTGATCACCACGGTCGTGAGATCCTCGTCTCGCGGCATGCGACCCTGTTCAAGAAGGATGTCAAGCGCGTCCCGCACGCCCTGCGCGCCGGCGGGCGCGGAAGCCATGGCGGTGTACAGCCAGGAGCCGCGAAAGGGCGTGAACGGATACGCTGCCAGCAGCGTCATGCAGCCCGCCGCATTCACGAACACCGTGCGCGTGCCCAGCAAGTCGTAGATCTGGTGCAGGCCGCCAAGCCCGCCACAACCCGCGCACATGGGCGTCCCGGTACCCAGCAGGTGTGTCGAGGGCAGGTCTTTCATACGGTGAATGACATTGATCATTTTCGCCCTCCGATTTCTTCGCGCTCGACAGCCGCGATGGCCTGAAGCTTGCGCAATTCACGCAGTTCCTCCGCCGTGTAGAGCAGCCGTGGCGCAGGCGCGCTTCCACGTGTGTGCGCGCCGCGCAGTTCGCCCGCGATTTCGAAGAACTCTTCCTGCGAAATATCACGGCCGCCCAGCCCGGCCACGTAGCTGGCCAGCAGCGGCGCGCCCGGCTCGGAGTAGAGCGCCGACGCGAGTTCGGTGACGAGCACACCGCCCTTGCCCATCGACAGGTTCTGGTCGATCACGGCCACGGCTTTCTTTCCACTGAGCGCGCGTCGCAGCGCGTTGACGGGATACGGTCGCAGCAGGCGCGGCCGCACCAGGCCGATGCGCATTCCGGTTTCGCGCAGGCGGTCAACCGCGTCCATCGCCTTGCTGGCGAAAGCACCGATCATGAAATAAAGGTATTCGGCGTCATCGCTGCGATAGCACTCGACAGCCGCGTGCCTGCGCCCGAAGCGCTTCGCAAAATCAGTGGCGACTTCCTCGTATACGTCAACGGCGTTAAGCGCCGCCAGATGCGTTTCGTAGCGAAAATAGGAATAGGGCGAGCCGCCGAGCACCGCGACCGCCTGGCTGATCGGCTTGCTGGCGCGGAAACGAATGTTTTTCGCGTCGTACTGCGGCAGGAATTGCGCGGCCTCTGCGGCGAGTGGCACTGCAACCGGCTCGCGGGTGAACGACAGCGTGAATCCGTCCAGATTCACAATGACCGGAAGGCGCACACGCTCGTCCTCCGCGAGACGGTAGGCGAGCAATACCGAATCGAGAACCTCCTGGCAACCGGCGCAATGAATCTGCAGAAAGCCCGAATCGCGTGCTGCCAGTATGTCGTTGTGATCGGACTCGAGCGTGATCGGACTGGCCAGGCCGCGCGAGACGTTGACCAACACGAAGGGCGCGCGCCAGCCAGGGACTGTGTACAGCATTTCCATCGCATAGAGCAGTCCCTGGCTGGAGGTTGCGGTAAAGGCGCGCACACCGGTTGCCGCTGCCGCTGCCGCCGCAGTGAGCATCGAGTGCTCGGATTCCATCATCACCAGTCGCCCGCCCATCTCACCCGTCGCAAACCACTGCGCGAGCAGTTCGATGATCTCGGTCTGCGGTGTGATCGGAAAAGCGGGCACATAATCGGCGCCGGCGAGTCGCGCCCCCCACGCCGCCGCCGCGTTGCCGGTGAGCAGTTGTTTCACGATCCTTCCCGGGCAGGTTGGGTAGCGGGAACGGCGCGCTCAGGCAAGGCACTGATCGCATGCGGCGGGCACACGGCCACACAGATCAGGCAGCCCTTGCAATGGTCAAAGTCGATTTCGGGCGCGCCATCGGCACGCAGCGCAATCGCGCTGTCGGGACAGAACGTTGAGCATATCCACGCGCAGTGGTTGCACCGCGCATAGTCGATGACCGGACGCATGGTTCGCCACAAGCCGGTGCGAACTTCCACGCTGGTTGCAGCGGCATAAATGTCCGGGGCGGACAACTGCGCAGGATCGAACGGCAGGTTGATCCACTCCGGCGGAATGTAATCGCTCGCGGCGGTGCCTGCGGTTTGCACGACGATGCCGGCATTCGCGGTAACGGCGTCGAACGCCGCGAGCGCATGCTCCAGGTTCCTTTCGAGGATTTCCGCGCCGAGCGACGACACTTCTTCGCGCAGGGCCTGCGCGAGTGTCTCGCGCGGGATGGTGCCGACAAGTCGTGCCGCGGCACCGGCGCAGGTTGCTCCTGCGAGCGGCTCGCCGGCCTCCTGGTTGAGGGCGCGCCCGGGCAGGACCAGGATTGGATTGGAGATGCCGAGCCGGGTGCGCCAGTTTGCTTCCTCCAATGCACTCTGGATCAGCACCACAGTGTGCTTGCCGATTCCCAGCAATACCTTTGCCGCGGGAATGCCAACCAGAGTGTCGTCGGCGATCACAACCAGATCGGGGCGCGTAATCAGTCCGCGCTCGCGGATGGGTTCCCGGCCGGCCCGCACACAGGCGAACATGGGCGCGCCGCGCCGCTCCGCGCCATACACCGGCGCGTCCTGAACCTCGTATCCGGCCCGGAAGAATGCCGTGCCGAGGATCCGTCCGGCGGTCTTTATGCCCTGACCGCCCCTGCCGTGGATGCGTATCCGGAACATCGCAATTGGCTAGAACACCGACCAGCGGCGATAGCCCATGGCCTTGTTGACACGCTCGCGGGCGAGTTGGAGCGCAGCCTCGCGTGGCGGTACGTTCGCCGCCACGGATGCTTCGAGAATGGCGCGGGTATTGGCGCGGATTTTTTCCTCGATCATGGCGAATACCTGGGTTTGCGATGAGCCCCGGTATTCCATCGCAGCGCAGATCACGCCGCCGGCATTGGCGATGAAGTCGGGGATGTTCAGCACGCCGCGCTGGTGCAGCATGCGTTCGGCGCCGGCAGTGACGGGAATATTCGCCCCCTGGACAATGAGCTTTGTCCTGAGCAGGCCGATATTGGCTTCACTCAACACATCCGGCCGTGCGGCCGGAATCCAGATGTCGCAATCGATGCCAATGATGTCATCGCGTCCGAGTCGGGTGCCGCCGGCGTAATCGCACACCGCACGGCCGGATTCCTTGAGCGCAGTGAGCGTTGCAACGTTCAGGCCGGCGCGATCGTGAATCGTGCCGGTGGAATCCGACGCCGCGACGAGCAGCGCGCCCTTTTCGGCAAGAAAGCGCGCCGCATGTTTGCCGACGGCACCGAAGCCCTGGATGGCGACGCGTGCGCCACTCAGTGCCAGCCCGAGATATGGCGCGGCAACGTCGGCCGCATGAAACACGCCCCAACCGGTCGCGCCGATCTCATCGAGCGGTATGCCGCCGACTTCGCGCGGCAAGCCTACCGAGCGTCCGATCTCGTCCTTGATCCATGCCATGCAGGTCTCGTCGGTGCCCATATCCGGGCCGAAGATGTAATCGGATTCATTGCGCAGGGCATGGGCAAAGCCGCGGACAAGCTGTTCCTTCCGGGCAGGCTCCATGCGCGGGTCGCCAAACAGGACCGACTTTCCGCCTCCATGGGCAAGCGTCGCGGCGGCGTTCTTGAGCGTCATTGCGCGCGCAAGCCGCGCGCATTCCTCGAGTGACACGTCACTCGCCATGCGCAGACCGCCGATGGCGGTGCCGGCCGCGACGTTGTCGATGACCAGTATCCCTTTGAGTCCGATGCGCGGCTCATGGACATGAATGACTTTGGCCGGCCCGAGCCCGTCAGCCAGACTGAAGATGTTTGGTTCCAATTGATTCTCCCGCATGCCGAGTATCCCGATACGACAATTGGACACCGGCGTGCAGGCCACGGATTGACCAGGATCAAGAAAAGTCGCGAGGTGGGCGCGGAATCCCCGGCCGGCCGGCCGGTCGTGCGGGTCTCGCAGCCGGTATTCGAACAACAATGCGCGTTGCAATGACTTGGATCAAATCGGGACAACACCCGGCAAGGCAATATTTCAATCGAAAGGTGCTTAATACAACGGCTATCGATTGTTGGAAGGGGTTCGAGAATGATTCGATCGCGAAATGACCAAGACGGCACCGGGACAATGCACCGCGGAGGATCAGCGGCTTTCCACCGCGGTGTGGTTGCGAGAAGCCAAGGCCTGAACCGCCTGTGCCTGTCACTGGCCCTGCTCATATGGATTTTTGTTGCGGGCTCGTCGTCGGGATATGCCCAGGTGACCAGGATAAACGGGTTGATGTACCTGATCCAGAATGATCCGGCTGATCCGGTCGACGGATTGCTGAAATGGGAAACGGAGCTTGGCAAGCGGGGCTTGACGGCGCTGATCAAGGCGTCCAAACCGGTCCTGGAAAAGTACCCGCAGGTATTCGGGAAGCTGGCCAGAGAGGGTCATGTGATTATGGGAGGATACGCCGGGATTTGCTGGGATATGCCGTATGCCAAGCAATACCAGGCGATGAAGGAAACCAAGGAGTACATGGAGAAATTGACCGGAAAGAAGATGCTCGTATTTGCCTGTCAGTACTCTTCCTACGACGAAAATACGCTGAAGGTGGCACAGGCGCTGGGGGTGCCTTACGTCCTGGCAAGGGGAACCGAAGACGTTCGGGCGCTGCTCTACAAACCGAAGGAATACAATGTACGGCTGCTGGAGGTCTCGAACGTCGAGTTTGGAACCATGGGAAAGGGGTCGCTGTGCGACATCAGTCTATTTTCCCGCGGGGCGACCGACGTGGATTTCTCGAGGATTTTTGCCGAAAGCATCGGCAAGCAGCCGGACAGCATGATTCTGGTGTCACATCCGCATATCGGCGGCGTCAAAGCGGGATATTGGAAAGTCTATGAAGAGGCACTGGCATCGAACAAGGTTGGCTGGGTGCCGTTTGAACAATGGATGAAAAAGGTGAAGACGGTGGAACTGGCCTACCGCCAGATTCCTGAAAACAGGGAAGTCGATTATCTGGACCCCAAGCCCGCAGTTCCGCTGGCTCAACTCGAAAATCTGCCGGATGCGGGAAGAAAGCTGGTCATTTTTCACAATGGGAAAGGGTCGATGTGCACCGAGGCGAAACGCTTCCTTGATGGCCTGAGTTATCCGGTTGAAGAGCACTTGAATACGGAGAAAGACTTTCTCAAACTGCTTGAAAGCTACCGGGCCAAATACCCGGGCAGCCTGGGACTGTCCGCCGATTATGGCTATTTCCCAATCATCATCGTTGGAGGCAAGGCCTACTCCGGCTTCGATGAAAATATAAAGGAAATGATACAAAAGGAAATCAGGAAATAGAGAACAGCCGGGGTAGCAATTCCTCCTTCAGCACGGCGGCGCCTAGCGCCGTGCGCGTGTTTCGCGCAATCGCTCCCGATCTATGGTGTCGGCGAAGGCGCCAAGCTGCTCCGCCATCAGTTCGAGCATATCGTCGATGGTGACAATGCCTGCCAGCGCACCGCTGTGCGTGACCACCGGCAAGCGTCGCACGCCCTTTTCCCGCATCAGGCGCAGCGCATCGGCAATCCCGTCCTCTTCGCGAACCGTGAGCAGCTCCCCGCTCATGACTTCGCCCACATTCAGGGTGCGCGGATCAAGCCCCTTTGCAACCACGGCGACCACGATGTCGCGGTCGGTCAGAATGCCGACCGGCACGCGTTCCGATAGTCGCTCGACAACCACGACCAGGCTGCCGACATGGTTCTCCCGCATCAGGCGGGACGCTTCGACCAGCCCTGTGTTGCGATAGGCAACCACCACCACCCGATTGCATAGTTCACCTGTATTCATGACGAACTCCATATCCAGATTGTTGTATTCCGCCTGCTTCTGACTTGTCTATTGCCGTGATCCGCCGGAGGCTACAGTTCATACGATAGGCTCTCCTGAGCGAAGCGCAATTGACCTGCGTCAACAGTCCTGGTTCTGGTTGATGCGAACCACGGTGCCGCACCGGCCATTGAGCAGCGCCAGCGCGTCTTGCATGCGGCCGATGGCGGCTAGACTGCCGCCGGATTCGACAAAGCGGCAGGCGGCTTCCACCTTCGGTCCCATGGAGCCGGGGGCAAAGCTCATTTTGCGCAGTGGCTGCGGACCGGTCTTGCCGATGGCGCGGGCGTGTGGCGTGCCCCATCCTGCATAGGCTGCATCAACGTCGGTGAGCAGTAGCAGCGCATCGGCGCCAAGGCCGTGCGCGAGCAGCGCTGCGGTCAGGTCCTTGTCGACGACTGCTTCGACTCCGCGCAGGTAGCCCGATGACAGCCTGATGACCGGAATGCCGCCGCCGCCGGCGCACACCACAATCGCGCCGGATTGCTGCAGCAGGCTTATGGCCGGCAATTCAAGGATGCGCACGGGCTCAGGTGATGCCACCACGCGGCGCCAATGCGCTCCGTCCGGCGCAACTGTCCAGCCGCGCTGTTGCGCCACTGTAATTGCTTCCGCCTCGCCGTACGTGGGGCCGATCGGCTTGGATGGCTTGTGAAACGCCGTATCCTCGCCACGCACTTCGACGCGAGTGAGAAGGCTGACCACCTGTCTTGACGGCAGGCGGTTTTGCAGCGCCTGTTCGATGAGATAGCCGATCATGCCCTCGCTTTCGGCCCCCAGCAGATCCAGCGGATAGGGAGGTGCCGCGCTGCTGGTCTCCGATTGCAGCGCAAGCAGTCCGATTTGCGGGCCGTTGCCGTGGGTGACGACGATGTCATGTTCACGCGCCAGGGCTGCGATGGCGTCGGCCGCAACGGCAACATTGGCGCGTTGGACATCCGCCGACAATGGTTCACCACGCCGCAGCAGCGCGTTGCCGCCCAGAGCGACGACGATTTTCATTTTTCTGCCCGCTGCATGCCGTCGAAAAATGCGTCAAGCCTGGCGCGCAGGCCGGGTGTGTCCAGTTCGGCGAATTCGTAGCGTGCGCGTACCACCGGCTTGCTCGTGCCAAGCAGCCCGCCCAGGTCGATCGGCGTTCCCGCGACCACGACATCGGCCTCGGCAGCGTTGATGGTGGCGCGCAATGAGGCCACCTGTTCAGGTGAATAACCCATGGCCGGCAGTACCGGACCGATATGAGGGTAGTCGCTGAATACAGCGGCAATCCCGGGGTCAGCGTAGGGGCGCGGGTCGACGATAACGGTGGCGCCTGCATGCAATGCGGCAGCGAAGGCGGCGCCATGCGGCATGCCGCCGTGCGTTATGGTGGGGCCGTCTTCGATCACCAGCACGCGCCGACCGCGCACCGCGTCGGGTTGATCCAGCGTGACGGGCGACGCTCCACGCAGGATCGCAGCGCGGGGATTGAGTTCACGCGCCGACGCCATGGCTCGCTCGACCTGTTCGGGCACTGCCGCATCCGACTTGGCAATGACGATGATGTCGGCCATGCGCAATACCGCCTCGCCGGGGTGGTATTTGCGCTCGTGTCCCGGCCGCAGGGCGTCTGCGAGCACGATGTGCAGGTCGGGGCGCACAAACGGGAAATCGTTGTTGCCGCCGTCCCAGACGATCAGGTCGGATTCCGCAGCGGCCCGCTCCAGAATCGCGGCGTAATCGACGCCGGCGTAAACGATGTTGCCCGCCGCGATGTGCGGCTCATACTCTTCACGTTCCTCGATGGTGCAGTGCTCCCGCACCAGGTCTTCCATGACCGCAAATTGCTGCACGCGCTCGCTCACGAGGTCGCCATAGGGCATGGGATGCCGGATCACCGCCGTGCGCAGGCCGCGACCGCGCGCCAGGCGCGACACATAACGTGCTACCTGCGACTTGCCGCAGCCGGTGCGAACCGCAGAGATCGCAATGACCGGCACTTTTGCGTGCAGCATGGTGCGTTCAGGTCCCAACAGGACGAAATCGGCGCCGGCTGCCAGCACGCGCGACGCAAGATGCATGACCGTCGCGTGGGTGACGTCGCTGTAGGCGAACACGACTTGTGAAGGGCGGGTATCGCGCAGCAGAGCATCGAGTTCCGCTTCGGCGACCACCGGGATGCCGCGCGGGTAGCGCGATCCGGCCAGTGCGGGCGGATAGCTGCGGTTGCCGATGCCGGGAATCTGCGTGGCCGTGAACGCCACGACCTCAAATACCGGATCGTCGCGAAACACGACGTTGAAATTGTGGAAGTCGCGGCCGGCAGCGCCGAGTATGACAACGCGAACGGGTTTGCTATTCATGGGGCGGCTCCGCCAGCGTCGTCTGCGCGCCGGCCATTTTCCACGGCACCAGCGCCGACATCGAATTCGAATTCTGTATCACCGTGTGGCCTTTGTCTGTGAGGAAAGACCGAGCGTCAGGCATGCCTGACGCTCGTGTCGATCCAATGAAACATGCGTTAATGCTGCTCCTATGCGTGGCAGGGTATTTGACCCACGTCAATGTTTCCTGGGCAATTGGCCTTATCGCACCTTGATCTCGGTCCACATGCGGTTGACCAGCCGTCGTGTCCTGCGATCGTAGTCCTGCAACATCTCCAGCCGTGCAAGCGTTGCGACATCGGGGAAAATCGCCTTGTTGCCGAAGATCTCCGGCCGGATGTACTGCGTCGCGTCGGCGTTGGGATTGCCCGAACCGATCAGGTTGGTAAGGTCGGCAGAATTGCGGCCGTCGAGCATGAAATCGATGAACTGGTGCGCGAGATCGGGCCGCCTCCCGGTGCGGTGCAGCACCATGGAGTCCACCGCAAGCACCGCGCCCTCCATCGGTATCGAATAGCCGATGGTGAAGCGCCGCCCGGCACTCCTGGCATCCTGCTGCGCCTGGAACATGTCGTTGGAATAACCGTGGGCAACCCAGATATTGCCCACGGTCAGTTCCTTGATGTAGCTGGAAGCGTTGAAGGCGCTCCAGTAGGGCTTGGCACGCAGGATCAGATCGCGAGCCTGCCTGAGTTTTGCTTCGCCGGATTCGTTGACCGGATAGCCCAAATACTTCAGCGCTGCTGCCATCAGCTCGCGCTGGGAGTCCAGCACCGTGATCTTGCCGCGTAATTTCTCCAGCCAGCGCGGCTCGAAGATCAGGGCCCAGGTATCGGTGGGCAGGCCGAGATCCCGCATTTTCTCCTCGTTGTAGCCGATTAGGGTGATCGAGTATGCGTAAGGGACGGAATAGCGATTGCCCGGGTCAAACGGCAGATCCATATACTCGCGTCTGACGTTGGCAATATGCGGCAGGCGTTGTTTGTCCAGTGGCCGCAGCGCCTGCTGGCGCACCAGGGTCTGCACCGCGTTTCCGGTGGGCACAATGACGTCGTAACCCTTGGCGCCGGCGGCAAGTTTGGCCAGCATCTCCTCGTTGTCCGAGTAGTAGTCCTGTTGCAACTTGCAGCGGCAATGCGCCTCGAAACGATGCACTGTTTCTACCGGGATGTAATTGTTCCAGTTGTACAGGTGCAGCACGACCTGGGCTTGCGCGGGACTCGCGATCCACCACAGTGCGGCTGCCAGGAGCGAGCGCAGCAAGCGTGCAGGCTGGGAGCGGTTCACGTGTGCGACCTGAGCGTCTCGGGTGCCAGTCTGGAGGCGGCGACGATCATGACCAGCGTAAGCAGCATCAGCAGCGTCGACACCGCGTTGACTTCCGGTGTCACCGCGATCTTGATCATCGAGTAGATTTGCAGCGGCAGCGTCGAGACACCCACGCCGGCGGTGAAGAAGGTGATGACAAAATCGTCGATGGACAGGGTGAAGGCCATCAGCAGTCCGGCCAGAACGCCGGGCAGGATCAGCGGCAGGGTCACCAGCCGGAAGGTCTCCCAGGGCGTGGCGCCCAGATCGCGCGCCGCTTCGAAAAGGCTCTCGTCCATGCCTGCCAAGCGCGCCCGCACAATGATGGCAACGAAGCCGATGCTGAAGGTGATGTGGGCAAGCAGCACTGACAGCAAGCCCAGCGTGAGGTTGAGCACCTGGATGAAAAACACCAGCAGCGACACGCCCAGCAGGATCTCGGGCATGGCCACCGGCGTCAGCACCATGAAGGGCAGTGCGCGGATATTCCAGTGGTGCATGGCCATGCCGGCCATGGTGCCCAGCACGGTAGCGACAGACGACGAAACCAGGGCGATCAGCACCGAGTTGGCGGCGGCGCCGAGCATCGCCAGGTCCGCGAACAGCACGCGGTACCAGTCGAACGTGAAGCCGACCCATTCCGCGTTCAGCCGGGAGTCGTTGAAGGAGAAGATCACCACCACCGCCAGCGGAACGTAGAGGAAGGCATAGCACGCCAGCGATGCGGACCAGAGCAGCCAGGATCTACGCATGGACGGTAACCCGCCGCGCTGCCCACGCCGCGATGCCGGCGATGGCCAGCACGCCTGCCGTGAGCATGATGGACAGCATCGATCCGAAGGGCCAGTCCCGCGTCCCCAGGAAGGATTCCTTGATCATGTTGCCCACCAGCCAGTCGTCCTTGCCGCCAAGGATCTCGGGGATGGCGAACATGCCCAGCACCGGGATGAATACCAGGGCTGAACCGGAGAGGATGCCGGGCAGCGACAGCGGAAAAGTCACCCGCCAGAAGCGGTTCCAACCGTTGGCGCCGAGGTCCTGCGCGGCATCGAGCAGCACCGGGTCGTGCTTCTCCAGATTGGTATAGAGCGGCAGGATCATGAACGGCAGGTGCACATAGACCATGCCGACGATGACCGCGAATCGCGAGAACAGCAGGTCCAGCGGCCCGAGGATGATCATCCATGCGTAGACCCGCACCAGGAAATTGCTGGCGAAGGGCAGGATCACCAGCAGCACCAGCAGATCCCGGTGCCGCCGCGGGCTGCGGGCGATGAGCAGCGCCAACGGATAGGACATCGCGAGGCAGAGCAAGGTGGTCAGCGCCGCCACGCCGAAGGACTTGGCGAAGATATCGGCGTAGATCCAGTCGCTGAAGAACACGCCATAGTTTTCCAGGGTGAGGCCGGCTTCCTCGCCGGGCCGAGTCGGGAAAAGCGGCGCCAGGGCGCCGAACTCGCCGGGATAACGCACGCTTGCCACCACCATGATCAGGGCGGGCAGCAGGAAGAACAGCGTCAGGAAAACGAGTGGCGGGCCGGCCACGAGCCACTTGGTCAGGCGCGAAGATGTGTTGCGTTTCATGGCATCGGCCATGGCATCAGCGAGAAAGAAACATGCCAGCCTCGTTAGGCCACTCGACCGCGACTTCGTCGCCCAGTTCGAAGAACTTGGCGCGGCCCGGCGCGGAGTTGGCGAGCAGCGCCTGGAAGCGCACGCCGGAATCGAGATCGATCACATAAGTGGTGACGTCACCCACGTAGAAGAACTCCCTGACCCGCCCGAACAGGTGGTTTTTCATCAACGGATTTTGCGAGCGCGGCACGATGCGCGCGTGTTCCGGGCGCAGCGCGAAGGTGCCCGCAGTTCCGGCCGGGACGTCCGCATGCGGTGGCGCCCAGACTTCACCCAGGCCGGCAACGCTCAGGCGCAGGCTTTCCGAGGAGGTTGCTATAACCGAGCAGTTGTACAGATTGATCTTGCCGATGAAGTCCGCGACGAAACGATTGCGCGGGCTGCCGTAAATGTGATCCGGCGTGTCCAGTTGCTCCACCCGGCCCGAGTTCATTACCGCGATGCGATCCGACAGCGCCAGCGCCTCGTACTGGGCGTGCGTGACGAAAATGAAGGTGATCCCCAGGTTCTTCTGCAGCATGGTGAGTTCAAGCTGCATCTCCACCCGCAGTTTGGCGTCCAGTGCTCCCAGCGGCTCGTCCAGCAGCAGCAGCCGTGGCCGGTTGACCAGGCCGCGCGCCAGCGCGACGCGCTGTTTCTGTCCGCCCGACAGTTCATGCGGATAGGCGCCGGCCTTGTCGGACAGATGCACGATGTCCAACTCCTCTTGGGTCCGGCGGGCGACCTCCTGCGCCGGCCTGCCGGCCATGCGCAACGGAAAGGCCACGTTCTGCGCCACCGTCATGTGGGGAAACAGCGCGTAGGATTGGAATACGGTATGCACCGGCCGCCGCTCCGGCGGCGTATCGGCCAGGTCCTTGCCATCGAGCAGGATTTGCCCTTCATCGGGCATGTCGAACCCGGCGATCATGCGCAGCAGCGTGGTCTTGCCGCAGCCGGACGGACCCAGCAGGGTGAAGAATTCGCCGGGCTCGACCGCGATCGATACGTCGTCCACGGCGACGAAGTCGCCGAAGCGGCGGGTTACTCGGCGGATTTCCAGCAGGGGCACGGGGGCGCGGAACCGGGAGATGGCGAGGGTCCCAGTGTAGCCCCGCGTGTCGGTACGCTTTTGCTTTGCATCAACAAAAGAACTTGAATGCGTCACTTCCTGCCAGCCATCGTTTCCAATTAAATGCCGGATGGCAGGAGGATATTGACCTGCGTCAAGCCTGGCGCAGTGTCGGAAGTCATAATCTTCAAGTGTGGCGCAGGGCGGGGAATGTTTTTTGGCAGTAAATTCGCCTGAATTGACGAGGAAAGAAATGAACAAGCACGGATTGATTCTTGGCTTTATGGCGCTGTTTGCAGCGTCAGCGCTTGCGCAAGACGCGCAGCGCGGGGCTTTGGCCTACCAGACTTATTGCGGGGGCTGTCACTACGAGCGCGTGCACGATCGGCCGCCGGAGCGCTCCGTCGTAAAGTCGCGCACCATGCTGCAGGCACAGGTCATGCGCTGGGCGCCTCAGACCAGGCATGAGTTCACCGGCGATGAGATCAGGGATATCGTCGAATACCTGGACCGCACGCACTACCGGATTTCCGAATAACCGGATCGCGTATCCGCGCCACTTGCCGGATTATTGATGAAGATCAATTGTGCCCGGTGGATCCGCGCTAACCTTAAAAAACGCAAATGCGTACTTTGCTTATGTCTTAAATCTTGCATTGGAGATCATCATGGCTGATATCACGCGTTACTCGCCTTTCGATGAACTGTTCAATGAGTTTTCGAAAGGGTTCTTTGTCAAACCCATTACGCTTCCCGGCGGAGCGAATCTGGACATAAAGCTCGACGTCAAGGAAAGCGATACCGCTTATGCCATTCGAGCCGATATTCCGGGTGTGAAAAAGGAAGACATCCAAGTTGACGTGAACGGAGACCAGGTTTCGATCCGGGCGGAAGTAAAGCAGGAAAAAGAGGAGAAGAAAGGCGACAAGATTTTGCACAGCGAGCGCAGCTACGGCATGCTGTCGCGCAGTTTCTCGCTGCCGACGGCGGTGGATGCGCAGGGCGCCAAGGCCGAATACAAGGACGGGGTGCTCAATCTGACGCTGCCAAAGAAGGCCAGCGCACAGACGAGCCGACTGGCCATCCAGTAGCCTTGGCTCCCGAGACGCTTGACGCGGTGATGCGAAAGCGGCCAACGAGTACAGCCCTCTGAAAGGCATTCTTATGGATTTCGCAATTTCATGTCCTTCATGCGGGGCTCGCACCACCGCCGAACAGCGCGATATGGTTGACCCGGGATTTGTCGTGTGTCCCGCGTGCCAGCAGCAGATTCCCCTTCAGCACGGTGCCGATGTGGAGCCGCCGCAACCGGCCGACTGAAGTGTTGCCCGGCAAGTGTTGACCTGGATCAATGCACATTTGGGAAAGCGCAATACAGTTCAGTCAGAGAACTCTGATGGAGAAAACGATGGATGCGCTGAATGACTCCGTGCAGGCGCAGTTTCGCGAAGTTCTGGCGCAGCGGCGTGAGTCCCTCAACAAAGAAATTCGTGCCAAGTTGTCTGAGGCCCGTGGCGAGCGTATTGCTCCGGATGCGTCGGCGTCGACCGATGGGGGCGATCGCGCCACGCTCGATGTGGCCGGGGAACTTGATCTTGCCGAAGCGGTGCGCGACGGCGATGAACTGCGTGATGTCGATGCCGCACTTGGGCGCCTGGACGCCGGGACATTCGGCATTTGCACCGATTGCGGCGACGCCATCGCCATCGCCCGCCTGCAGGCCTACCCGACCGCCAAACGTTGCAGCCCATGCCAGCAGGCGCGCGAAAAGCGCGCGGGCAGCGTTGTGCACAAATTCTGACCACAGAGCTCACATCAGGAGCATTCAGTGAAATTCAATCATGCAGCAGTGTGGCTCGATCATCAGCGCGCCCACGTCGTACGCTTCAATAAGGAGGAAAGCGAGTCCAGCGACATCCATGCGAAGGGAGGAGACAAGCACCTGCATCACCGGAGCGGCACCGTAGGGCCCGGGCACGCGCCGGAGAATCTGCACTTTTATGACGCGGTGGCCGCCGCATTGCAAGGTGTGGCGGCCATATTGGTGATGGGGCCGGCGTCAGCCAAACTGTCGTTTGTCAAACATGTCGAGGCGCACCACCACGGCCTCGCCAAGGCCATTGCCGGCGTGGAGAACGCCGACCATCCCACCGACGGCGAGATCCTCGCCCATGCGCGGCGCTGGGCGCTGGCTCGCAGTGTGTGAGCGGGACGGAAGGCGCATCATTATTAATATCGTTTTTATTTACAAAGCTTTAATCAGAAAGGTAAAAACAATTAAATAGTATCAAATGCAAAATATCCGGCGCAGGGGGGGTAGGACGATTCCTACCCCCTGTTCGGGGTGTGCTCCGACCCTGGCTGTCAGGGTCAATCCCACGCACGCATTAAGCTGCCGGCCGATGTTTTTAGTGTTTGTGATGGCCCAATATAGTGGCCATGAACACCACGCCAAACAGCCCGCTCAGAGTCTTCGTTGTGGAGGACTCCGAATCCATACGCAGCCGTCTTTGCGGATTGATCCGGGATATCGACGGCGTCGCCGTTGCCGGCGAG
>CANKAJ010000093.1 GCA_947479645.1 Betaproteobacteria bacterium | reverse complement strand
GCGGTCGCCCTGACTCGGTCAGAGGCGGAAGCCGCATTTGGCAATCCGATGCTGTACATGGAGAAGTACCTGGAGAATCCGCGCCACATCGAGGTTCAGGTACTGGCCGATGAACACAGAAATGTCATCTACCTTGGCGAGCGTGACTGTTCGATGCAACGCCGGCACCAGAAGATCATGGAAGAGGCGCCGGCCCCCGACATCACCCCGCGCATGCGGGCCCGCATCGGCGATCGCTGCGTAGAGGCCTGCAAACGCATCACTTATCGCGGCGCCGGCACCTTCGAATTCCTGTTTGAAGGTGGCGAGTTCTACTTCATCGAGATGAATACCCGCATCCAGGTGGAGCACCCGGTGACTGAAATGGTCACCGGCGTGGATCTTGTGCAGGAACAAATTCGCGTGGCCGCCGGCGAAAAGCTGAAATTCCGTCAGCGCGATATCGAAGTCAGAGGCCATGCCATCGAATGTCGCATCAATGCAGAACATCCGTTTACTTTTGTTCCGTCGCCAGGAAAGATCACGTCCTACCATCCGCCAGGCGGCCCCGGGATTCGCGTTGATTCACATGTCTACCACGGCTACACTGTGCCTCCCAACTATGACTCCATGGTAGGCAAGATCATTGCCTATGGCGCCGATCGTGATCAGGCCATTCGGCGCATGCGTATCGCTCTGTCCGAAATGGTGGTCGGCGGCATACTCACCAACATTCCGTTGCATCAGGAATTACTAAGTGACAGCCACGTCGTCAAAGGCGGCGTTAGCATTCATTACGTCGAGAAAAAGATCGCGCAGCAAAAAAAGGCCGCCGCGAGCGAATAAATGGCCTTGCTCAGTCTTGTCATCGAACTCGGAGCAGACGACGCCAATCGGCTATCGGACGCGCTGCTTGACGCAGGTGCCTTGTCCGTCAGCGCCGAAGACCCGCTTGCCGGTACTGCAGCGGAAGTCCCCATTTATGACGAGCCCGACTGGAACAATGCCAGTGACCCGGCCGGATGGACCCGGCTGCGATTACGGGTACTGGTTGACGAGACCCGGCTGAGCGGTTTCAGTAACGCGCAAACCTTGCTCGCCAGTGCAGCTCACGCTGCAGGCATCGCATTTCCGGATTTTGTGGCTGAATCGGTCGATGATGAAGACTGGGTACGGAAAACCCAGGCACAGTTTGAACCGATTCGGATATCACAACGCCTTTGGATCGTGCCGTCCTGGCATGCCGAACCGGATCCGACTGCAGTCAACATTGCACTGGATCCAGGCGTCGCATTCGGCACCGGCAGTCATCCGACGACGAAGTTGTGCCTGCGGTGGCTGGAATCAAAAGTCAGAGGCGGGGAGACCGTACTCGATTATGGTTGTGGCTCGGGCATCCTGGGCATCGCAGCATCGCGGCTGGGTGCAGGACGGGTCGTTGGGCTGGATATCGATCCTGCTGCAGTCATCTCCGCGCAGGAGAATGCGGTGCGCAACCACGTCATCGCCGAGTTCATGAACGCTGGAACCACGCTTGAGCTGAGTGCGGATCTGGTTGTTGCCAATATCCTGGCCAATCCGCTCAAGGTATTGGCTCCACTACTGGCCAGCTACGCTCGCGCTGGCGGACACATTGCGCTATCCGGAATACTTGCGCCACAGGCTGCAGAGGTCATGGCGATTTACTCACCGTGGTTCGCTTTCGAGCCTGCAGTTGAGGAAGACGGTTGGGTTTGTCTGTCAGGCCAGCGCAATTCGTCACGATAAATATTGCCCGAAGCCTTTATCGCCGCACTGAGACAGGGAAAAGTAGATCTAATAATGACAGGCGGAACCATTATTACCCGCTGTCCTGGCTGTGCTACTGCGTTTCGAGCCAGCGAATCGCAACTCACTGCCCGGGATGGGCAGGTTCGTTGCGGTCGCTGCGAGGCCATCTTTGATGCAACAGAGCACGCAGTACCAGCGGTACCGCCATCGGCACCACAACCGGCAGAACACCCTAACGACTCAAACTCGCCGCCCCCCCCGAACTTGCCTGAGGTGCTGATACTCACACCCGCCCCGGCACAGGATACGGCAACGGCCATTGAAGAATCCACGACTGCGGATACGCCAAAAGCGGATGTGGATGTACAGGCCAGCAGCGTTGATCCAAACCTGGAGTTTGATTTCGAACGATCGCCCAAACCTGCTGGTGCGGCCCGCGCCCGATTTTCCTGGGCCGCGTTGGTAGTACTCGCGTGTGTGCTGGCAGCCCAGATCGCCTACCATTTCCGTGGCGATATCAGCTTGGCCTTTCCAGCGGTGAAACCTTATGTATTGGAGCTTTGCGCCGATCTGGGTTGCGATCTGCCACTGCCACGACGCTCTGATCTGATGAGTATCGAATCTTCCGATCTTCAGGCTGACACAATCAATCCCAATGTCATGGTGCTTTCAGCCACGTTGCGCAATCGCGCTCCCTATGCGCAACTGCCACCGGCACTCGAATTGACCCTGACCGATCCTCAGGATCTACCAGCGGCCAGGCGCGTACTGGCAGCAACTGACTACCTCGCGCGCGGAGCAACGCAGGATTTATTTCCGGCCAGCACCGAGATTTCGGTCAAGGTATTTTTTGACGCGTCCGCAGTCAAGGCAACCGGCTACCGGCTTTATCTCTTTTACCCATAAATTGTTTCTAGCTGTCATCAAGGTCAGACCTGGAATTTCCGTTATGCTTCGCATCTATTGAATTTCCAAAATGTCAATCACTGAGGATTTCACACATGGCTAATGTCACTCTGGGAGGTAATCCCATCACCGTCGCAGGCAGCTTTCCAAGCAAGGGCCAGACCGCTCCTGATTTCAAGCTGGTTGGAAAGGATCTCAAGGACGTATCACTGCAGGATTTTGCCGGTAAACGCAAGGTTCTGAATATTGTCCCCAGTCTGGATACCGCAGTGTGTGCCACGTCTGCGCGCAAATTCAACGAGAAGGCGGCCAGCCTGGCAAATACCGCAGTCATTACAATCTCAGCCGACCTGCCGTTTGCCATGGGACGCTTCTGTACCGCTGAAGGAATACAGAATGTTGTCCCCCTGTCGTTAATGCGCGGTCGCGAGTTTCTGAACAATTACGGCGTTGAAATCACCAGTGGACCACTTGGTGGCGTCGCCGCGCGAGCTGTCGTGGTGCTGGATGAAAACAACAAGGTATTGCATTCCGAACTGGTCTCCGAAATAAAAACGGAGCCAGATTACGATGCGGCTCTCGCTGCACTGAAGTAAGACTGCAGAACTTCCCGGACTTTCCGGCAATTGCATGCAACTGCCGGAAATTTGATATCGGTTCTCCAAGAACTCAATTCAAAATTGAGGGATTTTCACCTCATGCGCCCCTGCGTCAGAGGCCATTTCAATTAATGCTGGAATGGTCTCCTGATTGATTTGATCCTTGAAAGGCAATGCGGAATTCAATGCGTACACTCATCTGTGGCTCAATAGCCTACGACAACATCATGGTCTTTCAAGGGCGCTTCAAGGATCATATCCTGCCTGAGCAAATCCACATTCTTAATGTCGCGTTTCTGGTACCCGAACTGCGGCGCGAATTTGGCGGTTGCGCAGGAAATATTGCCTACAACCTGAACCTGCTTGAAGGCGCTCCGGTCATCATGGCGACCGTGGGCAATGATGCCGGGCCATATCTTGAAAGAATGACACGGCTTGGATTGTCCGGTGAATGCGTGCGTCAAGTGCCGGAAGCCCTGACGGCCCAAGCCTTCATCACCACCGACCTTGACGACAATCAGATTACGGCATTTCATCCAGGCGCAATGAATTACTCCCATCTCAATCACGTCACCAAAGAATTGGACGTGAAATTGGCGATCGTCGCGCCGGACGGGCGTGATGGCATGCTTCAGCATGCGCGCGAACTTCATGCGCTGAATACGCCCTTCGTATTTGACCCAGGCCAGGGTCTGCCCATGTTCAATGGCGAAGAATTACTGGATTTCATCGATAAGGCCACCTATGTGGCCGTAAACGACTATGAAGGCAAGTTGCTGGAAGAACGAACCGGCAAATCGCTGATTGAACTGGCCGGACGCGTCAGCGCTTTAATCGTTACCCGGGGTGGGGAAGGCTCCACCATATACGCCGAGGGTCAACGCATTGATATCCCATGCGTTAAGGCTGACAATCTGGTTGACCCGACGGGATGCGGTGATGCTTATCGCGCCGGTTTGCTGTATGGCATCGCATCCGGTCGCAACTGGCGTGCAACCGGACAACTTGCTTCACTGATGGGCTCGCTGAAGATCGCTTCGCGTGGCGGCCAGAACCACAGTGCCAGCCGCGCTGAGATCGCGAAACAGTACCGGCACCATTTTGGAACCGAACTCTGACAGGAATGACCATGAAAACCTTCGCTTCGATTACCCTTTATGCCGTCATCACCGGTGTCATTTTCCTTGCAGGATGCGCCACACGCACCAACTCGGGCAGTGTTTATTCGGCACAACAGGCACGCCAGGAACTGACTGTGCGCCTGGCAGTCGTTGAATCAGTCCGTGAAGTCACCATAGAAGGTGATAGAGGGCCAGTCGGAGTCGTTGCCGGAGGCGCTATCGGTGGCATTGCCGGAGCCAATGTCGGCGGCGGACGTGGTTCAACGGTCGGATCAATACTGGGCGCTGTTGCAGGAGGTGTTGCCGGCCAGGCAATTGAGCGCAGCGTAACCCAGAAGAAAGGGGTTGAAATCACTGTTCGCCTGGAAAATGGCGAACTTCGCGCAATTACCCAGGAAGCCGAAGAAATCTTCAAACCGGGCGAGCGGGTACGGCTGCTTTCCGGCGGCGGAGTAACGCGCGTTTCACACTAGGCATATCAGGGTCTGTCAAATTTTGGATTGACCCCGGTTTGACATTTCAGCCACGCCACCCTGAACGTACCACCCCATTCGTACTGCGTTGCATTCGCCTGATTCGACTCGCCGGGCATCTGGTGGGCGGTTTGATGGACGCGTGGCTGCGCTACCCTCGCTTGAATGCGCAACGCCGACGCACCGTCATGCGCGGATGGTCGCGCAGATTGTTGAGCATTCTTGGGGTTACAGTCCGAGTACTCAATGCGCCGCACAGCTTGCCAGCAAGCTGCATGATTGTCAGCAATCACATATCGTGGATCGATATATTTGTGCTCACTTCGATCTATCCAGCCATATTCGTTGCAAAGTCCGAGATACGCCGGTGGCCGCTGATCGGTTCATTATGTGCACGCGCGGGAACCCTGTTCATCAAGCGCAATAGCCGGTCTTCGGCAAAGCGCACTGCCACGACCGTGACAGCAGCAATTCGGAGCGGCGCACTGGTCAGCATTTATCCGGAGGGGACAACCACTGATGGCAAGTGTATTCGGCGTTTTCATGCCGCATTGTTTCAGCCCGCCATCGATGCCGAAGCTGTGATTCAACCCGCAGCCTTGCGTTACCTGGATCGCGAGGATCACTACTGCAGCGCACCCAACTTCGTGGGGGATACGTCGTTCGTCGCTTCGTTATGGAACATTACTGCTGCTCCACGCATCGTGGCAGAACTGAGTTTTCTCAAACCTATCGAGACCGATTCCCAGGACCGACGCGTTCTGGCACGCGCCAGTCAAACAGCTATTGCAGGCGCATTGGGCGTGCAGGTGTCCGGCATTCCACCTGAAACAATCGACGATCTTCCAGGCGAATCGCAGTAAGTTTTCCGCCCCAGACACAACCCGAATCCAGCATGATCAGACCCGGGGCGAGTTTTATCCCCACCGCTGACCAGTGTCCGCAAACAATCGTTGCATCAATCGAATTACGACCGGGCGTCTCGAACCAGGGCAGGTAACCTTTTGGCGCATTGTTTGTTTCGCCCTTGGTCTGAAATTCCATGACACCCTTCGGGCTGCAAAAACGCATGCGGGTCATGGCATTCACAACAACACGTAATCGATCATTACCTTTGAGATCATCGGACCAACGATCGGGTTTGCTTCCGTACAACTTGGAAAGAAAATCGCGATAATCGGGGCCGCGCAACACTCGTTCCACTTCCGACGCTACCGTCCATGCCATCGCGACACTCCACTGCGGCAGCAGACCGGCATGTACAAGAACATACTTGCCTTCACGATGCAGCAACGGCAGGGAACGCAACCAGTCCAACAAAGTGCCGCGGTCAGGAGCATCCAGAACTGCGTCCAGCGTATCGTCATCGCGCGGTTTGGCGAAGCCGGTCCCCAGCATGAGAAGGTGCAGGTCATGGTTTCCCAGCACTGTTATCGCAGAATCTCCAAGGTCCTTGACGAATCGCAAGGTCTCCAAAGATTGTGGACCCCGGTTGACCAGATCACCGACAAACCACAAGCAATCCGATTTCCGCTTGAAACCGATGGCCACAAGCAGGCGTTGCAATTCCTCGAAACAGCCCTGAATGTCACCGATTGCGTAGGTAGCCATTAAAATTCGTTGGAAGCGCCATCGTGAAAACGCCAAGTTTAATCTATGGACAAAGGTATTCACGATAGTTACGGAACACTTAGTGTCGAAAGAGCAACTGCGCCTGGCCTGTTTTCTCTCAGGTATTGCGATCCAGCCGGCGATATTGGATGGCTTCGGCGATGTGTGCCGACGTCACTTTCTCGGATGCGGCAAGATCCGCGATGGTCAGCGCGAGCATCAGGATACGGTGGAATCCGCGCGCCGAAAGATTGAGTTTCGAGATCGCCTGCTTTAGTAATGCCTGTCCGTGCCCATCCGGACGGCAGTGAAGGTCAAGATCCCGGCCACTAAGCAGTGCGTTATTTTTTCCCTGCCTGTCGAGTTGCCTCTGACGAGCCAGATCCACACGCTTCTGCACTGTCCGGGACGACTCGCCGGGCTTGGTAGACAGCAATTCCTGCTCAGGCAGGGAAGGCACCTCAATTTGCACATCAATTCGGTCAAGAAGAGGTCCGGAGATCTTCCCACGGTAGCGCTGCACCTGATCTGGCGTGCAGCGACAGCGACCGCTGTAATGTCCGAGATACCCGCAAGGACAAGGATTCATCGCTGCAACCAGCTGAAAGCGTGCTGGAAATTCCACTTGGCGGGCAGCGCGTGAAATTGCAACCCTGCCCGACTCAAGCGGCTCCCGCAAGACCTCAAGCACGCGCCTCTCAAACTCGGGTAATTCGTCCAAAAACAGCACCCCATTATGCGCCAGCGATATTTCACCTGGTCGCGGATTGCCTCCTCCACCGACGACCGCCACACTTGACGCAGAATGATGAGGCGCACGAAATGGCCTGCGCCGCCAGTTGTCGATTGAAAATCCGGCACCACCCAATGACTGTATTGCTGCAGACTCCAAGGCTTCCGTTTCCGTCATTGACGGCAACAATCCGGGAAGGCGCATTGCAAGCATGGACTTGCCGGTTCCGGGTGGACCTACCATTAATATGCCGTGACCTCCCGCTGCTGCAACCTCCATAGCGCGTTTGGCGTGACTTTGGCCGCGTACATCGGCGAGGTCCAAAGCACTATCCTGACATCGGGACAACTCGACAGTCGGTCTTGAAAGTGCCTCTCTTCCGAGAAGGTGGGAGCAGACTTCGATTAAGGAAGCTGCCTCCAGAATGTCTATTCCATTCATTAGAGCTGCTTCGCTGGCACTACTTTTTGGCAGGATAAAGGCCCGACGACTGCTGGCTGCGCCAAATGCCATGGCCAGCGCGCCGCGCACCGGTCGCAACTCGCCTGTCAGCGATAACTCACCGGCAAATTCATATTGATCGAGGCGATCCGAGGGTATCTGTCGTGATGCGGCAAGAATGCCCAGTGCAATCGGCAAGTCAAAGCGGCCGCTTTCCTTTGGCAGTTCTGCAGGAGCAAGGTTGACCGTGATGCGGCGTGCAGGAAACTCAAACTGGCAGTTACAAAGTGCGGCTCGAACACGCTCGCGACTCTCCCTCACCTCCGCTTCAGGTAATCCGACAATATTGAATGCCGGGAGGCCGTTGGCCAGATCAACCTCGACTGTAACGGGCGGCGCATGCATCCCTGAAAGCGCACGACTGTGCAATACGGCAAGCGACATGATGGTTCGCGTAATTGGCGTCGCAGATGAATCGCAACTGATCAACGCAGTCTGGCCTGCCGGGGTTGACAACTGAATAGGCTGCCTGTCATCCATAAGTGACCAGCACCTACAAGCGGAGCCGCACAAAGGGAGAATCCCCAGGACTCGCCACGGATCCCAATTGCAGCCGCACTGAATTGTCGACAAATCGGAGCCTGACAGACCGAGCCGTCTATGAATGACTGAATCGGGACCTGAAATGCGGGAAGGAAAATTCTCCGCTCGCTCTGCGAACGGCACTGACTCTTAATTAAGAAGAGCTAAGTGCGTTTTTCCAGTTCAGCGACACGCGCTTCGAGTGCATCCAGTTTTTCACGGGTCCGTGCAAGTACTTTTGCCTGCACATCGAACTCTTCACGACTGACCAGATCAAGCCGGGAAAAGAAATTGGACATCAGCGCTCGGAGGTTTTTTTCGACGTCCTTAGCCGGCGTAGCCGCGATGACTTCGCGGATGCGAGCATTGAGTTCATCGAAGATAGGAGCTTGAGCCATACCTCGCAATTTAGCACATCTAATTAACGAGTCATTCCGACTTTTAACATTCGCACCATAGTGGTGCATACACCTTATTAGCGCCCAACAACAGTGCATGAAAGTTGTTGTAAAAGCACTACTAATATTGTATCTACTTGTTTAATATAGATAAAAAATGTGGCATGTCCCGTGCTTTATGCTTACGCTGGGAAGTGCCGGAATTCGTAACGCACGGCGCACATTTTTTAATCCTAAAGGGTCATTTCAATGAAAAAACTAATACTCGCTTCTGCAGTTGTTGGCGCTTTCGCAGCACCTGCTGCGGTTTCCACCGCGTATGCCGAAGAAGCCGCTTCGCCAATCACATACAACGTCGGGGTGGTATCCGATTACCTGTTCCGTGGAGTCAGTCAGACACATGGTCGGGCCGCGCTTCAAGGCGGTGTTGATTACCTCCACTCGAGCGGCTTCTATCTTGGCGCCTGGGCGTCCCAGGTCACATGGGTCAAGGACTTTCTTGGCAAGGGCAGCCTCGAAATAGACGTCTATGGTGGCTACAAGAACGCTTTTGGCGGCGGTGACTGGAACTACGACGTTGGTTACATCACCTATAACTATCCGGGTTCCGGCCCTGCAATTCCTACAGTACTGGCCAAGCCCAATACGCAGGAACTCTATGCTTCGCTCGGTTACAAGTGGATCAGTGCAAAGTACTCCTATGCAACATCCCAGAATTTCATCGGATGGTATGGCGGCGCTGCACTCAATCAGAACACGCGCGGTTCGGATTATCTTGAGTTGAATGCCAACTATGACCTCGGCAACGGCTGGACGGCAATCGGTCACTGGGGAACCCAGAAGGTCAAGAACTCGGTAAACATTCCTGCCGGTTTGCGTTCCGCCTCATACAGCGACTGGAAGATCGGCGTCAGCAAGGACGTCGGATTCGGGACGATCACCGCCGCCTATTCCGCAACTAACACCAGTGGCGTTTGTACTGCTAGTGGCGTTGGTGCGACCAACTCCTATTGCTGGGCCAACGGTGGCTTTATCACAGCCGTAGGCCCCACTACCGGTTTCAAAGATGTCAGCAAAGGTACTGCAGTAGTGTCATTTCTCAAATCGTTCTAAGGCAGCACAGTCGGGAGGGCCGCCAGCGATTCCCGCGGCCCTTCTTTTTCGGATTCTTTAGGGAGCTTTTTCATGAAACTCGTTACGGCAATCATCAAGCCCTTCAAGCTTGACGAGGTGCGTGAAGCCCTGTCCGCCATCGGCGTGCAAGGCATCACGGTGACCGAAGTCAAGGGTTTTGGAAGGCAGAAGGGCCATACCGAACTTTATCGGGGGGCGGAATATGTAGTCGACTTTCTGCCCAAGGTGAAGATCGAGGCCGCGATCAAGAGCGAAATGCTCGACCAGGTGATCGAAGCAATCGAGAAGTCTGCCAATACCGGCAAGATCGGCGATGGCAAGATCTTTGTATTCGACCTTGAACAAAGCATTCGCATTCGCACCGGTGAAACCGGCGCGGACGCACTGTAAGGAGCTCAACATGAAAAAACTATTCGCACTACTCGCGATTTTTGGCGCGATGGCACTCTCGGCACCGACGTGGGCGGAAGATAAGCCTGCGGCTGCAGCCGCTCCGGCAGCTACCGCAGCTCCCGCCGAAGCTGCAGCAGCAGCACCAGCCGGCGCAGCCGCGGCAGCAACTCCCGCAGCCGCTCCGGCACCTGAGCAAAAAGTTGACAAGGGCGATACAGCCTGGATGATCGTGGCCACTTGCCTCGTGATCCTGATGACCATACCCGGTCTTGCACTGTTCTATGGCGGCCTGGTACGCAGCAAGAACATGCTGTCCGTGCTGATGCAGGTGTTCGCCACATTCTCGTTGCTTACCGTGCTGTGGGTCATCTATGGCTACAGTGTGGCATTCACTGAAGGGAATGCGTTCTTCGGCGGATTTTCCAAGATGTTCATGGCGGGAATCACGCCTGACAGCAAGGTTGCGACCTTCAGCAAGGGACAATACCTGCCGGAATATATCTACGTTGTGTTCCAGTTGACCTTTGCTGCCATTACACCGGCACTCATCATTGGCGCCGTGGCGGAACGCATCAAGTTCTCGGCAGTATTACTGTTCATGGTGCTGTGGTTCACGTTCGCTTACCTGCCGATGGCCCATATGGTCTGGTACTGGGACGGTCCTGATGCCTATATGGATGCCAAGTCAGCCGACCTCGCGGCCTCACATGCAGGCTTCCTGTTCCAGAAAGGCGCAATAGACTTCGCAGGCGGCACCGTCGTGCACATCAATGCCGGTATTGCCGGTCTGGTTGGCGCCTTTGTTCTCGGCAAGCGCATCGGTTACGGCAAGGAAGCAATGACACCACACAGTGTCACCATGACAATGATCGGTGCCGCCTTGCTGTGGGTAGGCTGGTTCGGTTTCAACGTTGGCTCCAACCTCGAGGCCAATGGAACCGCCGGACTTGCCTTCATCAACACCTTCGTCGCTACCGCCGCAGCGGCAATGTCCTGGATGTTCTTTGAGTGGATGCTCAAGGGCAAGCCCAGCATGGTCGGAATCGCTTCAGGTGCAGTAGCAGGGTTGGTTGCCATCACTCCGGCTTGCGGTTATGTCGGCCCCATGGGCGCCATTGCCCTGGGTGCGATCGCCGGTGCCCTCTGCCTGTGGGGAGTCAACGGCCTGAAGAAGATGCTCGGAGCCGACGATTCGCTTGATGTGTTTGGAGTGCATGGCCTTGGGGGCATCATTGGCGCCCTGGGCACAGCCGTATTCGCTTCACCATCGCTGGGTGGCGCAGGTGTCTACGACTATGTTGCCAACAAGGTTGGTGATTACGACATGATGGCTCAGCTTACCAGCCAGTTCTGGGCTGTCGGCACAGCGCTCATCTGGTCCGGTGTCGTCGCTTTCATCTCCTTCAAGATTGTCGACCTGATTGTCGGTCTGCGAGTCACTGAAGAAGAAGAACGCGAAGGCCTTGACAACAATTATCACGGTGAGTCGGCTTATCACCACTAGGCAGTTTCGGGACGGGGGATAATCTCGTCCCCATGAGCAGGGGCAAAGTCCAGCAGCTGGACTTTGCTTTAAAGGCGCCTTGTTTAGGCGCCTTTTTTTATGCCTGAATATCCCCTTTCATCTTTGCCCGTCTGCGCTGCTGGCCAGCGCCGGCTATGCGCACGATCCGAGGTCATTCCGGCGAGTTGCGTCCATGCGCAGCCTGTATCACTGGAATGCCGACGCCAATCAAGAGTACTGAGCAGGAATATCGCCATGAACAAACCCGTCGTATTCCACAAACGCATGCAACGCGAGGAAAGCGCCAGCCACGACCGCGCCACGCTGGGCTACATCCACAATGCCGCAGCACACGGCCTGTACGAGATCCGCGGTCTCGGCGCAAAACGCAAATTACCGAATTTCGACGACCTGGTCTTCCTCGGCGCATCGCTGTCGCGCTACGCGCTGGAAGGCTATCGGGAACGCTGCGATACGCGGACTGTCCTTGGCACCCGCTATGCGACGAAGCCGATCGAACTGGCCATTCCCATCACCATCGCCGGGATGAGCTTTGGCGCGCTCTCTGCCAATGTAAAGGACGCGCTGGGACGCGCTGCCACCGATATGGGCACTTCCACCACTACTGGCGATGGCGGCATGACTCCCGAAGAGCGTCGTTCCTCTAAAACGCTGATCTACCAGTGCCTGCCGTCGCGCTATGGCGTCAACCCTGACGACGTGCGCCGTGCCGATGCCATCGAAGTAGTGATCGGACAGGGCGCCAAGCCCGGTGGCGGCGGCATGCTGCTCGGGCAGAAGGTCAACCCGCGCGTGGCCAGAATGCGTGTGCTGCCCGAAGGTGTGGACCAGCGCTCGGCCTCGCGACATCCGGACTGGACCGGACCGGACGATCTCACCATCAAGATCCAGGAACTGCGCGAAATCACCGATTGGGAGAAGCCCATCTACGTCAAGGTTGGCGCGACCCGTACCTCGCACGACGTCAAACTCGCGGTTCATGCCGGCGCTGATGTCATCGTGGTCAACGGCATGCAGGGCGGCACCGCCGCCACGCAATCGGCATTCATCGAGCACGTCGGCATTCCCACGCTGGCGGCATTGAAGCAGGCGGTCGCCGCGCTCGAAGAGCTCAACATGAAGGACAAGGTGCAGCTCATCATCTCCGGCGGAATACGCTCCGGTGCCGACATCGCCAAGGCGCTTGCCATGGGCGCCGATGCGGTCGCGATCGGGCAGGGCATGATGATGGCGCTGGGCTGCAATCACGACAGCTACTTCCAGAATGGCGCGCACCATACGTGCAGTGGATGATTACGCCGCGTTGGGTACGGCACCGGGATTCTGCCACCACTGCCATACCGGCCTGTGTCCGGTCGGAGTCGCCACTCAGGACACCATGCTGGAACAGCGTCTCGACCCGGCGACCGGGGCAAAGCATGTGCGCAACTATCTCAAGACGCTCAATATGGAACTCACCACCATCGCACGCGCCTGCGGCAAGCAGAACGTGCATCACCTCGAACGGGAAGATCTGGTCGCGTTGACGGCGGAAGCTGCCGCCATGGCCGGCGTTCCACTGGCGGGAACGGACTGCCCCCCCGGCCGCTGACAGGCTGTGCCTGGGCGCCGCTCACCGGCGCTTGCCGGACCTTGCCTGTACCTTGCTGTTGCCGGAATACGGCGCATGAACCTCCGCCACACTCCTCAGGAGCGCGACAATTGCGGGGCTACACCGGGTCGATCAACGCAGTAATAAAGCGCTCACCGCCAACGATCGCAACGACCAGCACCGACTTTACGGGCAGAGACCTGCCGTTACTGTGGCGCATCTGTACTTCCATGCGGCCAGTGCTACATTCGGAAGCCCCCAGCAAGGCGTCGATGGCCTTGCTGACCCTGTCCAGTGACTCACGCACGAAGATACTTTCCAGGCTCCGACCTGCCAGATCCGGCGCTGCAATTCCGAGCAACTGACTCGCGCGACCGTTTGCCCATTGGATTCGCCCATCCGTGCTGAACAACAGGGCGCCTTCGACAATATTGTCCAAGACCGAAACCAGTCGCGCGTGCATGCGGGCCAACTCAATGCTCAGGTTGATCTCCCGCTCAGCCCAGCCGGCAAGATCCTCCAGCGTCAGGCGGTCAGGGTCAGACAGAGTGCGCGGCTCTTGGTCGATGAGGCAAAGCGTGCCCAGTTTGACGCCCGCCGGCGTTGCCAGAGGACGGCCGGCGTAAAAACGAATGTGCGGTGCTCCCGTCACCATCGGATTGTGGCAAAAACGCTCATCCTTGTGCGCATCCTCGATGACGAGGATGCCATCGGCGAGAATGGCATGGGTACAGAACGAAATACTGCGCGGCGTTTCCTCAACGAAAAATCCGTATCTCGACTTGAACCACTGCCGCGTGTCGTCCACCATGGTAATGAGGGCGATCGGCACGCCGAACAATCTTGCAGCGGTGCGCGTGATGCGGTTGAACCGCTGCTCCTGCGGCGTGTCCAGGATTCCCAGACTGCGCAGAACTTCAACACGCTGAGCATCATTGTCCGGGTGCAGTGCTTCAGGCATGCGATCTCTCCTTGTCTACTGCAACATGAACGTTTCATACTCGAGATGCTTCAACTTGTCCTCAAGCATCAATAAAGCAACCAGCACCGTGGCCAGCAACGATACGGCGAAACCATAACCGAAGAAGGGCGCTCCCAGTGCTAGCGTAAGCGCACTCAAACCGATATTGAGAATCAGAAACAGCGCCGTCAGGAAAGTCACGGTGATACGCTTGTCGAGGTAAAAGAAAATATTGAGGATGCCCAGCAGCACCACTTGCAGGCCGGCGGCCACCACATCCACATAAAGCAGCGGCAGGTACAAGGCGGAAATGCCCAACCAGTCGAGCAACGACGGTCCCGCGACGAACACCAGCAACACGGCAATGGTCTGGATCTTGATGATCTCGTAGATGCCCTGGCGGATGGTAAACACCATTTCATCGCGCATCTGCTCAATATGGCCGAGCGAACCACCGCCGCGCACTGCATCGTAAAACTTTTCGTAGTACTCGACGAAATCGGTCTCGATGCGCACCAGAAATACCGCCATCCCCGGAATGATGGCGAGATAGGCAAGGTACACCGGCACATCGTAAATCAGCGAAGCACGCAGTGGACCGATCACATCCTGGCCAGTGACCGGATCGAACCAGAACAGCAGTTTGTCGGCCCAGATGCCGGCATTGAAGAACAGACCGGTCCAGACCAGCGTCGGATACATCGCGCCTTTGCGCAAAAAGTCGAAGGACACAAACTGGTCGGATGGATGATTGCGCAAAGTCAGCGTAATCATGCCAGTGAGCAGGACAAAGTGTCCGATCACGAAGCCCAGCAACAGGCCTTCCAGGCCGAGCGGGCGCAAAATCAGCGCGCTCACGACCGTAATTGCATAACCAATCGCAAACAGGCGCACGATTTCCTTGTACTGCTTCATGCCGGACAGAAAAATCGTCGCCACCCAGATGCAGCACATGATGACAAAACCGGATAGCATCAGTACGCGGTACAGATTGGGCTGGCCACGAAAGAAAATCAGCAGAACCGCGATGCCGATGCTTCCGCTGACAGCGATGACCACCAGCATCAGCCCATTGAAGTTGGGCATCACCAGCGCATCCTTTTTTTCGTACAGCCGGTCAGCGATGAATCGGGTAAATCCGAGCTGTACAACTCCGGTGATCACCAGCGAGGCCGCTATCAGATAGGTCACCGACACTTGAAACCGGCTGATGGCAATACTCGATCCCGCCGTCGCAGATGACAAAAGTCCGATGGCAAGGATGCCGATAATGGACAGCACCCACGGACCTGAACTGATGATGCCGGCGTAGGCGTAGGCCTGCAGCAGACCACTGTAGTTTTCCCTGCGCAGCAACTTGCGCAGCTCGAAGCCTATGCCTGCCATGGGTCAGAACGCTTCCCTATCGGATGGTCATCGAGATTGCGCATCGGCTTTCCCCCTACCCGCGGCATGTCCCAGCGCCGCGTCATATACTTCGCGATAGCGCGAAAACATGGTGTCCTGGGAATAATAGGTCTCCACGCGCCGTATCCCCGCCTGAGAGGCGGCCTGCCATTGCACCGGGTCAGTGAGCAGCTCCAGCATGACCGCTGCAAGCGCGGGCGCATCCGCGATGCCGACGATGCGCCCGGATGCCCCCAGCGCCTGGTCTTCGGCATCCAGCCCGTAAATCAGCTGGCGACAGGATCCCACGTCGGTGCTGACCGCAGGCACACCGGCCGCATACGCTTCCAGCAGCACCAGCGGCAATCCTTCGCTGATCGAGGACAGCACGACAAGGCCGACCTTGGGCAGCAACTCGGTCAGTTTCTGGAATCCGAGAAACTTGACGTTGGCCGCGAGCCCGAGATTCTCGACCAGCGTCCGGCATTCGGCGGCGTATTCCGGCGCCTCGTCCTCCGGACCTGCAATCCAGCCTTCAGCCAGCGGCAGCCGGTTTGCCACTGTGCGCATCGCCCTGATAAAGGTCTTCACGTCCTTGATCGGCACCACACGTCCGATCAGGCAGGCGACCGCGGGCGGACTGTCCGGGCGCAACGACCGTAAAGGCGCAAACTGCGCCAGATTGATGCCATTGGGAATATTGCGGGTGCGCGCGGCATCCGCGCCATCGGCAATCTGGCGTTGGCGGTTGACTTCATACAACGCAATGATGGAATCGGAGGCGTCGTAGCAGGCGCGCCCGAGCGTCTCGAAGAAGCGTATCCACATCTGCTTGAAATAGGACAGTTCGGTCGGGTCGCGCTGCAGGGCCGAACGATTGTCAGCAATCCATTTCGCCGAAAACAGGTCGATCTTGCGTTCCTTGGTATAGATACCGTGCTCGGACAGGATCAGCGGTTTGCCGAAACGGCGCTTGGCCAGAGCGCCCAGGAATCCTGCAAATCCGGTCGACACAGTGTGGAACGCACGCACCGGGATCATGGTGTCGCAGATGCGTGCCAGCACCCAGATGGGCGCGTGCATGATCCTCACTGTCCAGAAGTAATCCACAAAGGAAGGATCGGTACAGTAGCGGCGGTACTGGTCACGGATATAGTTCCATGCAGCTTCGCTGTACAGGAACTGGTCCATGCCGAATTTCCCGCCCAGTTCGGCGCCAATTTCACCCAGCAGTTCGGCATCCGCGTGGTGCGCGTTAGGCGAGCGGAAATAATCATGCAGCCGCTCGACGCAGCGAAACATCTCGGGGTCACCTTCCACCGGTTCGATCTCGGGCTTGTCCACGTCATCGTAGAGATAGTGCACTTCCAGATGAACAACGTTGCTCGGCAACTCATATCTCATTTTTCCGTAGTCCTGCGCCCGGCTGCCGATAAAGATCACGGCAAACGTCAGTTCCGGAAATCCGCGGATGATCTGTTGCACCCAACCCGACACACCGCCGGATACGAACGGATACGTTCCCTCCAGCAGCAGGGCGATATCGGCACGGTCGGCCTTTGGCATGGGCAGGTTCATGCAACCGCCGCGTTGCTGCCGAGCCAGAAGCGCACTACCGGGGCCATGACCGGCGTCACCTGACGGGAGGCAATCAGGCCGATGTAATACCTGAGCAAGGCAAACTGCCGCCGGGCAAATGCGAGTTCAGCCAGATAGGGCAGCGCACGTGCTTGCTCCAGTCCGCAGGACACGGCAAGATTGAATGCTTCCTCGGCTGCGGCGAAATCACCGCCTGTCTGGAGCAAGCGCCCGCGCAGCATCCACAGGCCCGAATCTTCACGAAGGATATTCAAAGCCTCCGAGAGATAGCGCAGGGCACTGGCGATGGCGTAGTCGCGCACGTCACCCTGCACCAGCCCCGAGTAAACCAATTCCCAGTGCAGTTCGGCCAGGTGTCGCAGCGAGTTGGCACGCAACATCCGGCCGGTATCCTTCTCCAGATTCTCCTGCTCTGACGCAATCATGGCATTGATGCGCTTTTCCTCGCTGTCGAGCATGCCGTAGGCGACCAGGCGAAGATCATCGGAAGCGTCGCCAAGCAGCCTGCGTATCAGCGGGCCGACAATGCGCATCGGCATCGTATGCATGGCCACCAGCGAACGCATGCGCACGTCCGATGGGGCCGACGTGTCGAGCAGGGCTGTACGCAGGCTGCTGATGCGCAACTGGGTGCCACTGTCGCGCTCCAGCGGCGAATACGCCACCGGCGCCACTTCGCTGAAATCCTCATAGCGCCAGCGCTTGGGCAACAGCAAGGTCAGCGCAACCGCAATCAGCATGCCGGCCGCCCCAAACAGGGGAATAAAAAATCCGAAACAAAAAAGCAGCGCATAAACCGCCGCTTTCGGCTTGCGCCACTGCGCCGGCAACACCGCGGCAGTGACAACCGAAAGCAGCGCCGACGAGAGCGCCTGGAGTCCGAAAAAAATCAGCAGATCGTGCGTGCTCTCAATGGAATCGATCAGCACATAGATCGATCCCAGCGTCGCGCACACGGCGGTGAGGAGCGCCAGCGCGACGGCAAGCTTACGCATCGGGCGCACCCTTGCCCAGCATCAGGCGCCTCACCATGCCGAGCGGATTTTCGCGAGACAAAGGAATCACGTGTGGATAGATGCCCAGGTCACGAAATCCGGCGCCGTGAGTTTCACGCAGCGAATTCTCCATGCGTAGAAGATAGCCATCGACAGCAGCGGAGCCGGCAAGTGGCATCAACGAAATGAAAAAACTGCAATCGACAAAGTTCTCGATGACCCAGACAATATCGGGCAGCCGTCGTTCGCGCCTGATCTGAGCCAGTATGTCCAGCCGTTCGGGATGACCAAAGCAAACCAGCATCACGATATGGCTGGCACTGTCAAAATCGCGTTGCAACCGCGACAACTTGACGAATTCCTCGGCGAATTCCACTGGCATCCCGGGAACAATTGCCATCAACGGAACAATCTGGTCCGCCGCCGTGATTCCGTCGGCATATACCGACAGCAACACAACGATCGTCTGCAACATCTCCTCGTTCATTGCGAAGAACGGCATGCGCGTGATCACCAGCATGCCCAGATGCCGTCCCTGTGCCGATTCGATGGGTGCCACCACCAGATGTTCTGTCGGATGAGCCTTGTCCAATTCCGTTGTCTGAATATGGGCAAGACAGTGGCGCAGACGGGCATGCACAAACAACGGGTCATCGACGCGCAGGTCCGGCGGACCACCGATGGCGGCCACACGCTCGTATGTCGTGCCAGCCGCGCCTTCGGCTGCCTGAGTGGCATAGATGGCCGCCACCTCCAGCTGGCAATACTGCCCAAGGAATTCAATCAGGTTCTGCGCACCGGGCAAAGGGCCCTGCCCGGCCTGACTCGCCACACGCTTTCGCAGCGCGCCCACGGCATCGCGCAGTGTGCTGGGACGGGACAACATGTCCTGTTCCAGGCGTTCATGCGAAAGACGCAGCAGGTACAAGCGCTTGATGATGCGCTCGGTACGGTCTTCAAGATAGCTGTTGACCTCCGTCAACCGGCGCAACCGGGTGCGCCACAAGCCGCTGTATTCCCCGCTGATCATCACCAGCAGCAACCCGCCGAGGAAGTACAGTTTTGGAACCTCGGCAGCAACTGGATCAGGCTGGAACAGGTACCAGCCGGCCAACAGTATGGAAGACGATGCTATCCCGGGCAAAACACCATAACGGAGTGCGAGCAGCACCGGCGCAAACCACGACCAGGGAAACTGCGTATGGACCAGCAGGGGATCCTCTGGAAATGCATAGCGGCCGATCAGGATGACCGCCGACGAGAACACCACGGTCTCGACCCAGGTACCGCCGATGGAACCCGCCGGTTGCAGCCAGCGGCGAAGGCGGGCCAGCTTGCCGGATTCCGCCGGGGATGGATTGTTATCGGCCATGGTGAAAACAACACCACATGACGATGGCGCTATTGAATGCGCGCTGTATCGAGCAATGCATCGATCAGTTTCTGTGCCACTGCCGCCAGTGCCTCGCGGCTCCAGCCGCTCTTCGCGCCAACCCCCGACCACAGCACCTCACCGGACTGCAGATCAATCACCTGCAGCGCGATGCCAACCGCCGGTTCGCCATCAACACCGACCTTGTAGCGCCATTCATCCACCGCCCCCTGCACACCATAGCGTGCGCCTTGTTCGCGGGCCCATTTCTGCGCTTCCTGCTGCGCCTTGCGCTCGGCCGGATCAAGCAGGCTCTCCGGACTGAGCGCGGGCGGGTAACGCACCAGACCATTGATTCCGCGTGCACGCAGCAATGCCTCGGCAATGACTTCGGCGCGCAGCCCGGCCTGTGGAGACTCGGTGTGGTTCAGCACCGGCAGCAGCACCCATTTTGCATCGCGCGCCAGTGGCACAGCCCCACCCGAGTGCCGCGTGACGGCACACCCGGCAGATGCCAGCAACAATGCCCCTGCTAGAAGAATCAAAACAATTCGCATCATCGGGCTCTCCAGGATCCGGTTTCGTCAAAAGCTAAGAAAACACTGAACAAGTATCTAAATTGGAGAAAGCATGCACAGTGTTTCCTCTGAAGTGGTGGATATACAAGGGGGCACGCCCCGAAGGAAGTCCCCTTGCGGCATCGCCCTCTTGTTCAGTTATTCCCTAATCGAAATAGTACTGATAGCGCAATCCAAGTTCGCGCACCGCAGCCCCTATGCCGCCACCTCTGGCGCGCATCGAGTAGATGGCCAGATGATCAGTACCAACAACGCTGCCACCCGCACCCACGACCCAATTGTAGCCGCTTCCCGACGTGGAACTGGCGGTGCGTCCAAAATCCGCGAAGGGTCGCAGCGCCCGCGAACGCTGTTCGCGGATGTCGGTGCCGAATCCCGCATTGATTCCCCACAAGCGGAAACTTTGCGGCATGAAAAAGGCTGCCGGCGGAGCCGTGGTCGCGCCCGGCACCAGCACGGCTGAGGCCAGGTCACTCACGGTACCCGCCTCGAAACTGCTGACTACGCGCGACACACGCACGTTGAAATCCGGGTATTCGGTGCGCACGCGGTAGCCGGCTTCCGCAGAGACGCCGCGCCCGCGTCCGAGGTAGCTATCCTGCTGGGTGTGAAAACGCGCCTGCCACAGCCGTCCTGACAGGTACTCGCGCCCCGACAGCCGATAGTTCAGCGCCACGCTCGCCTCATTCTTGTGGCCGCCAACGCCGAGCGCGACGCTTTCGGTGGCGCGGTCCCGGATGGTCAGTCCGATTGATCCCGTAATGCGCTCCCCAAGCGGCCGGAGATGCGCAAAGCGCAGGGAAACAAATTGCGACAGGCCGCTGCGACTGGTCAGCGTCAGCTCGCTTTCTCCACGTTTGCCACCTTCGCCACCTCCGTGATGCCACAAGGCGGAGACGCCGAGCGTCCGGTCCACGCCAGGGACTCCGGTGAGCTGTCCTGCGTCCCCAGTATGCTGGTGCAGGACGTTGATATCGAGCGCAAGTCGCAGTTGCGGCGTCGCCCAGACCTGCAGGCGCGCCGACTGCT
>CANKAJ010000092.1 GCA_947479645.1 Betaproteobacteria bacterium | reverse complement strand
TTGCGCGCCAATGATCTGGTGTGGCCGTATGTGGTCAATAATTATCTGAAAGGCCGTCAGCCGGAAGCCTTCGATCTGCTTTACTGGAATGCCGACTCAACCAATCTGCCCGGCCCCATGTATTGCTGGTACCTGCGCAACATGTATCTGGACAACAGTCTGCGTGTTCCTGGCAAGCTGAGCATGCTGGGTCAACCCGTCGACCTTGGCCGGCTGCGCATGCCGTCCTATGTATTGGCGACGCGCGAGGACCACATTGTGCCGTGGCACAGCGCCTATCGCTCGACCGGGCTGCTCAAGGGAAAAAGCCATTTCGTGTTGGGGGCAAGCGGTCATATCGCCGGCGTTATCAATCCGGCCGGAAAGAACCGACGTAGTTATTGGACCGGTACCGCATTGCCTGAAGATCCCGAAGCCTGGCTTGCCGCTGCCCAGGAGCAGCCGGGAAGCTGGTGGCGGGACTGGAGCGACTGGCTGGCGAATTACGGAGGCCGCAAGGTCAAGGCCAAAAAGAAGCTGGGCGGTGGAGGCCATAGCGTGATCGAGCCCGCGCCGGGAAGTTACGTCAAGCAACGCCTGACCTGAATCAGCTGCCAAGGTAGCAGCCGAAACAGGTCCCGAGAAAGTACACGCTGAACGCAGTGACTAGGAGAATGCAATGACTGATGTGGTGATCGTAGCGGCAGGACGCACGGCCATAGGAAAATTTGGTGGCGCCCTGGCAAAAATTCCGGCGACAGAACTGGGGGCGCATGTCATCCGCACCCTGCTGACGAAGACGGGCATCGGCCCTGAGGCCGTATCCGAAGTGATCATGGGGCAGGTGCTGACGGCCGGAATAGGGCAGAACGGCGCGCGCCAGGCCTCGCTGAAGGCAGGCCTGCCCGACCTGGTGCCGGCCATGACCATCAACAAGGTCTGCGGCTCCGGTCTCAAGGCCACGCATCTGGCTGCCCAGGCGATCAAGTGCGGCGATGCCGAGATTGTGGTGGCGGGAGGGCAGGAGAATATGAGCCTGTCGCCGCACGTGCTGGCCGGTTCGCGCGACGGATTTCGCATGGGTGACGGCAAGCTGGTCGACAGTATGGTCGTGGATGGTCTGTGGGACATCTACAACAACTACCACATGGGCGTGACGGCCGAGAACGTGGCCAAGCAGTTCAATATTTCACGCACGGAACAGGACGAATTCGCCGCCGCCAGCCAGCAAAAGACCGAAGCGGCGCAGAAGGCGGGGCGCTTCAAGGATGAAATCATTCCAATCGAAATTCCCCAGCGCAAGGGAGCGCCGCTGCTGTTCGATGCGGACGAGTATCCGAAACACGGAACGACGGTGGATGCACTGGCGGGACTGCGGGCAGCATTTGACAAGGCCGGCTCCGTAACCGCCGGCAATGCCTCGGGCATCAACGATGGCGCTGCCGCAGTAATCATGATGTCGGCAAAAAAGGCGGAAGCACTCGGGTTGAAGCCGCTGGCGTGGATTCGGGCGTACTCGTCTGCCGGCCTGGATCCCAAAATCATGGGGATGGGGCCGGTGGCGGCATCGCAACTGTGCCTGTCCAAAGCAGGCTGGAAGCATTCCGACCTCGATCTGATGGAGATCAATGAAGCGTTCGCAGCCCAGGCCGTGGCAGTCAACAAGCAGATGGGTTGGGATACCTCCAAGATCAATGTCAATGGCGGTGCCATTGCGCTGGGTCACCCGATCGGCGCGTCGGGTTGCCGCGTGCTGGTGACATTGCTGCATGAAATGATCCGGCGTGATGCCCGGCGCGGTCTGGCGTCACTGTGCATTGGTGGTGGCATGGGCGTTGCATTGGCGGTTGAGCGTTGAGCGCTGAGCGCGTGCGCGGGCACTGCGGTAATGCAGGTGATGTGATTTTTCGTTTTGTCGGAATGTCCGAAATTGCAATGAGAGGCTTGGGTCAGTCATGAATAAGCGCGTGGCATTTGTCACCGGAGGGATGGGCGGCATTGGCACCGCGATCTGCAAGCGCCTGGTGAAATCAGGGGCCACAGTGGTCGCCAACTGTATTCCCGGATACGATCAGAAGGACGAATGGCTGGCCAGCATGAGTTCACAGGGCTTTCAGGTTCACGCCGTTGAAGGCAATGTCGATGATTACAATGATTGTGCCGACATGTTCTACCGGGTACTGTCCACGGTGGGGCCGGTCGATATCCTGGTGAACAATGCCGGCATCACGCGTGACGGTGTATTCAAGCGCATGGTGCCGAACGACTGGTATGCGGTGATCAACACCAATCTGAATTCGGTGTTCAATGTCACCCGGCAGGTGATCGAAGGAATGACCGAGCGTGGATGGGGACGTATCGTCAATATCTCGTCGGTCAATGCACTGAAGGGGCAATTTGGGCAAACCAACTATGCTGCGGCCAAGGCGGGCATGCATGGATTTTCCAAGGCATTGGCACAGGAAGTGGTCAAGAAGGGGGTCACGGTCAACACCATTTCACCCGGATATGTCGCGACTGACATGGTGAAAGCGATAAACCCGGCCGTATTGCAGAAAATCATTGCTGAAATTCCTGCAGGGCGCCTGGCGGAGCCGGATGAAATTGCGGGGCTGGTGGCCTATCTCGCCTCGGATGATGCGGGCTATATTACCGGGGCCAATGTGTCCATCAATGGCGGGTTGCACATGGCGTAATTTGGGGCAGGATGTGGCAGGACTATTGGTCGGAGAGAAGGATTAAGGTGGTTTCGAATTGACAGTTAACAGTCGGAGGTTCGCAATGAACAGACGGGTAGCAGTGATTACCGGGGGTATGGGTGGTTTGGGCGAGACCATCAGCACCAAGATGGTGGATGCAGGGTATCGGGTGGTGGTGACCTATTCGCCCTCCAACAAGACCTCGGAAAAATGGTTGTCATCGATGAAGGGCAAGGGCTACGAACTGCGCGCATATGGCGTTGATGTGGCCGACTATGAGTCGTGCCGGCAGTGCATTGAAAAGGTCGCCAACGAAGTCGGTCCTGTCGACATTCTGGTCAACAATGCGGGCATCACCCGCGACATGACGTTCCGGAAAATGACCAAGGCCGATTGGGATATCGTGATGCACACCAACCTGGACTCGGTTTTCAACATGACCAAGCAGGTTTGCGACGGCATGGTGGAGCGCGGTTGGGGCCGCATCATCAATGTTTCCTCGGTGAATGGCTCCAAGGGGGCCTTTGGACAGGTCAACTATTCGGCCGCGAAGGCCGGCATGCATGGTTTCACCAAGTCATTGTCCCTGGAAGTCGCCCGCAAGGGCGTGACCGTCAATACCATCTCTCCGGGCTATATTGGCACCAAGATGGTCACGGCCATTCCCAAAGAGATCCTGGACAGCAAGATCATTCCGCAGATTCCCGGCGGGCGGCTTGGCAAACCGGAAGAGGTTGCAGGCCTGATTATTTACCTCTGTTCCGAGGAAGCGGCCTTCGTCAACGGGGCCAATATCGCCATCAATGGCGGGCAGCACATGCAGTAAAACCATCAGGGTAAAGCCTGGGAGGCTCGCCGAGTTGGCCAGGTTGGCCGGTTTGGTGTATGGTGCGATGCAATAGACGGGTTCCATGCAGCTGAATTCCGGTAATGTTGTATCCGGCGGTTGCATCCGGCGGAGCCACCTCGGTACACGACCCTAATTGAGAGCGAAGACAACCATGTCAGAGACTGTCCGGCTGATCAAGAAATATCCCAACCGCCGCCTGTACGATACCAAGACCAGCACCTACATCACCCTGGCGGATGTGAAGGAACTCGTACTCAAGCAGGAGACCTTTAAGGTCGTCGATGCCAAGAGCGGGGCAGACCTGACGCGCAGCATTCTGCTGCAGATCATTCTGGATGAGGAAGCGAGCGGGGCGCCGATGTTTTCGTCCGATGTGCTGACGCAGTTCATCCGCTTCTACGGCAGTGCCATGCAGGGCATGGTGGGTTCGTATCTGGAGAGCAACATTCAGTTGTTCAATGAAGTGCAGAAGCGCATGCAGGAACAATCGCAGTCCATGCCAGGCACCAATCCCGGCGGCATCCAGGACATGTGGAAGCAATTCATGACTTTCCAGGGGCCGGCGATGGAGAATCTGGTGTCGACGTACATGGACCAGAGTCGCGCCATGTTTTCGCAGATGCAGGAGAAGCTGCAGCACCAGACTCGCAGCATGTTTACGGGCTTTCCGTTTCCCGGCTTTACCCCTTCTCAGCCGGGAGAAAAATCACAGGCTGACGGCGACAAGCCCGAAGAGAAGAAGTAGGGCCCTCCACCCTGGTGTGAGGGTAATCCCCCCAGGCCGGCCGCTGAATCATTATTGACAGGTTCCCATGTCCGTTGCACCCAAGGTAGGTTTCGTTTCGCTCGGTTGTCCCAAGGCGCTGGTCGATTCGGAGCGGATCCTCACGCAGTTGCGCACCGAAGGCTATGCCATCTCGCCAAGTTACGATGGCGCCGATCTGGTTGTCGTCAATACCTGTGGGTTCATCGATTCTGCCGTCGAAGAATCGCTGGACGCCATCGGTGAGGCACTGGCGAAAAACGGCAAGGTGATTGTGACCGGCTGTCTTGGCGCCAAAGGCGATGTTGTGCGCGCCGCGCATCCGCGCGTACTTGCGGTCACTGGTCCACATGCGCTCGACGAGGTCATGTCCGCGGTGCATCAACACCTGCCGCAGCCGGTGGAGGAAACCGCCAATCCATTCATCAGCCTGGTGCCGGCACAGGGCATCAAACTCACACCGCGGCACTATGCCTATCTGAAGATTTCCGAGGGCTGCAATCATCGCTGCACCTTCTGCATCATTCCGTCCATGCGCGGTGATCTGGTGTCGCGACCCATCGGCCAGGTCATGCAGGAGGCCGAGAATCTGGTCAAGGCCGGAGTAAAGGAGTTACTGGTGATATCGCAGGACACCAGCGCCTATGGTGTTGACGTGCGCTACCGTACCGGCTTCTGGGGTGGCAAACCGCTGAAGTCAAAAATGACTGACCTGGCGCGCGCGCTGGGTGAGCTGGGTGTGTGGGTGCGGCTGCACTATGTCTATCCCTATCCCCATGTGGACGAGGTGATTCCACTCATGGCCGAAGGCAAGGTATTGCCCTATCTCGATGTGCCATTCCAGCATGCCAGCCGGCGTATTCTCAAACTGATGAAACGACCGGCTGCGGCCGAAGCGAATCTGGAGCGCATTCGCGGCTGGCGGGCCATTTGCCCGGAACTGACCATTCGCAGCACCTTCATCGCCGGATTCCCAGGTGAGACCGAAGCGGACTTTCAGGAACTGCTGGATTTTCTGACGGAAGCCGAGCTGGACCGGGTCGGCTGCTTTGCCTATTCACCTGTCGAAGGGGCCAAGGCCAATGAGTTGCCGGATGCCGTTCCCGACGAGGTGCGCGAGGAACGGCGCGGCCGCTTGATGCAGCTGCAGGAAAAGATCAGTGCAAGGCGTCTCAAGTCAAAGGTGGGAAAAACGCTGCGGGTGCTGGTCGATGAAGTGAAGGCCGATGGCAGCGCCCTGGCGCGTTCCAGTGCGGATGCGCCGGAAATCGATGGAGTGGTCTATATTGAGAGTGCCGGCGATCTCAAGCCAGGTGAATTCGCCGAGGTGAAGATTACCAGGGCTGACACTCACGACTTGTGGGCGCAGCCTGTTACATCGAGTGCCAAGGAGGCGCTGAACAAATCTCAAATACGGAGGAAGCATGCATAGTGTTTGCTCTGAAGTGGGGGATATACAAGGGGGTGTGCCCCCTTGTTCAGTAACTCCCTAAAAAGCAGGCTAACGCATCGCGCGGGTAACAGCGCGAATTCATATTTTTGCAAGGAGGCAACATGTCACAACGTGAAGTGGTGGTACTCAGTGGTGTGCGCACCGCGATCGGCGATTACGGCGCTTCGTTGAAGGATGTCGCGCCGACGGCACTGGGTGCGACGGTGATACGCGAAGCAGTGGCGCGTGCCAAAGTGGACCCGGCCGCCATTGGCCATGTCGTGATCGGCAGCGTTATTCACGGCGAAGCGCGTGACATGTATATCTCCCGCGTTGCAGCCATCGATGCCGGGCTGCCGGTGGGCACGCCCTGCCTGACGGTGAACCGGCTATGCGGCTCCGGCCTGCAGGCGATTGTTTCGGCCGCGCAGCACATCCTGCTTGGCGATACCGATTGCGTCATCGGCGGTGGTGCCGAGAGCATGAGCCGGGCGGCTTATTTCCTGCCATCGGCACGCTGGGGACAGCGCATGGGCGACTCGGCGGCCGTGGATGCCATGACGGCAGCGCTGCATGATCCGTTCGGCAACGGTCACATGGGCATTACTGCCGAGAACATCGCCACGCGCTTTGGCATTACCCGCGAGGAGCAGGATGCCTTTGCCATAGAGAGCCACCGCCGGGCAACCCACGCGCTTGACCAGGGGTATTTCGCCAGCCAGATCGTCCCGGTTGAATTGAAATCCCGCAAGGGTACGATTCAGTTCACAACCGACGAGCATGTGCGTCGCGAGATCAAGATAGAAGACCTGCAAAAGTTGCGGCCGGCATTCAAGAAAGATGGCACCGTCACGGCAGGCAATGCTTCCGGCATCAATGATGCGGCTGCTGCCATTGTGATGATGGAGGCGGATGCGGCACGCAAGCAGGGGCTGGTTCCGATGGCGCGGCTGGTGGCCTATGCCCATGCCGGTGTCGAACCGGAGGTGATGGGGCTGGGGCCGATTCCTGCGGTGAAACGCGTGTTTGAGAAAGCCGGCCTGAAGCCCTCGGACATGGACGTCATCGAGTCGAACGAGGCGTTTGCGGTGCAGGCGATGGCAGTCACCCGCGACCTCGGGCTCGATCCGGCGAAAGTCAATCCCAATGGCGGCGCCGTGGCGCTGGGGCATCCGATTGGCGCAACCGGCGCATTGATTACCGTCAAGGCTTTGTACGAACTGCAGCGCCTGCAGAAGCGCTACGCGCTGGTGACCATGTGTATCGGTGGCGGCCAGGGCATCGCGGCGATTTTCGAAAGGATCTAGTTGATCGCAATTTGAATGATCATGCTCAATAAATAATGTACAGTTATTGAATTTGATCATTATTGTCCGGGACACCCCTGGTGCCGGGATACGGGATTCCCAGCCACGAAACAGACTCTTCGTATCCGCGCCAGGCGCAATGAAGTGGGCAAATGAAAGAGGGCGCCCTTGGGCGCCCTCTTTCATTTGCTGCCAATGCCGATCCGATTTCAGCCGTTGGAAACAATCTCGCTGTTGATGACCCTGACCTTGTCGCCCTGGCGCCATGCCGGGGGCGTGGTCTGTTGCAGGGTACGCGTGGTGCCATCTTCAAAGCGCACGGTAATCTCGTAATTCATCGTTTTCTTGGTGTTTTTCTCGACCTGGTGACCGGCCACGGCGCCACCGACCGCGCCCAGCACCGTCATGACATCACGACCGCGGCCGGCTCCGACCTGATGACCCAGTACGCCGCCCAGTACGCCACCCGCAGCAGCGCCAAGCCCGCTACCCTCGCCCTTCTTCTCGAATTCACGCACCGACTCGATGACGCCACAGTCATGGCACAGGGTCCTGGGTGCTGCAGCCACCTTGACCGGGGGGGGCGGGACGTAATCAGCCGGAACCGGAGGTAGCCCGGTCATGACGGCTGGCGTAGGTGCTTGCGGCACGCTATGGGGGGCCGGCGTCGGTGTTGCTGCTGGTGTCGCCGTTTTGACGGTGTGTTGCGGATTCGGTGCCGGTTTTGTCGCCACGGCCACTTTTTTGGCTGGCTTGGCTGGCTCGACCGCTTTCTCGGGTTCGGCGGCTTTCATGAGTTCAGGCGCCTTCACCGGTTCAGTCGTGCTTCCGAGCAGTTTGGCCTCGGCCAACCGGGATGCCTCGGCATTGGTGGCCAGGGTGACATTCTGACTGCTGGGGGCGGTCGGCAGCCAGCCCATGAGCGCTCCGATCCCCACCGCGGAAAATAGCGTGACCGCAATGGCGGCAATGATAATCATCGGATGGGTGCTGCGCGAAGTGCTTGTCATTGCGGTGTTGTCCATGCTGTTCTCCAGTTCAAATGCATCACGTGTTGCATCTGTATTAACGATGCAATTATCCCGCTGTTGACTGTGCAGACTGTAACCGATTGTGACAAGCGTCCGGAATGCCGTAACAAATTGCGCACTATTGCGCAAAAAACCGGCGATTCAGGTAGTGGTCAGCTCTCCGGGCGCAGATGCGGAAACAGCAGCACGTCGCGGATGCTGGGGCTGTTGGTCAGCAGCATGACCAGGCGGTCGATGCCGATGCCCTCTCCGGCGGTTGGCGGCAGCCCATGCTCCAGCGCGCGAATGTAGTCGGCGTCGTAATACATGGCCTCCTCGTCGCCGGCATTCTTTGCCTTGGCCTGTTCCTCGAAACGCGCTGCCTGATCCTCCGGGTCGTTCAGTTCGGAGAAGCCGTTGGCCATTTCGCGACCAGTGATGAACAGCTCGAAGCGGTCGGTGATGTCGGGATTCGTGTCATTGCGGCGGGCCAGCGGCGAGAGTTCGGCCGGATAGTCGACGATGAACGTCGGCTGGATGAGCTTGGTCTCGGCGGTTTCCTCAAACAGCATCAACTGCAATGCGCCGGTGCCGGGTGTGCCTTTGATGTGTGTGCCGAATTTCTTCAGTTCGGCCAGCAGGAAGTCGCGATCGGACAGGTCGGCGTCGGTGTATTCGGGGCAGTAGGCATGGATGGCCTGCATCGGGCTCAGGCGCGCGAATGGCTTGCCCAGGTCGATGACATGCTCGCCATAGGTCACCTGGGTCGTGCCGAGCACGTTCTGCGCCACGCTGCGCAGCATTTCTTCGGTGAAGTCCATGAGGTAGCGGTAATCGCGATAGGCCTCGTAGAACTCGATCATGGTGAATTCAGGGTTGTGCCGCGTCGAGAGACCTTCATTGCGGAAATTGCGGTTGATCTCGAACACCTTCTCGAATCCGCCCACCACCAGGCGCTTCAGATAGAGCTCGGGCGCGATGCGCAGGAACATCTGCATGTCCAGCGCATTGTGGTGGGTGGTGAATGGTTTTGCGCTGGCACCGCCGGGGATGGGCTGCATCATGGGTGTTTCGACTTCCAGGAAGCCCTTGGCGGTCATGAACTGGCGGATTTCATGCACGATGCGGCTGCGCGCCTGGAATACGCGGCGTGACTCCTCGCTGGTGATCAGATCGACGTAACGCTGACGGAATTTGGCCTCCGGGTCGGAAAGACCGTGGAATTTCTCCGGCAGCGGCCGCAGCGCCTTGGTCATCAGCCGCAGGGATTTGGCCTGAATGGTGAGCTCGCCGGTGCGTGTCCTGAATAGCGCGCCTTCGACGCCGATGATGTCGCCAATATCCCAGTGCTTGAACGCGCCGTGGGTATCGGCGCCGGTGATATCGTTGGTCACATAGATCTGCATGCGGCCGCTCATGTCCTGCAGTGTCGCAAAGCTGGCTTTGCCCATGACGCGTTTCAGCAGCATGCGCCCGGCCATGCGCACATTGACGGGTGCGGCTTCCAGTTCTTCCTTGGATTTGGCGTGATGGTCCGTGTGCAGGGTGGCCGCGAAGTCGGCGCGATCGAAGTCATTGGGGAAGGCGTTGCCCAGTTTTCGCAATTCCGCCAGTTTGGCGCGCCGCTCCGCAATGATCTGATGTTCGTCGTGGGGCTTGTCGTCGTTCATATGTATGGCCTAATAAAGCTTATCTGAAGATTTGTCATTCCGAGCGCAGCGAGGAATCTGCTGTACTCCAGCTAACGCTTAAATCGTCCCACGAGGGATTTTTCTCTTCAATCAACAATACTTTCTTTTCGCGGCGCCAGCCTTTGATCTGTTTTTCCCGCGCAAGCGCGCTGTGTATATCGGTTGTTTCTTCAAAATGCACTAGACGATCAATGTTGTAGCGTTTTGTAAAACCGTCTATGGTCTTTTCTTTGTGTTGTGCCAACCGGCGCTGTAAGTCGCTGGTAACACCAATGTATAGGCGTCTCGACCTGCTGGCTAAAATGTATACCCAGTAGTTTCGCATTGGATGCTTGAACAGCGGATTCCTCGTTGCACTCGGAATGACAATGTATTAACGCCTGATCTCGAAAAAAGGCCATGTTTCCTATACGCCCTGCTTCAAGCTGGCGCTGATGAAGTCGTCCAGGTCACCGTCAAGGACGGCCTGGGTATTGCCGGTTTCGACGTTGGTGCGCAGGTCCTTGATGCGCGACTGGTCGAGCACGTAGGAGCGGATCTGGTGGCCCCAGCCGATGTCGGTCTTGGCGTCCTCGGCAACCTGCTTGGCGGCGTTGCGTTTGCGCAGTTCCGCTTCGTACAGCTTCGACTTCAACATGGCCATGGCCTCGGCACGGTTGCGATGCTGCGAGCGGTCATTCTGGCACTGCACCACGATGCCGGTGGGCACGTGGGTGATGCGCACGGCCGAGTCGGTCTTGTTGATGTGCTGGCCGCCAGCACCGGAGGCGCGAAAAGTGTCGGTGCGCAGGTCGGCCGGATTGATTTCGATTTCGATGCTGTCATCCACCTCGGGGTAGACGAACACGCTGGCAAAGGACGTATGGCGCCGGGCATTGGAGTCGAAGGGTGACTTGCGCACCAGCCGATGCACACCGATTTCCGAGCGCAGGTGCCCGTAGGCATAGGGGCCGGAAATCTTCAGTGTGGAGCTCTTCAGTCCGGCCACTTCGCCTTCGGACTCTTCCAGCACGTCGATCTTGAAATTCTTGCGTTCGCAATAGCGAATGTACATACGGTTGAGCATGCGCGCCCAGTCCTGTGCCTCGGTGCCACCCGAACCCGCCTGGATGTCGACGAAGCAATTGTTGCCATCGAGCGGATTGGAGAACATGCGCTGGAATTCCAGCCCGGCAACAGTTCGGTTTGCGGCAGCAACGTCCGGTTCGATGGCGAGGAGCGTGGCATCGTCGCTCTCGTCGCGGGCGAGCGCAAACAGTTCCCCGAGGTCACGCAACTGCGTATCCAGTCCGGTCAGGATGCCGACGGTTGCTTCAAGCTGTTTTTTTTCGCGGCCCAGATCCTGGGCGCGCTTGGCATCGTTCCAGATGTCCGGGTCTTCGAGACGGGCGGCGACTTCGGTCAGCCGCTCTTTCTTCTGGTCGAAGTCAAAGATACCTCCGCAGTTCGGCTGTCCGGGAACCCAGGTCAGCAAGCGCGTTGGCGATGGCGTTGAGGCGTTCTGCTTCCATCAAATGCTCTGAAAAAGGATGCAATTATACATTGGCAGGGTATTGACCACCGTGGTGGATGTCGCCGAATGTTGCTGCGGATTGCAGCGTCGCCCGCGCTCGGATACTCTATCCCCCTTCCAGAATTTCAGAGCGAGCAGCACCATGGCCACCCAATCCCAATCGCGCGTGCCGCCCGGCGTATTTACTGTGGTTTTCCTGATTTGTCTGGGCCTGCTGGGATTCGGTGAATACATTCAGCATGTGCTCAAGCTTGATCCCTGCCCCTGGTGCATCGTGCAGAGGCTCGGGTATATCGCGGTCGGCCTGATTTCGCTGACCGCCGCCTTGCATCGACCGGGACGAGTCGGAACCATCGTCTATGCCGTGCTGGGGAGCTTGTTCGCCATGGCGGGCGCGGCCGCGGCCGGCTACCACATCCACGTCCAGAACGATCCCAAGCGCGCGCTGGAATGCATGGGCGGATGGCTGGAGCAATGGCTGGATGCGTCCAGAATTGGACATTTCATACCGCCGCTGCTGCAGTACGACGGCAGTTGCGCGCCCAAGCCCTGGTCGTTTCTCAGCCTGTCCATTCCCGAGTGGTCGCTGGTGTGGTTCGGGGTATTTCTGATTGGTTTTGTCGTCGTTATTTTCAGGTCAAGACGGTAACGGTCTGCGTTGCTCGCTGTTGGGCGGGGCGGTGAAGTTTGATAAAGTGCAGGTCAATGTTGATTCCCCATTTTCAGTTGGCAAGCCTGGCTGAATCCATACACAGGAGAGAATGATGAAGGTATCCCGAGTCTTGCGTGACATGCTTTGCGTGCTGGGGTTGACCCTGGCAGTAGGCGCAGTGTATGCACAGGCAAAGCCGGCTGTTGAATTCAAACCGGAGGTGGGGCAGGCAGGCAAGGATGTGGTCTGGGTGCCGACTTCGCAGGTGCTGGTCGACAAGATGCTCGACATGGCAAAAGTCACGCCTGCCGATTACGTCATCGATCTGGGTTCCGGCGACGGCCGCACGGTAATTACGGCGGCCAAGCGTGGTGTGCGCGCGCTCGGCATCGAGTACAACCCGGACATGGTGCAATTATCCAAGGAGAACGCCACCAAGGAGGGGGTCAGCGACAAGGCGACGTTCATGAAGGCGGATATTTTCGAGAGCGATTTCTCGAAGGCCTCCGTCATCACCATGTTCCTGCTGCCGGACATCAACCTCAAGCTGCGCCCGAAGATCCTGAACCTCAAGCCGGGCACGCGCATCGTGTCGAATTCCTTCACCATGGGCGACTGGGAGGACGATGATACGGCGACGGCGAACACCAATGGCGATTGCTCCTACTGGTGCATCGCGCACATGTGGATCGTGCCGGCCAAAGTCGAAGGCACCTGGCAGGTTGGCGGCGGCAAGTTGACGCTGAAGCAGACCTACCAGATGCTCAGCGGGTCACTGGAGTCGAGCGGGCAGACCACCGCGGTGACCGGCAAAATGCGCGGTGACCAGATCAGCCTCAAGGCTGGCGCCGCCGAATACAACGGACGCGTCAATGGCAACGCCATCGAAGGCACGGTCAAGACCGGCAGCCAGTCCGGCAAGTGGGCGGCGAGTCGCGGCAAGTAATACCCGGCAGGTAATTGAAGGTGGGGTGTCCGGCGAAGCAAAGCCGGACACAGGGTTTGGATCAACTCATTCCGGACGAGCGAGCGACCGGCCGTGCCGGTCAGCTCCTGCCCGGCCTCAGGCCGGCGTGAACTGCGGCAGGGTAATGTCCGGTGTGGCTTCCTCGAACGTCACCTTGACCGGCATATCGATGCGCACCGAATTCGGGTCGCATCCCACAATGTTGGTCATCATGCGCACCCCTTCTTCCAGTTCGATGATCCCGATGACGAAGGGCACCTGATTGGCGAATCCGGGATGCGGAGCGCGATGGGCAATCGTGAAGGTATGCACCACGCCACGGCCGGGTGAATCGACCCATTCGAGTGCGCTGCCCAGGCAGTGGCTGCAAACACCACGCGGGAAAAACTGGAACTTCTGGCAATCGCGGCAGCGCTGCAGGATCAGGCGCTTTTCCCTGGCTGCGTCCCAATAGGCCTGGGTATCCTGATAAGGACGGGGAACTGGTTTGTGAGGAGTGTCGGCCATGTTAGGTCCTTCCCAAAATTACGGTGCCAGTTGAAGACAGCACGCCGCCGGTGCCGTTGCACAGCGCGAGTTCTGCATCCTTGACCTGGCGCGGTCCGCATTCACCGCGCAACTGCCGCACGCCTTCGATGAGTGTGAAGATGCCGAACATGCCAGGGTGGGTGTAGGACAGCGCGCCACCCTGGGTATTCATCGGGAAATCGCCGCCGGGGGCGGTGCGTTGGCCGGAAACGAAGGCGCCGCCTTCGCCTTTCTTGCAGAAACCCAGGCTCTCCAGTGTCAGCAGCACGGTGATGGTGAAGCTGTCGTAGATCTCGGCGACATCGATGTCTTTATGCGTCACACCGGCGCGTTCGAAGGCGAGCTTGCCGGAGATTTTTGCGGCAGTCTCGGTGTAGTCCGGCATCTGGCTGATCATGCGGTGCGTATGTGCTTCGCCGGTACCCAGCACGGCCACCGGGCGTTTCTTCAGATCCCGCGCCCGTTCCATTGAGGTCAGCACGACGGCGCCGCCGGCATCGGTGACCAGGCAGCAGTCAAGCACATGCAGTGGCGAGGACACCATGCGTGAATTGAGCACGTCCTCGATGGTGATGGGCGAGCGCATCAGCGCCTTGGGATTCATCGATGCCCATTTGCGCGTGGCCACGGCGATTTCGGCCAGTTGTTCGCTGGTGGTGCCGTACAGGTGCATGTGGCGCTGGGCGGCGAGCGCATAGGAACTCACGGTGGAGGTGCCGTAGGGTTCCTCGAACTGCATCGGGCCATAGACCGAACTGCGCGTGGAGACCGGCCCGGCGCGACCACCGCGGTCCGAGATATTGGTGCTGCCATGGCAGATCAGCGCCACTTCGCACATGCCGGCATTGATGGCGGCGGCGGCATGCTCGACATAGGCGACGAAGGAGGATCCACCGATCGAGGTCGAGTCGGTGTAGCGTGGCCGGATGCCCATGTACTCGGCCATCACCAGCGAGGACATTTCGCCCCCTTCGGTGATGATGGTGGTAAACAGGCCATCGACATCCTTGATCGACAGGCCGGCGTCGTCCAGCGCTGCGCGGCTGGCCTCGGCAGAAAGCTGGTATTTGCTCTTGTGTGGTACGCGGCCCAGATCGGATTCCGCGACGCCGACAATGGCGGTCTTCTTGTGGATGGAGTCCATTAGCTGCCCTTCAGGCTATGGTTGCGATGAAGTTCGAATTGGAACAGGGGTTGCTTTTCATGCAGGTGATTCATGCACTTGATTCATGCATTTGATTTTTATGTTGCTATATTAAGCGCTTAGTTTAAGCGTTTAGTCAGGCGATTCGCAACATCCGTTGCGTGCCATCCGTAGTGTTCCTCTGGGGGGAATTAGCTTTCATGGAAACAATACAAGCTGATCTCGTTGTAATTGGCGGCGGTCTTGCAGGACATCGCTGTGCCCTGGAGGCCGCTCGCGCAGGCGCTACAGTGGTGCTGCTGGAGAAAATGCCGCGCGTGGGCGGCAGCACGGTGATGAGCGGCGGCTCCATTGCGTTTGCCGGCACTGATCTGCAGCGCAGTGCCGGTATCGAGGACAGTCCGGAAAGACTCAAGGACGATCTGCTGAATGTTTCAGGCGGCTATGCGGACCCGGCATTGATTGACGTCGTGGCGAGCGGGCAGCTCGCCGAGTACCGCTTCCTCACCAGCCGCAATATTCCATTCGGGCCGGTGCAGTCGTCCTCAGGGCAGTCTGTGCCGAGAGTACATTCGACCCCATCTTCCTCTCTGATCTATTGCCTGAATACAGAACTGAATACATTATCGAATGTCAGTGTATTGACTGACACGCGTGCCATGCGACTGCAGCAGCAACGTGGGCGGTTCGCTGCAGTACTGGCCGATCGCAAAGGAACCCGCATTCGCCTGGAGGCAGCGCGCGGTATCGTGCTGACGACCGGCGGATTTTCGCGCGGACTCGATCTTTTGAGAAAGTTTGCGCCCGACGCCAGCAAGGCGCTGCCGGCTGGCGGACTGGGCAATGAAGGAGACGGTCTCAAGCTGGCCTGCGAATTCGGTGCCAATCTGCTTGATGTCGGATTTGTCAAAGGCACCTTCGGCGGATATTTCGAGGCGGTGCCGGGCGAGCATTACACCGTGCTCCTGCCCATCTACCGTGGCGCCATTGCAGTCAACACGAAGGGCCAGCGTTTCGTCGATGAATCCAAGTCATACAAGACGCTGGGTGCGGCATGCCTTGAACAGGACCGGGCGCTGGCCTATCAGATATTCGATGCGGCCATCATGGCCCAGTCGATGGACACCACGCCGTCGTTCAATTTCCGGCTGGCCGAGCGCAAGGGGCGCATCGTGAGCGCAGATTCGATCGCACAACTGGCTGCGGCGCTGAAGCTGCCGCCGGAGCAATTACAGGAGACAATCGCCCAATACAACGCGGACATCGCCGCCGGAGGTGACAGCCGATTCGGGCGCAGCAGCCTGGTCCATACGCATGGCACACCCGTGCCCATCGCCGCGGCGCCGTACTACGCCTACCCGACCACGACTGCCATCAACTCGACCTACGCCGGCGTGCAGGTTGCGCCGGACATGACCGTCATCAACGTCTGGGGCGAGAGAATGGAAGGGCTGTATGCGGCTGGAGAAGTCACGGGCGGCTTTCATGGCGAGGCCTACATGACCGGCTCCTCGTTGCTGAAGGCGCTGGTGTGCGGAGCGGTCGCCGCGCGAAGTGCGCTCAGTGGTAGATAAGGATGCGTTGAATCCTAAGTAAATACTGAACAAGGGGGCGATGCCCCCTTGTATATCCCCCACTTCAGAGGAAACACTGTACATGCTTTCTGTAACCTGGAGACTTGTTCAGTGTTTCCCTGAGTCACTTTTGATTGAGGACGTTTGAATGGGACCACTGGCAGGCACAAAAATCATCGAGTTGGCAGGCATCGGCCCGGGCCCGATGGCGGCCATGTTGCTGGGTGACCTCGGCGCGACGGTATTGCGCATCGACCGCAAGACTCCCGCTGATCTGGGGACGCCACGTCCCGTCAAGTACAACCCCATGCTGCGCAATCGAAAATCCATCGCGCTTGACCTGAAGGATCCGCAGTCCATCGAACTGGTATTGCGACTGGTCGAGGGCGCCGATGCGCTGATCGAAGGCTTTCGCCCGGGCGTGACCGAGCGTCTGGGCCTTGGCCCCGAACCCTGCATGGCCAGGAATGCTCGACTCGTGTATGGACGCATTACCGGCTGGGGGCAGACCGGGCCGCTGGCCACCGCCGCCGGCCACGACCTCAATTACATTGCACTGACCGGCGCCCTGCATGCCATCGGCCGACAGGGCCAGCCGCCCACCCCGCCGTTGAATGTGCTCGGTGATTTCGCCGGAGGATCGCTTTATCTCGCGCTGGGACTGCTCGCTGCGATGCTGGAAGCCAGGCAATCGGGCAAAGGTCAGGTGGTCGATGCAGCCATCGTGGATGGCACCACGTCATTGATGGCGTCCTTCTATGGCCAGTATGCGGGTGGCCTGTGGAATCTGGAACGCGGGACGAACCGGACCGATTCGGGCGCCTATTTTTATGGCGTCTATGAATGCGCGGACGGGCTGTGGGTCTCGGTGGCCGCGATGGAAGCCCGATTCTTTGCCGAGCTGTTGCGGCGCATGGAAATCGATCCGTCGCAGATCGGCAACCAGCTCGACCGCAAGGATTGGCCCAAGGCGCAGTCGGTGTTCGAACGCAAGTTCAAGACGCGCACGCGCGGGCAGTGGTGTGAATTGCTGGAAGGGACGGATGCCTGCTTCGCTCCCGTGCTGTCAATGGCCGAAGCGCCACAGCATCCTCATATGCAAGCACGCCGGGCTTTTGTGGAGGTCGACGGAACCATTCAACCGGCGCCTGCGCCGAGGTTCAGTCGAACCGTTCCATCCGATCCGGTGCCGCCGCTGCCAGTCAGTCCGGAAAACGCACAAGCGGCCTTGTCGGAGTGGCTGCCGGAGGCTGAATTCAAAACCTGGCGGGCCAACGGCATCGTCTGATCATCGCGCGATACCCGCTGATGTCCCGGCAGCATTAGTGGTAACGCTGTTCTGCAATAATGAACAAAAAAAGCCAACATGCCACCAATCAAATGTATGGAAGTAATGAACAAGGGGGCGGTGCCCCCTTGTATATCCCCCACTTCAGAGGAAATACTATTCATGTTTTCTGCAACCTGGATACTTGTTCAGTGTTTCCTTGTCTTTATGGAACGCAATCAATGAATCAGCCCACGACAATGCAAGCCGATCCTGCGGACGGTCCTCTTACCGGCATCCGCGTGCTGGATTTCACCAGCATCATGTCCGGTCCGTTCTGCACCCGGTTGCTCGCTGACATGGGCGCGGAGATCATCAAGATCGAACCGCCCGGCGGCGAGCATTCGCGTTATCGTCCGCCGGCTGTCAATGGCAAGAGCGTGCATTACGCGCACCTCAATTGCGGCAAGAAGTCGCTGGTTCTCGACCTGAAGTCGGCCGCGGGTCGCAAGGCGGCCTTTGAACTGGGGATGAAATCCGATGTGGTGATCGAGAACTGGCGTCCCGGCGTGGCCGGGCGTCTGGGACTCGATTTCGCGGCATTTTCGGCGGCAAAGCCCGACATCATCTACTGCTCCATCTCCGGCTACGGTCAGACCGGCCCGGCATCGCAGAAGCCGGCTTATGCCTCGGTGGTGGAGGCCGCCAGCGGCTTTGCCCATGCGCAGATGGAAATCAACGGATCGGATAAACCGCCGACCTCCGGCACTTTCCTGGGTGATTCGCTGACCGCGCTCTGGTCGTTTTCCGCCATCGAGGCGGCCATCATCCAGAAGCAGCGCACCGGCCGGGGGCAGTTTCTCGATGTGTCCATGCTCGAGAGCATGCTGTTCGTGCTGGTCAACGAAGCCCACGCAGCGCAGATCGGCCCGTTCACGCGGCGCTACCACCTGCCATTGCGAACGACCGATGGTTATGTTGTCGTGCCGCCGATCAGCGGGCCGAACTGGCACGCGCTGGCGCGCGCGACCGGCCATCCGCAGTGGATTGACGATCCGCGCTTTGCGACGGTCGAAGGTCGCAATGAATTCTGGTTTGAAATGCTGCACCTCACCGAGACCTGGACCAGCAAGCACAGCATGGCCGAATGCGAGGCTATCCTGATTCCGGCGGGTGTGCCGATGTCGCGTTTTCGCACCGTCAAGGAGGCATTCGATGATCCGCAACTGGCGGCCAGAGGCGCGCTGACCACGATTGATGTGGGCGGCGGCGAGTACCGGATACCGCATGTGCCATTTTCCACGCCGGGATCCAACACGCGTCCGCGCCCCACAGTATCGGCCGTGAATGGTGACAGCCAGGAGATTCTCGGCGGCATACTCGGTTACACGCAGGAACAGATCGCCGCCTGCGCGGTCAGCGACGAGGCTGTGCATGAGTGACATGAATGAGACGCAAGGGGGATGTGGGTAGTCATCGCCGGTAAAATTGTTGTGATCAATTTAACAAAATCGATATTCCAAAAAAGCTCTTAATGTAAATTTTATTATCAGAATGGGAGGAACCAATCATGGCTGAAATTCAGTCAATAGCGGTCATCGGCGCGGGCACCATGGGTAACGGCATTGCCCAGGTGAGTGCGATGTCCGGGCTTGATGTCACGCTGGTCGATACCCAGGACAGTTTCATCCAGCGCGGCATGGACAACGTGAAGACGAGCCTGGCGCGCTTTGTGAAGGCGCAAAAACTGACCCAGGCGCAGGCCGACGCCGCAGTGGCGCGCATCCGCACGTCCACGTCGCTGTCTGACGCCGTGAAAGACGCCGACATCATTGTCGAAGTCGTGCCCGAAAAAATCGATCTCAAGCAGGCGGTGTTCCAGCAGATCGCCAGGGCCGCCAAACCCGATGCGGTGCTGGCCACCAATACGTCGCAACTGAGTATCACCGCCATCGCCTCGGCCATCGATCGTCCGCAGGATGTGATCGGCACGCATTTTTTCAATCCGCCGGTGATGATGAAGCTGGTTGAAGTCGTGCGCGGGTTGCAGACTTCCGACCGCGCCCTCGGCGTGGCGCTGGCACTGGCGAAGAAACTGGGCAAGGAAGCGGCCGTGTGCAAGCGTGACACGGTCGGCTTCATCACCACGCGCGCGGCCGCGGCGCTGCGCCTGGAGTGCCTGCGCATGCTTGAGGAAGGCGTGGCTTCCATGGAAGACATCGACCGCGCCATCCGCCTGGGTTTCAATCACCCCATGGGGCCGATCGAGCTGACCGACTTCAACGGGCTGGACGTTGCCCTGTTCAACGCGATGTCGCTGCGTGATGCCTACGGCGAGCGCTTCAATCCGCCACAGAGCCTGGTGACGCGCGTCAAGGCCGGGCAGCTGGGCCGCAAGACCGGCGCCGGCTGGTATGACTACACTGACCCCAAAGCGCCCAAGCCCACCCAGTAGGCGGCCGCTCCTTCCAGCTAAGAACTCATTTCAAAATGACTTGTCATTCCGAAGCCAAAGGCTGAGGAATCTGCTTTTGTTTTGATTAAACAGCAGATTCCTCGCTGCGCTCGGAATGACAATGTGTGATTGTCTTCATTTTTGAAACGGATCTAAGTCAGCCCGCCAACCCAGTCGCACATGCGGATATTTTTGCGATAGGCTCCAGCCTTCTGAAATCGGGAAATCATCATGAACTCTCCACGCACGCTGTACGACAAGATCCGTGACCGGCATACCATCCTGAAGCGCGAAGGCGGGTTGGCATTGCTGCATGTGGGTCGTCATTACATACACGATGGCTCGCATGCCGGCTTTCGGGTGCTGGCCGGCAAGGGGCTGCCAGTGCGGCGTCCGGATCGCACCTTCGGCTCGCCCGACCACTATGCGCCCACCGCGGGCGGTGCGGCGGGCATGAATGAGGAGCAACGGCGGGTCATCGATCTCATGGGCAGCAATGCCAGGGCAACCGGGGTGACCCTGTTCGGGCTGGATGACCAGCGCCAGGGCATCATGCATGTGGTCGGGCCCGAGCAGGGGCTGACCCAACCCGGCCTCGTGATCGTGTGCGGCGACAGCCACACGGCCACGCATGGCGCGCTGGGCGCGTTCGCCTTCGGCATCGGCGCATCGGAGGTCGGCCACGTCATGGCGACCCAATCGCTGTGGCAGCGCCAGTCGGGGAATATGCGCGTGTTGGTCAACGGGACCTTGCAGCCCGGCGTGAGCGCCAAGGACATCATCCTCGCCATCATCGCCCGCATCGGCATCGGCGGCGGATCGGGGCATGTCATCGAGTATGCCGGCGACACCATCCGCAGCCTGTCGATCGAAGGCCGGCTGACGGTCTGCAATATGTCCATCGAGGCCGGCGCGCGTGCCGGCATGGTGGCCCCGGATGACACTACCTACGAATATCTGGCCGGCCGGCCCTATGCGCCACAGGGCCGGCAGTGGGATGCCGCGCTCGCCTGGTGGCGCAGCCTGCCCTCGGACGACGGGGCGGCGTTTGATCGCGACATCAGCCTGGATGGGGGCGCGCTGGAACCCATGGTGACCTGGGGTACCAATCCCGAACATGCGCTGCCGGTATCGGCGCGAATTCCAGAGCCCGCGGCCATTGCCAGGAACGCTGACCATAGCCGTGATCTGCAGAATGCGCTCGACTACATGGGACTCAAGCCGGGCACGGCCATTGAAGACATCACGGTGGATCGCGTGTTCGTCGGTTCATGCACCAACAGTCGCATCGAGGACCTGCGCGAGGCGGCGAGCGTCGTGAAAGGGCGCAAGGCCGTGATTCGCGC
>CANKAJ010000091.1 GCA_947479645.1 Betaproteobacteria bacterium | reverse complement strand
TGGTGGTGTCGCGTGGAGATCAGGTTGGCAAGCAGCCGGGGCGATACTAATAATGCGCGTTCAATTCGCTTGCAGCCCGATCGACTTGGCGAGGTTGGTCCACAGCGGCACCTGCACGTTCAGCCAGCGACTGAATTCCTCCACCGACATGTCCGAGGTGTCGGTGCCGTCGGCGGCCAGGCGTGCCTTGGCGTCAGGCGCATTCATGCCGCGCACGATTTCGCGATTGAGTTTGGCGATCACGGTTGCCGGCGTGCGTTGCGTCGTGAACACGCCCTGGAATGAGCCCACCTCGAATCCGGCGAGCCCGGCCTCGGCCACGGTCGGCAGATCCGGCGCGATGGATGACCGCTTGTCGCCGGTGGTGCCAATGGCGCGCAGCTTGCCGGCCTTGACGTGACCGAGCGCCGAGGAGATGCTGGCGAAACTCAATTGCACCCGGCCGGCGATGAGATCGACCATGGCCGGGGCGGCGGCCTTGTAGGGCACATGCGTCATGCGCGTGCCGGTCATGCGCTGGAACAATTCGCCGCCCATGTGGCCTGCGCTGCCAAAGGCTGACGACACATAATTCAACTCGGCCGGTTTCGCCTTGGCGTAGTCGATCAGGTCCTTGATCGACTTGATCGGCAGGCCCGGATAAACCACCAGGATGGAGGGCGCGTTCGCGGCGCGGCTGATGGGCGCGAGATCCTTCATCGGATCGAAGGGCAGGTCCGGATACAGCGCGGTGAGGACGAGGAAGGAGGTGCCGACGATCATCAGCGTATGCCCGTCTGGCGCGGCCTTGACCACCGTATCCATCGCAGTGATGCCGCCGCCACCGACACGGTTCTCCACCACCACCGGCTGGCCCATGGACTCGGCCAGTTTCTGCGCCATGATGCGGGCCACCGTGTCAGTGGCGCCGCCGGGCGGCTGCCCGGCCAGCAGGCGCAGCGGGCGCACCGGGTACTCCGCGGCGGACTGCGCGCCGGCGTTGCCTGCGGCCAGCGCCATTGCGGCAAGGGCAATGCATAAGCGCCCGTTGCGCGCGCCGGGCCCTGCGTGCCGAGAGTCCATGTGGCAGATATCCATTAATATCACATTGAATAAATTATGTTCTATTCATGAGTTTTTAATAACGAATTAGTATCATACTATTTCGTCCATTTCACCGCCTCAGGCCACTGCAAAAACGCGCGGCTGCGCCACTATTGCGCGACCGCTGTCACCATCGCCATGTAATGGGTGCGGCTGGCCGGCATCCGGTCGCCGGGGGGCGCATGCACCTCCAGTTTGACGTCGCCGAATCCGGCTGCGCGCAACTCCGTTTCGAAGTCCAGGTTCACCAGCGGATAGGCAAACGGTTCGTTGTTGCGCGCGGCATAGCCCGCATGCAGCCATTCGCCCACGACGCCCCCCGGTACCGCGCACATGTCGTAGATGGCGAACACGCCTCCGCGGCGCAGCACCCGTCGCGCTTCGCGGATGGCGATGCGTATCGCCTGCGGCGGCATCTCGTGATACAGCCAGTGCGAGGCCACCAGATCAAAGCGGCCATCGGCGAAATTGAGCTTCTCGGCGCTCTGCTGGGAGAACTCGATGTGCATGCCCTCTTCCACCGCGCGCACATGCGCCAGGCGCAACACCGGCGCGCTGACGTCGCAGCCGAACACATTGGCCTGCGGCGCCGCCGTCTTGAGCGCGCGCGAGGATTTGCCGGTGGCGCATCCCAGGTCGAGGATGTCGCGCGGCTGGCTGAGTTCGACCAGCGGCCTGGCGTAACGCTCCACCAGTTGTTCCGAATCACCCAGCGTGAACGAGAAACCGGCCGTCGCCGATTCATGCACGAAGGCGTCGTAGTCATCGCTCCAGGTGCTGCCCGGGTGCTGATGCGTGTCAACGTCGGTGACATAGTCAGGCACCTTGAAGTTCGGGTCGAGCTTCAGCCGCTCCGGAAAGCGCTCCGCGCCCTGCTTCAGGATGGGCAGCAGTTCCGCGCTTTGCGCGGCGATCACGGGAACCAGTCCCCAGCGACCCACATACTTGAACTGTTGCAGATGCCGCTCCAGCCAGCCATAGAGTTGATAGCTGGGCACCTTGCCCAGTTCGGCCTCCAGCGCCGCAACACCCTTGCCGGCAAGGGGGGCCGCATCGGCCATGACGGCACGATAGGCCTCGTCCTTCCACCAGGCTTTGAGTCCACGAATGTAACTCTGGTAGACCTTGCATTCAAACGGCAATACGGCCCGCGTGGGTTCGGTGGCCTTGTCTGCAGCGCTCATTTCTTCACCTGCGCGGAGTCGACAGACGTGTTGTCGCGCATCATGGCCGCGACGTTCTTCACCTGATCGGGCTGCAGGAATGGCCGCAGCAGCGCTTCGCCGAACTGGCGCTCTTCGCTGGCGATCCACGCGCTCATGGCCTTGTCCTCGCCCGCTCGGGCGAGCGCCGCAGCATCGACGACCCCCGCCGCCTGCAAGGCGCGCGTGAGGCGCTCTACCTGCGCCTTCAGCACGAACACCTCTCCGCCGAGTGCGACGATGGTGCCAAGCAGGCGCGAGGTGGTCGCATCCTTGAATGCATCCTGCGTTTCCAGTGCGGAAATCAATGCTTCATGTTCTTGAGTCATGCCCGTCCTTTGTCATTAGAACCGGTTTCAAAAAGACTGGTCATTCCGAACCCGTAGGGTGAGGAATCTGCTTTATTGTTTGAATTAGCAGCAGATTCCTCGCTACGCTCGGAATGACAAAGCCACCGGTTGTTCATTTTGAAACAAGTTGTTGGTTTCTTTGTCCTGATTATCTGGCTGCTGTGAAACCACTACTCAATCTTGATGTTCAGACGCTTCATCAGCGTGGAGAGCTTGTCCATCTGGCCCTGCAGATAAGCCGAGAATTGTTCCGGCGACATGGCACGGGGCTCGCCACCCAGCCCCTGAAAACTGTCGCGGACCGATTTCGAGTCAAGCGCCCTGACGAGGGACTCGTGCACCTTCTTGATCGCCTCGGCCGGGGCCCCAGCCGTCGTAAACAGGCCATACCAGCCGGCGAATTCAACCTTCACTCCCTGCTCCATCGCTGTGGGCACGTCCGGCAGCAGCGGCGAACGATCCTTGCCCATCAGCGCCAGGCCACGCAGCGAACCACTCTTGATGGCGGGGATGGACGTGCTGGTGCCGCCGATCATGTAATCAACGCGCCCTCCCGTGAGATCGGTCATGGCCTGCACCGTGCCCTTGTACGGCACGTGCAACGCTTCAATACCGGCGGCCTGATTGAAGATCTCCGAATTCAGATACACCGACGTGGCCACGCCGACACTGGCAAAGCTGACCTTGCCAGGATTGGCCTTGGCGTGCTTCACCAGATCCTGCAGGGATTTAAAGGGACTGTCCCTGGGGATCATCATGACCTGCGGGCCGGCGTAGATCATGGAGATGGGCGCGATGTCCTTCATCAGGTCATAGGGCAGCTTGCGTCCGCTGGCAGTATTGATCAGGCCGGCGTCGCCGCTCACCAGCAGCGTGTAGCCGTCGGTGGGCGACTTGGCGGCCAGGTCCACGCCGAGGATGGTGTCGGCGCCAGGACGATTGATGATGAGCAATGGCTGGCCCAGATCCTTGCTCATGAAATCCCCGAGCACGCGCGCCAGAATGTCGGATGGCCCCCCCGTGGGAAAAGGCACCACGACACGGATGGGTCTGGATGGAAAACCCTGTGCCTGGGCTGAAGATACCGGCAACATGATCACCCCCGCCAATGCGGCGGTGACAAGCGCGCCGGCCCAAAGTCGTTGCATCCGATTTGACAGCAGAATTGATACTGCAGAACGTGAGAAACTGCGCATGCGGTTTACCCTATTGAATCGCGTAATCACAGGAATAACCTGAAGCAGGGCCGGCTTACGCGTTGCATGCCACTGCCTGCGAGAATTGGCATACTTGCCGCAGGTCAGCATCCCGCAGCAAGGGGCTATCGGCTTCGTCTCGAAAAGCAGCCTAGCCCAAACCGAACAACGGTGCAAGATAGGGATTCTTCACAACTCACAATGACGCTTAAAACATGAATTCGAGCCCGCCGGATCCGCAACACAACACGCAGTCCCAAACCAGCGCCGCTTCGCCTTCGGGAAAAGCCAGTCTGTGGCAAGTCGTGAAGATCATCCTGTCCGGCATGATCATGATCGGCAAGAAGGGTGTCTGGGAAAAAGGCGCTGCCCAAATCACACCGGGCCAGATCGTGATCGGCGCCATCATCGGCGGCATGATGCTGATCGGCGCCCTGCTCCTGCTGGTGCGCCTGGTGATCAGCCTGGCCTCGGCATAAGATTCATCGCTGTTTTGTGATTGCATTGAGATTGCATTGAGATGGAGTGCCTATGATCAGCAGCATCAAGGTCGGTGATTTCAGCATCCAGAGAATCATCGAACAGGAACGGCCGTTCTACGACATCAAGACCTATTTCCCGTCCCTGACCGACGCAGCGCTGGAGGAGAACCGCGCCTGGCTGCAGGCCTGCGGCGCCATCGATGCCGCAGGCCGCATCGTGCTGTGCATTCAATCCTATCTGGTGCGCACGCCGCACCACACCATCCTGGTGGACAGCTGCGTTGGCAACGACAAGAACCTGCCGCATCGCCCGCACTGGCATCGCATGCAGGACGGCACCTATCTGAACAACCTCGCCGCAGCGGGCGTGAAAGTCGAGGACATCGACTATGTGATGTGCACCCACCTGCATCTGGACCATGTCGGCTGGAACACCCGGCAGGAGAATGGCCGCTGGGTGCCCACCTTTCCGAATGCGCGTTATCTCTTCTCGAAGCAGGAATACCAGTACTGGGAGGAGCAGACCCGCTCGGGCGCAACCACACCCATGCTGGACAGCGTGATACCGATCGTTGAAGCCGGGCGCGCCGACCTGGTGGCGAGCGACCACCAGGTGAATGATCACATCCGCTTCCTGCCCACACCGGGGCACACGCCGGACCACTATGCCATCCTGCTGGGCAGGACCGGACAGGACGCGGTGCTCACCGGCGACCTGATGCATTCGCCCCTGCAGGCGAAGTATCCGGAACTGGGCATGCGCGTTGATTTTGATTCACCGCTGGGCGCGCGTTCGCGACGCGGCCTGCTGCAACAATTCTGCGACACGCGTACGCTGGTCTGCCCCTGTCACTTTCCTTCGCCGTCGGTGGGAAGAGTGTCAGCGTGGGGAGACGGGTTTCGTTTTTCGTTCGACCAATAGGAGCTTCGGTTTGAGCAATGAACAACATTCGAACGCGATGATGCCGCTAAAAGGCATTGTCGTTCTGGAAATGGCGCATACGGTGATGGGGCCGACGGCCGGCCTGGTGCTGGGTGATCTGGGTGCCGAAGTGATCCGCGTGGAACCGGCGCCGCTGGGCGATCGCACGCGCCGCCTGCGCGGTTTTGCCAGCGGTTTTTTTTCCTATTTCAACCGCAACAAGAAAAGCCTCTGCATCGACCTCAAATCCGCCGAGGGCATGGACATCGCCCACAAGCTCATCAAAAAGGCCGACGTGCTGATAGAGAACTTCGCGCCCGGCACCATGGAACGCCTGGGCCTCGGTTGGGACGAACTGCACCGGCTCAACCCGCGCCTGGTGCTGTGCTCGCTGAAAGGCTTTCTGCCCGGTCCCTATGAAAAGCGCCCGGCGCTGGATGAGATCGTGCAGTACATGACCGGTCTTGCCTACATGACCGGTCCGCCCGGCATGCCGTTGCGCGCCGGTTCTTCGGTGGTGGACATCATGGGTGGCGTGATGGGCGTGGTGGGTGTGCTGGCCGCACTGCGCCAGCGTGATGCCGATGGCGTGGGGCGCAAGGTCACCAGTGCGCTGTACGAGTCCTCGGCCTTCCTGGTTTCCCAGCACATGACCGGCGAAGCCATGACCGGCAAACCCGCGCCGCCCATGCCGGCGCGAGACGGCGCCTGGGCTGTCTACGAGACATTTCCGACCGCCGACGGCACGCCCTTGTTCATCGGCATCACCTCGAACAATCACTGGACGGCCTTCTGCAAGACCTTCGGTCGCGAAGATCTGCTGGCTGATCCGCGTTTCGCCGAAAACGAGGAACGCGTGCTCTACCGCGACATCCTGCGGCCGGCGGTGGCGGAGGTGGTCGCCAGGCACAGCCTGGTGGAACTCTCGCGAAAACTGGAGGAGATCAGCATTCCCTTCTCGCCGGTGCGCAAACCCGGCGAGCTATTCGACGATCCGCAACTGCTGGCGCATGGCCGCATGATGCACACGCGCATGCCCAACGGAAAGATGGTCAACCTGCCCAATATGCCTTTCGAAATCGACGGCCAGTCGCCCACGCTGCGGCACCAGCCGCCGACCGCCGGGGAACACACTGACGAAATCCTCGGCGCTCTGGGGTATTCTGTCGAGACCATTGCCGCACTGCGCAGCCAGGGCAAGGTCAAATAGGAATCGGTGTCAAAATGAACTCAGGCCCGGGAAAAAGTGCGCTCCAACCGCCGCGGAATGCATGTGACTGCATTTCCAAACCTCGGGATTTGGGTGCGGATACCTATCATCCGTACCCAAATCCCGAGGCCGCAAGCGAAGCGCGCGAGGACTTCCGCAAAAGCACTGCGCGGACGAAGAATTCGTCTGCGCGAGTCATGCTTTGACATTCATTTTGAAACCGATTCCAAGTCTCGCGGCAATTCACTGACAAGGAGACACGCACATGAATGCACCAACGCTGGCACCGGTTGACCATCCCTCGGCCTGGTATGCGAAAGACCTGGCGCCGCATCCGGAGCGCTGGCTGTTGCAGATGCCGCATCCGGTGATCGACGAACTGTTAGCCCAAGCAGCGCGGGTTGACCGTGATTCGGTCGATTCCATCACGCAATATGCCATTGACCGCAGCCGCCTCACACAGACCGCAAGCTTCTTTGGGGAAGTCGAGAAGGAAGTCATGCTCGGTCGCGGCTTTGTCGTGCTCAGGGGTCTCAGCCCTGCATTGGATGACGGAACCTTGCGGGCGTGTTACTGGATCATGCTCAACCTGCTGGGCAAACCGGTGAGCCAGAATTCCTACGGCGAGCTGTTGTGCGAAGTGAAGGACCTGGGCAAGAAGCTGGGCGAGGCGCGCGTGCGCGGCTACATGACCAGTGAAGACCTCAAGTTCCACACCGACCGCGCCGCCATGGTCGGCCTGCTGTGCATGCAGCGCGCGCGCTCAGGCGGCGTGAGCCGCATCTCCAGCGCCGTCACCGTGTTCAATCACCTGCTGAAGGAACGCCCCGACCTGGTGAACGTGCTGGCCCACGGCCTGAACTACATGTCGGTGGAGGAAGGCGGCGACATCGAGGTCAGGCGCATGCCGGTCTTCGACATGCAGGACCGCACCCTGTCCTGCCGCTATTCGAGAAATACCCTGGCCACGGCCATCCTGCAGGGCGCACCTTACACCGAGCTGGAGAAGGCCTCCCTCGATGTATTGGACCGCCTGGCGGATGATGCCGAGCTGTGCCTGGACATGACGCTGAACCGCGGCGAAATCCAGCTGGTAAACAATTTCACCACGCTGCATGCGCGCACCGATTTTCAGGACTGGCCCGAGCCGGACCGGCGCCGCTGCATGGTGCGCGGCTGGATCGCCACCAACATCCAGCGGCCGGTGGGGGCACACTTCAGCGATTACTACGGCGTCGCAAAAACGCTGCAGCGCGAAGCGGCCTGAGCAACGTTCTCGGCGTTTTGCCGGGCATGACGATTAAATCCGTTCAGGCGTAACCGATCACCACTTTGCCGAAATGCTTCTGCGCCAGCATGTGGCTATAGGCGGCTTTCGCGTCTGCGAACGGAAATACACGATCCACAACCGGGCGCAGTTTGTGTTGAGCGATGGCGCGATTCATGGCATCGAAGGTCTGGCGGCTGCCCACCGACAGCGAGCGCATCGAGATTGCCTTGCCGCGAAACAGCGTCGGGTCCAGCAACTGACCGATGCCCGAGATGGTGCCGATGAGCACCACGCTGCCGCCGATGGCGGTGGACTTCAATGACTTCGCCAGCGTGCCCGGACCACCCACTTCGATGACGAAATTGGCGCCGCGCCCGCCGGTCAGGCGCATGACCTCCTGGTCCCAGTCCGGTGTCGCCTTGTAGTCGATCACTTCGTCCGCGCCCAGTGCCTTCAGGCGCGCGGCCTTTTCAGCGCTGGAGGTCGTGGCGATGACGCGCGCGCCCATCAGCTTGGCGAACTGCACTGCAAACACGGAAACGCCGCCCGATCCCAGCGTCAGTACCGTGTCGCCGGCCATCACCGGCGTGAAGTCGGTCAGCGCCGCCCACGCGGTGACACCGGCGCAGGGCAGCGTGGCGGCCTCCTCGAAGGACAGATGCGCGGGCAACACCACGACCCCTTCGTGATTCAATACCGCCTGTTCGGTGAGCATGCCGTCAAGGCTGTCACCCAGGTCCGAACCCATGCAGTCGCGGTTCAGGCGCCCGCCCAGCCAGCGCTGATGGAACAGGGCCGCGACCCGATCACCGACCTTGACCCGCTTCACGCGCGCACCGACCGCACTGATCTCGCCGGCACCGTCGGAGAGCGGAATCAATCCGGGCCGCGAGTGCGCCCGGTAGGTGCCTTTCAGAACATTGACATCACGGGCGTTCAGCGAATTGGCGCGCATGCGCACGACCACTTCATCCGGACCGGGCGTGGGATCATCGTGCGAACGCAACACCAGGCCGTCAACACTGCCGTATTTTTCGATATGGTAGCTTTGCATGGCGGGCTCCTTTTTGTCCTCGGAATATTTGTGATGTGATAGAGGATACATTGACAGGAGTCGCATCGCTTGGACTGGCGGTCACTTTGCATGCAGGCCAGTGCCAGTCCCGAACAGTTCACCGCCTTCATCGCCAGCGACATCCCGAGGTCCGCCAGGGCCATGCGCGAAGCCGGCCTGGTGCCGGAGTCACTTTCAATTCACTCCCGGGCCAAGCGGCGGCAGATTACCGCAACTGCTACTCCAGCTTGAGCCCCAGGTCCTTGATGAGCTTGGCGCCGGTATCCAGCACATGATTGACTGACTGGCCGAACTGCTCGGGCGTCACGGGCGCCGACTCGGAACCGTCGGCGGTGAACATTTTTTGCATCTCCGGCGTCGCCGCCGCCTGATTGAAGGCGGCATTGAGGATGAGGATGTTCTGGCGCGGGCTGCCGAAGGTGGTGAAGATGCCAAACCAGCTCGACCAGTCGATGTCCAGCCCCTGCTCGGCCATGGTGGGCAGGTCAGGCAGACCGGCGGTGCGTTTGGCGCCGCTGGCGGCCACTGCCCTGATCTTGCCCGAGCGCACATGCGGCCCCACCGAGGCAGGGCTGCCGAAGGCCATCTCGATACGCCCGCTGATGACATCCAGAATGCCCGGACCGATGCCCTTGTAGGGTATGTGCATCATCTTCAGTCCGGCCTTCTGGTTGATGATCTCGCCGATCAGATGCGACGAGGTGCCGATGCCCGGCGACGCGTAATTCAATCCGTCGGGGTTCTTCCTGCCGTAGGCGACCAGGTCCTGCATGGTGTGGATGGGTAGCGCGACATTGACCGCCAGGACCAGCGGCTGCGAGGTGATCTGCGCCACGGGCGCCAGCAGTTTCTTCGGATCACCCGGAATCTTGCCCGAGTACATGGTGGCGTTATAGCTGCTGCTGGAATTGATGCTCAGCGTGTAGGCGTCAGGCGTGGCCTTCACCACGGTCTGGATGGCGAGCAACCCGGACGCGCCGCTGATGTTCTCCACCACCACGGGCACACCGAGGCGGTCGCTCACTTTGCTGGCAGACAAGCGCGCCAGCGCGTCGGCACCACCACCCGGGGCAACCGACACGATGAGCCGCAGCGGCTTGGTGGGAAAGGTGCCCTGTGCATATGCGAACGACGGCAGCCACGCCAGCGCGACCACACCGCAGGCAGGAACAACCAAGGCCAGGCGCCGCGCCTGCGCGCGAAAACGCTGCGCCATGGCGCCACCAGACCGCCCCCAACCCACAACTTTCACACGCTGGTTCATTGGCTGCTCCCTTATGTGTTCAATGCGTGTTCAATGCGTTCCTTGAATGGAAAGCCTTGCTCAGTCGAATGAAAACCTGCGGCGCCTCCATCAGCATGAGGCTGCCGTAGCCCTCGGCCAGCGCGAACTCCGCGGCGGGCAGGCGCGAGTGCAGCCGTCTGGCCATGTCCGGACTTGGACCAAAATAAGCGGGATCAAGTCCTGACCCGACGATCAGGGTAGGCGTCCTGATGGAAGCCAGCTCGGCTTCCTCCAGCCAGAAGCCGCGCAGCACTTCGCTCCATCGGGACACATCGGTGGCCTGCGCCTGCATGAAACTGTCGGCGGCCAGGCGCGCCTGGACCATGCGCTCGACCTCGTCAAATCGGGTGCGCACGAATTCCGGGCTGAGGCCGGCCATGAACCAGTAATAGGTGTACACCTCGCGTCCGCCACCTTGCAGCATCGTGCGCATGAATTCGTTGCCCTTGTGCAAGGGCCGCATGTCCGGCAACGGATAGAACGGGTTGACCACGGTGCACGACAGCAGCGTCTGCGGAAAATCCACGGCGCAGCGCAACGCCAGGTGCGCCCCGCCGGTCCATCCGAGAATATGGAACCCGTCGTAGCCCAGTCCCCGCGCGACATTGGCGCAATCCTGAGCCAGGCCCTGGAACACCTGAACCGGATCTTCCAGGTCTTTGGCGGTCGGTCGTTTCAGATCGAACTGGGCCACCGAAAAGTGTTCGCACAGGCCGTCCCAGATTCCGTCCCATCCGCCCATGCCCCGGGAGGCCATGCGCACCAGCAGCATGAGGGGCTTGCCCTGCTGGCGGGTAATGCAGACGTCGGTCCCGTTGACCGACTCGATTGCCTGGGCATGCGAAGGTGTGGCTGCAGTCACGAACATGTACTCCCGGTTGAATTATTCCGGCTCGATGCCGGCTTCGCTCAGACGCTGCCGCCAGATGTCACGCTGTTTCAGGACATGCGCCTGAAATTCTTCAGGCGTTCCCGGCTCCAGCTCGGCGGCGACGGTCTGAAAACGTTTTTGCACATCGGGTTTGGTCATCGCCTTGCGGGTTGCCCCATTGAGCGCTTCGACGATATTGCGCGGGGTTCCCCCCGGCCCGAACAAGCCCACCCATGAACGAATATCAAAGCCGGCAAAGCCCGGCGTTTCCGATATGGCAGGCACCTCCGGCAAAACGCTGGAACGCTTGAGCCGGGCGCCGGCAATCGCCTTCAACTTGCCGGCCTTGAGCAAGCCGATGCTGGTGGCCAGGTCCACCAGCGTCATGTTGGAAATCCCGGCAATGACATCCGTAACCGCCTGCGGGTTGCTCTTGTAAGGAACACCAATGACGTTGGTTACGCCACCGATGCGAAACAGGGTGCTGAAGGTGGCCCGGCCGATGGTGTTGCCGTAGGCATAGGAGAGCTTGCCCGGATTGGCCCTGGCATATTCGATCAGTTCGGTCACGCTCGACACCGGCAGCGAGGGGGTGACCGCGACCACCGAGGTGAAGGACACCAGATAGGAAATCGGCGTGAAGTCCTTGATCGGGTCATACGCCAGTTTCTTGAACAAATACGGGTTGGCCGAATGGGTGCCATTGGTTCCGACCAGCAGGGTGTAACCGTCGGGCACCGCGGTGGCCACGGCGGTCGCGCCGATCGAGCCATCCCCGCCGGGCTTGTAATCGATGACGAAGGGCTGGCCCAGCAAGCCCCGCAACTCGTCCGTCAGCGTTCTCGACACGAAGTCGGTTGCGCTGCCCGGCCCGTAGGGAATAATGACCTTCACCGGCTTGGTCGGATAGCCTTGTCCCTGTGAAGACGCTGCATTGAACACCAGTGCCAACAGCATCATTGCGCGCAAAAGACTTTTCATGACTGCTCCTGTCAGCGCTCTCGCGCAACCACGTTAATAGGCCACCATGCCTGTCCAGAACATCATCTTGTCACCAACCTCGACATCGTACTTGCGCACGAAATCGAGTTTGCCATCATCACCGATGCGAAACACCGACAGGCAGGCGGGCACGCTGCGCACGCCGGCGCCATCGCGCACCAGCACCGGTTTGTTGTGGGCGGCGACCAGCATGCGGCCGCTGGGGTCGATGTGGAAAGTACGGCAGTGGATGCCGCGCGTTTCGACATGCTGTATCGGCACCGGTTCGCCGGTCGTCTCATCGATGGCATACACCGTCAGCGAGTTTTCGCCGCCGATGAACACCTTCCTGCCCTCGACAAGCTCGGTGGTATCGGCGCGATTCACACCGTAGAGGAAACGGCCGCTGGGGTGCACGTGCACGGTGCCCGCCGCCTGCCGCGAAATGATCTTGTCCGGATTGGCCAGGATGGGCTTGCTGTACAGCGGTTCAGCTGAAAGCGTGTCACCGACGATGCGGTACAACTGCATCTTGCTCTCGCGCTCCAGCGACACATACACCCAGGGCTGCACGGGATGAAAGTCCAGATGACGCGGGCCGAAACCATAACCGCCGTTTGGCGCGATGGACGTTTGCGCCGACAGCACGCCATCCTGATAGCGGAACACCTCGAGCGAACCCGGATCTTCGGGCTTGCCAGGCGCCGGGTTGTTGCCGCGTGCGACGAAGAGCGCCAGCCGGTTGTCCGGCGTCACGCGCGCCTGATGACCGTAAATGCCGAAATCGAGTGACTCGCTCTGCTTCACTTCATCACCCAGCGTGCCATCGGCATTGATGCGGTACACCCGCAACATGCTGGGCCGGTTATAGGCCACCAGCACATGCGTGGAGGGAATATCGGTGGTCATGTGAATGGGCCGCACCGGCAGCGGAATTGCGTTGCCGTGCGGGATCAGCTCACCCGTCTGCGCATCAATGCGAAAGGCACTCAGGTGATGCACGGTGCCCTCCGGTCCGCTCCCGGGCGCGCTGTTGCTCGATGTCACATACAGGTAGCGACCCGAGGCATGCGGCCAGACGTACTGCACGCCGGCAGGCAGCGTCACACTGCCCTTGCGGGTCAACGCAAGGCCGGCAACATCCACATCGTATTGGGTGAGCACGGCGCCGACGCTGGCGTAGAACGCCAGTTTGCCCGATGGTGTCGTGGCGGCAGGCGACGCCGAAAGACCGGAATTCATTTCGCGAATCTCCTCTGAATGGGACGGCGGGATGGAACGGCGCTTCGAATGGCGCATCTGGCGATGAAGGGTATTATACGAAGAACAATATCGACTTGGACTTCACTTCAAAATCACAAGTCGGCAAATTTGTCATTCCGAGCGTAGCGAGTAATCTGCATTTGATACAGATTCCTCAGCCAAGGGCTTCCGAATGACTCGATTCTTGATATTGGTTCATAACAATTTCGTACAACAAGGAGGAACAATGTTGCGGCTTCTGACAACGCTGGTGTTCGCATTGCTGTCACCGACGCTACTGGCGCAGGAATGGCCGACCGGCCTGGTGCGCATGGTGGTGCCCTTTCCGCCCGGCGGCGCGACCGATGTGATCGCGCGACTGGTGGCGCAGCAACTGTCCATCAAGATCGGCAAACCCTTGCCCGTGGAGAACATCGACGGCGCCGGTGGTGGCATCGGCACGGCGGCCGCGCTGAAGGCGCCAGCCGACGGCAACACGCTCTTGATCGGCACCGTTGGCGGCATCGTGACCGGGCCCATCCTGCGCAAGAACGCCGGCAGCCAGCGCGAACCCGCAGACGATGCCGTTCCGGTAACGCGCTTCTACGCATCCGGCAGCGTGGTCATGGTCAACCCGGCCGTGCCGGTGCGCAACATTCCGGAACTGATCGACTATGTGAAGCGCGATCCGGAAAAGCTGTTTTACGGCAGCGCCGGCATCGGCAGCAACAGCAACCTGATCGCCGAATATTTCAAGTGGGCCGCCAAGGTCCGCATCGACCATGTGCCGCTGCGCGGAACCGGTCCTGCCTTCAATGAATTGCTGGCCAACCGCGTGCAAATGGTCATCGAGAGTCAGCCGACGGCACTGCCCAGCATCCTTGCCGGCAAGGTGCGCGCGCTGGGCGTGACCACCAAGCGTCGCGTGGCGGCGCTGCCGCAAGTAGCGAGCGTGGCGGAAACACCGGGCCTGGAATCATTCGAGGCCATCACGTGGGTCGGTCTGTTTGTCGCCCCCGGCACGCCCAAACCCATTATCGCCAGGCTCTACAAAATCATCGCCGATATCGCCAGCGTGCCCGAAGTCCAGGAGCGCATGAAAGCCCTGGGCGCCCCCTTCGAGACCATCACGCCGGAAGAGTTCGCCAGCTTCGTGCAGGCCGAACGCGTCAAGTGGGCCGAGGTGATCCGTGTCGGGGGAATCACCGGCGGTTGATCTTGCCTCTCGCAGAGCCAATACTGACGCGGGTTTACAGGCAGTTATGCTAGTGGCTTAGCAGTTTGTTGAATTTATCTGTAATACGCTCAATTCTTGTCATCCTGAGCGTAGCGAAGGATCTGCTGTTGCTTTTGAAACAACAACTTGAAAAAGCAGATTCTTCGTCGCTACGCTCCTCAGAATGACATTTCTGCGAATTTCAACAAACTGTTACGGCAGATAGACTTTCGGTTATCCATCTACACCGCAGCCGCCGGCGCGCGTTGCGACACCAACTCCCCGGCGAGCCGCCCCGAAGTGAGGGCCCAAACCAGATGCAGGCCGTGGCCCTTGAGCAGCATGCCGGCCTGGCCCGTGCCGCCGACGGCATACAGCGCATCGATGGGCTGGCCGTCGGCGCGCAACACGCGATGCTGCTCATCGACGGCGAGGCCGCCTTCGGTGATGGTGAGCATGGCGTTCACCGGCCCCAGCGCATAGCGCGGACCTTCTCCCTGGTCTTTGAGTGACACGCGCAGATGCTCAACCGACATGTTCAACTTTGCCGCCAGCGCTGCGGTGGTCGGCGCGCGATGCATGAGGTCGGGCCGGCCGCGCTGATAGTCCGCGAAATAGGCGTAGGCAATGCCCGGGGCGGTCGAGATGTAATACGGATACTTGCTGAACAAGCTGGCGATGCGCTCATTGAACAGAATGTAGCCGGCGGCATCGCGCGCCATTGCCAGCGCATTGGCGCCCTTGCCGACATCGAGCCGCGCGCCATCCAGATCAACCAGCACGGCGCCTTCCTTGTACAGTTTTTCCGAAGGCGACATGTTGGCGATCAGGAGGGAAGTCACCAGCGGCTTCAACATCCACGCCGGCGCGTGCTTGAAGTAAAAAGCACCGATGCGCGCCAGCCAGGTCCACAAGGGCAGGCGCTCGATGAAGCCCGGGCTGGGTGAGCGCGGGAAACGGAATTGCGGTCCCAGCACGACGTCCATGCTGTGCCAGGCGGCACCGACGCGCTTGGCGAGTTCCAGTCCGTCGCCGGTGTTGTTGGGGTTGACCGGTATCGCTCGCGCGGCGGCCGTGTGCAGATGCGCTTCGCGCTTGCTGCGGCTGCCGGCAAAGTCACCGGTGGCGAGAATCACGCCACGGCTGGCGTGCAAGCGGCGACGCACGCCCTGACAGGTGTATTCAACACCGATGATGCGTCCATTGTCCGCTTGCAACAGTTCATGCACATCGGCTTCGAGCCGGATGTCCGTTCCGGCGCGACGTGCCGCCTGCGTGAGCTTGGCCACGTACATGCGCGAGCCGGGCACGGCGTTGTGCATGCGCGGCACGCGATTGGGCGGCTCGGGGAATGGCCCGGAGAACACCACGCCCATGTCTTCCAGCCACTCCTGCGTGTGGCCGGCTTCGGCAGCGAGCAGATCACGCAGCCGGGGATTGTCGCGCGGCGCATGGTCGGGCACGAAGGCCATCATGTCGATGCGAAAATCCGCGATGTTGTCGGTGATGCCCGCGGCGCGCTGCATGCGCGTGCCGGCAGCGCTGATCGACCCGACCGACCAGCGCGTGGTGCCACCCAGTTCGGCACACTTCTCCAGCAGCACGGTGCGCATGCCGCAACGCGCCGCCGATACCGCTGCTGACAGGCCCGCGCCACCCCCACCGAGCACAATGACATCGGCGTTCTCCACTTCAACTTGATCAACAGCCATCAATAACCCCTTCAGCCTGGATGGGCTATAAGATAGGTAAGACAAACTTCAACATTGTCATTCCGAGTGCAGCGAGGAATCTGCTTTTGAATTTTTGTATAACAACAGATTCCTCGAGAAGTTTATGTCAGTAGGGATACTCGGAATGACATCTCTTTCTCGAAACAATTCCGCTACAGTGCGTCAATCCGGCATTGTACAAACTCGACCCGCGCCGAGCTCGCACCGCACAAAATGCACTGCAGCCAATCCGCGGAGTAACATTTGCCGCTATCGCTAACGTTAACCACCAGGAGAGATTCGTGATCAAACTTTATGGCCCGCCAATGACCCGTACCTTTCGTGTGATGTGGATGCTGGAGGAGCTGGGCGTCCCCTACGAGCACGTGTCTTTCCCCCTCGCCAGCGGCACCCACAAGACGGCGGAATACCTGGCGCTGAATCCCAACGGCCATGTGCCCACGCTGGTCGACGGCGACCTGGTGCTGTGGGAGTCCTTCGCCATCAACATGCACCTGGGCTCGGTGCATGGCGGTGGCGCATTGATGGGCGCCACGCCGGCCGAGCGTGCCACCATCTACAAATGGACGTTGTGGGGCGCCTGTGAGGTGGAAGGGCCGGCCGACACCGCCGGCAAGCTGGGCATGAAGATTTCGAAGGACTGGCTGCAGACGCGCTATCGGATCCTGGAGCCCACGCTGGAACGCCAGGCCTATCTGGCCGGCGCCAATTTCAGCGTGGCCGACCTGAACGTGCTGTCGCTCCTGTACCGCCCGGCGATCAACCGCGAGGACGTCGCGGCCTTGCCCAGGGTGGCCGACTGGGTGCAACGCATCAGCGCGCGCCCGGCCTTCCAGCGCACCATGGAAAAGCGCAAATAACGGAGCCTATAGTCAATGAAGAACACAGGGGCCCCAACACATGTCTGACAAAAACACGGATCGCGTCATCGTTTGCGGCGGCGGATTATCCGGCCTTGCTGCCGCGGTCGCCGCGCTGGAAGGCGGCGCAAAGGTCATGCTGATCGAGAAGGCGCCCGAACTGGGCGGCAACGCGGCCATCTCCAATGGCGTCATCTGGTCGTTCTCGGATTTCGAGCGCATTCGCGCCGAGATTCCGGATGGCGACCCCGTCTTGCAATGGCTGGTTCACGACAGCATCGACGCCGCCTGGGCCTGGCTGGAAAGTCAGGGCGCCACGCTCAGCCCCAAAACATTCAATCCCGAACTCGGCCGCAACGAGCGAACCATCGTCGCACCCCAGGCGATTGCGGCGCTGGCTGACCAGTTCCAGCGACTGGGCGGCGAAGTGCGCCTGCAATCCGGACTCGATGCATTGATCACCCAGGACGGCGTGATTTGCGGCGTGCGCATGGCCTGCAACGGTCGCACGCAGGATGAAGCGGCCCGCGCTGTCGTCATCGCCACCGGCGGCTTCCAGGGCAATACCGAACTGCTGGCGCGCTATGTGGTGCGCGATCCGGACAATCTTTATCTGCGCGGCAACCCGTGGCAAACCGGCGATGGCTTTCTCGCCGCAACGCAGATCGGCGCCGCGGCATCGCCGGGCCTGGATACTTTCTACGGGCACGCCCTGGCCGCGCCGCCGGCGCGCATCTCCAGGCAATCGTTCCGCGACTACACGCAGTGGTACGGCCAGCAATCCATCGCCGTCAATCTGCACGGCGAGCGCTTTGCCGATGAATCCCATGGCAGCTCCGAACACGCGCTCAACCAGGCGCTCGCCCAGCAGCCGCGCGGCATGGGCTTCTATATCGTCGATCAGGAACTCATGGACGCCCCCGCCGTGAAGGGCAAGGAGCAACTGACGCGCGTGATCTTCGAACGCGCCAGAGCGGCCAAAGCGCCGATCGCCGTCGCCGACAACATCGAAGAGCTGTGCCGTCAGCTGGGCGCGTTTGGCGTGCCGGAGAACCGGCTGTTCCAGGAAATCACCCAGTTCAACCGGCTGATCGACTCGGGCCATGCCGGCAACCTCAAGCCGCCAAGGAAACGCAATCGCAAGAGCCTGACGCGAGCGCCCTTCTACGCGGTGGGTGTGAAAGCTTCGATCACCTTCACCATGGGCGGCTTGCTCATCGACGAGCGCGCCCGCGTGCTGCGCCGCGCCGGCACCACCTCGCCACTCGCCCCGCTGCCCGAGACACGCCCCTCCATGGCCACCGATGCCGCGACCATCGCCATCGGCACCGACTATCGCCAGAGCGCCATCGAAGGCCTGTACGCCGCCGGCTGCGATGCCGGCAACATTGGCCACTTCGGCTACATGGGCGGCCTGGGACCGGCGCTGGTGACCGGGTGGACGGCGGGGAAGAGTGTGGCGGGGTTTGTTAAAGGGTGATGGGCAAGTAAGGCTGGGGAAATCAATCCGGGTTGGCTGGTTTAATTATTATCAATAATGATAGGATATCAATATTTCACAGATATTTGGCACGATATTGATATCATACAATCTTGGTCTATTGATGCGCCAAAATCAACTCGTCTCCCCGCTTCATTGGAATAAGTCAGGGAGGCGATCAGAACCTCTCATGTTGGTTGATCGCGGGGCCGGGCATTGCAAGATAGCGAATGATTGGAAAATTGCGCTTCAATTGGATTTGAACTTACGATGATTACGTACATCCGGGGCAATCTCCTCGAAGCCAATGCCGAGGCTTTGGTGAATACCGTCAACACAGTGGGTGTGATGGGCAAGGGCATTGCCTTGATGTTCAAGCAGCGCTTCGCTGACAACTTCCAACGTTATGCAGTGGCGTGCAAAGCTGGCGAAGTACGCACCGGCAAAATGTTCGTCACCGAAGTGCGCGAACTCGATGGCTCACGCTGGGTGATCAACTTCCCCACCAAGCAGCACTGGCGGGCACCCTCTAAGATGGAATGGGTGGTGGAAGGTCTGCGAGATCTGCGGCGCTTTCTGGTGGAGAACAAGGTCAAATCAGTCGCCATACCCGCGCTTGGCGCAGGTCTTGGCGGGCTGAAGTGGAACGAGGTGCGCAAGGAGATCGAACTGGCGCTTGCCGACCTCAAGGACGTGGAGATTCTGATCTACGAACCGCTGCCGCAAGTTTCCGCCGCTAGAATTGCTCACTAACCCATTCGGAGCACGCCCGGTTGTCCGCCAACAAACTTCCCATCAACCTGCAGGACCTGCTGCGCCAACGCACTGTCGAGAGCGAGCGCATCGAATACAAGACAGGCTGGAATCCTGACGCGATCATTCGCACGCTCTGCGCTTTCGCGAATGATTTCGAGAATCTCGGCGGTGGCTATGTGGTGATCGGGCAGAGTTGCGACGAACATGACCAGCCGGTCTTTCCGCCCGTGGGCTTGCCGGATAATCAGATCGACAAAATCCAGCGGGAATTACTGGGGCACTGCCAGTCAATTCAACCGCCCTACTTTCCGGTACTGACCGTGGCGAAGGTGGAGGGCCGCAACCTGATCGTGCTGTGGGCGCCAGGTGGACAGAACCGGCCATACAAGGCGCCTGCCAGCGTTACCGCCAGGCATAAGACCTCGCACTACTACATACGCCGCTACACCAGCACCGTGGAGGCAAAGGGCGAAATCGAACAGGAATTGCTGAGCCTCACGGCCAAGGTGCCGTTTGATGACCGCTTCCATCAATCGGCCCGTGTGGACGATCTGTCGCTGCCGCTGATGCAGGATTTCCTGCGGGAGGTGGGTAGCGATCTGGCCGCGGATGCGCCCACGTTATCTGCGGAAGCGCTGGGCAGGCAGATGAACGTGGCAGGCGGCGCGAGCGAAGCCCCGTTGCCCAAGAACGTGGGCCTGCTGTTTTTCAATGAATTGCCCGAACGTTTTTTCCCGGGCACGCAGATCGATGTTCTGTGGTTCCCGGAAGGCGCTGGTGGTGACCGCTTTGTCGAAAAGACCTTCAAGGGGCCACTCGGCCGAATGACGCGGGAGGCGCTGGACTACATTCAGCGCAATTATCTCCATGAAACCGTGATCAAACATCCGCAGCGCGCCGAGGCACAAAGGGTCTGGAACTTTCCCTATGCGGCGGTCGAAGAAGCCCTGGTGAACGCGGTTTATCACCGCTCGTATGAGGAGCGTGAGCCGATAGAGGTGCGTATCAGCCAGCAAGAGCTGGTGGTACTGAGTTTTCCCGGCCCGGATCGGTCAATCCGGCTGGATGACCTGCAGGCGGGTCGTGCTGTCAGCCGCCGCTACCGGAATCGGCGCATTGGCGAATTTTTAAAGGAGTTGGACCTTACCGAGGGGCGCGCCACCGGCATACCCAAAATCCTAAAGGTAATGGCAGCCAATGGCTCGCCGGCACCGGTGTTCGAGAGCGACGATGAGCGGGCATCTTTCGTGATTAGGCTGCCGGTTCATCCTTTGGCACCGGTGACTTCCCCGGAGGGTACCGGGGAAGTCACCACGGAAGTCACCACGGAAGTCACCACGGAAGTCACCACGGAAGTCACCACGCTGATTGCTGCTGTCCAGGGTGAAATGTCGAGGCAGGTAATTCAGGATGCCATCGGCCTTAAAAATGCGGAACATTTCCGTAAGGCATATCTGGTACCTGCCATCGCGGCAGGCTATCTCGAAATGACCCTGCCCGAGCGACCGAACAGCCGCTTGCAACGCTATCGCCTGACCGAAAAAGGCCGTCATTGGCTTGTGTCCCGCCAGCCGGCAAACAAGTCATGAATGAATACAGCAAGCCCGAACAGGTACCTGTTGTCATTGCAGAACAAAGCAGGAGCACTCGCGAGCCTCACCGTCCTCTCCCCCAGGGGCCATCACCATGGAACACATGATCCAATTGCACATCGAGAAGCTGCCTGAAGGCGTTTATCTCGCCACCAGCGAAGACGTGCAGGGCCTGGTGGCGCAAGGCAGAACCATCCAGGAAACCATCGAGATCGCGCGCGATGTGGCCAAGAAGCTGATCGAGGCGCAGACAAACCTGGGTACTACACAATAGACGCCGGCTCTCACGAAATCTGGTTCAACCCGGCACTGAACCGCTACACCACGATACCGAACCATCCCGGCGACATGCCCGAGGGCACACTACGCACCATATTCAAGCA
>CANKAJ010000090.1 GCA_947479645.1 Betaproteobacteria bacterium | reverse complement strand
TTGCCGGATTAAACATTTCCGTCGAATCGCAACGCGTTATGACAAACTGGCCCAACGGTTTGCCTCTTTTATCGCTTTGGTCGCAGCATTCGTTTGGCTAACCTGAATGTCAACAGACCCTAGCAGTTGTTGAATTTATCCGCAATGCGCTCAGTTCTTGTCATCCTGAGTACCCCTACGGGCATAAACTTCGCGAAGGATCTGCTGTTGCTTTCGAATCAATAACTTGAAAAAATCAGATTCTTCGTCGCTACGCTCCTCAGAATGACACTTCAGTGAATTTCAACAAACTGCTAGAAACGCCTGCATGAATGCCAATGAGCCATTGCGAATCCTCATCGTCGATGACGAACTGCCGGCGCGCAACCGGATGCGCGAACTGCTCGAGGATTGCCGTGGCGAGGTGCCCAATGTGATGGTGGGTGAAGCCGCCAATGGTCTCGCCGCGCTGGACGCCGTGGCGACGGAAAAACCCGATGTCGTGCTGGTGGATATCCACATGCCCGGCATGAGCGGCATCGAACTGGCTGGTCATCTGCAGGTGCTGGACAGTCCTCCGGCCGTGGTGTTTGTGACGGCGCACGACCAGTATGCCGTCGATGCCTTTGAAGTGAATGCTATCGACTATTTGTTGAAGCCGGTGCGGGCGGCGCGACTGGTGGTGGCATTGAAAAAAATCGGCAGTGGCGGTGGCAGGCCCGGCCGTGATGTGCTGGCGAAACTGGATGACCAGCCGCGTCGCCATTTCAGCGTGGCCGAGCGCGGCAAGGTGCAACTGGTGCCGGTCAACGATGTTCTTTACCTCAAGGCTGATTTGAAATACGTGGTGGTGAAAACAAGCGAACGCGAGTATCTGATCGAGGAGTCGCTCAGCCGCATGGAGGAGGAGTTTGGCGATGTGTTCATGCGCATCCATCGCAGCTGCCTGGTGGCGCGCCGGATGATTCGCGGTTTCGAGCGGATTACCTCCGGGGCTGATCAGGCCGGCGAAGGCGAGGGCTGGGCCGTGGTGCTGGAAGGCAGTCCGGAGAAGCTGGCGGTGAGCCGGCGCCAGTGGCCGCAGGTGAAGGCGTTGATCAAGTCCTGATCACTGCAGGGTGGCTGCAGTCGGGCATGCGGAAGGATATTGGCCTCAGCTCAAACGATGCGCACACGCTACGCCAATGATGCCTGTGCGCATTCCCGGCCGGACCTCGGCATGGCAAGGTGAAGTATCATCGGAACGAGATGCAAACGATAAGCAAACGGCTTGCGGTCTGGCGCAGCGTGCGGCCCCCGTGTCGGGTCGCAGGCCCGCGACAAGCCGGCGTATTCCCGCGTATTCCGTATTCCCATAATCAGCAGGAGAATGATGATGTGGCAGGTGAAGCGCAAGGTGGCCGTTGCAATTCTGGCGGGTGTCGCAGGCATCGCATCAGGTCAGGCGCTGTCACAGGCGCCGTCCTGGCCGACCAAGTCGGTGCGATTTGTGGTGCCGTTCGCGCCCGGCGGCGGGTCGGACGTCAAGGCACGGGTTCTCGCCGAGCAACTGTACAAGCTGTTGGGCGAGCGCTTTGTTGTCGACAACCGTCCGGGCATGGCGGGCTCCATTGGTGCCGCGGCAGTGGCCAAGGCGGCACCTGACGGCTATACGATCCTCTACGGCACGCCCGGTCCGCAGGTGACCAACCCCTTTCTCTACAAGGAGCTGCCCTACGATGCGGAGAAGGATCTTGCGCCGGTCATTTTCCTGTTTCGCATTCCCAATGTGCTGGTGATCAATCCGGCCATTCCGGTGAAGTCCGTCAAGGAACTGATTGCCCTGGCCAGGGCGCAGCCCAACCTGATCAACTTTGCCAGCACCGGCGGCGGATCCTCCAGCCATCTTGCCGGTGAACTGCTGAAATCCGTTGCCGGGGTCAGCATGACGCATGTTCCCTACAAGGGCAGCGCCCCTGCCGCACTCGCGCTGATGGCCGGTGAAGTGCAGATCACCATTGACTCCATCGCGGCCTTCAAGCCGTTTTACGACAGCGGCAAGTTGCGTGTGCTGGGCGTGTCCACGCTGGAGCGGCTGCCTTCGGAGCCGGATATTCCGGCGATCGCCGAAACGCTGCCGGGTTTCGAGGCTTCGTCAATGACCTATGTGGCGACCACCGGCGGCACGCCGCGACCGGTCATCAACCGGCTGAACGAGGCCTTGAATCGCATCCTGCGCATTCCCGAGGTCATTGCGCGGTTTGCCGATGACCGGGTCGTGCCGGTTGGCGGTCCTCCGGAGACGCTCGCCACCGTCATCCAGCAGGAGCGCGTGAAGTGGAAGCGCATCATCGAACTGACCGGCGCCAAGGCCGAATGATGGGCGGCCGGCTGCAAGGCAAGTCCGCCATCGTTCTGGGCGCGGGAACATCGGCACCCGGCATGAGCATCGGGCGCCATCTGGCCGTGTTGTTCGCCCGCGAGGGGGCGCGCGTGCTGATTGCTGACGTCGATCCGAAGTCGCTGCAGGAAACCCGCGACATGATCCGCAACGACGGCGGCATCTGCGAAGCCGAAGTGTTCGATGCCACGCGGCTGGAAGATCAGGAACGTTGTGTGGCCGCGTGTCAGACGGCGTTCGGCAGCGTGGATATCGTGCAGAACGTGATCGGGCGCGGCGGGCCCGGCGGGCCCCGCGAAGTGTCCGCGCAGCAATGGCGCGACAGCCTCGAACTCAATCTGACCTCGGCTTTTTTTGCGTGCAAGGCGGCGCTGCCGGTCATGGAGAAGCAGGGTGGCGGCGTGTTTGTCCACATTGCCAGTGTCGCCGGCATACGTTATCCGGGCAGCCCTTCGATTTCCTATCAATGCGCCAAGGCCGGCCTCATTGCCTTGAGCCGCGGCGTGGCGCTGGAATTCGCCGATCGCGGCATCCGCTCCAATTGCGTGGTGCCGGGCAATGTCGATACGCCGCAGATCGTGCAGCGGCTGACGGCGATGCACGGTGCGGACAAACTGGAGACCGTCATGAAGCGGCGCGGCCAGAATTCGCCGCAAGGCAGGAGCGCCACCACGCAGGACGTGGCCTATGCCGCGCTGTTCCTCGCCAGCGATGAGTCCGGACACATCAACGGCACCGAACTGGTGGTTGATGGCGGCAAGGTCGCGCAGTGCGCCAAGCCGTATGCCTGAGGCCGGCAGCAGCAACGATGCGGCGAAGGCAGCAGTAAGGGCCACGGCAAGGGCCACGGCAAGGGCCACGGCAGATTTAGTGCCGGCCGCATTGCCGCAGACCCTTCCCGCTGCGCTGGCGCTGGCGGCGCGCGAGCGGCCCGATCAGGAAGCCCTGGTGATCGCCGGTGTGCGCCTGACCTACAGCGAACTGGCCGGGCGCGTGGAGCGCGTCGCCGGTGGCCTGCAGCAGCTTGGCATCGTGGCCGGCGACAATGTCGCGATCTGCCTTGGCAACTGCTCGCAATGGGTGCTGTCGTGGTTCGCGCTGGCGCATCTGGGGGCCACCGCCATTCCCGTCAACACGCGCTGGAAGGACGACGAATTGGCCTGGGCCATGCGCTATACCGACGCGCGCGCACTCATATTCGCCGACCGGTTGCTGAAAGTGGATTTTGTCGCCATGGTGGATCGGGTGCGGGCGACACTGCCCGAGTTGAGGCACTGCGTCATGACCGGCGCGCAGCCGCCGGCATGGGCGCTGCCCTTCGCGGCGCTGGACGGCGCGGCACCGGCCTGCGCGGCCAGTCCGGACAGCATCGCGCTCATCCAGTTCACCTCGGGCAGCACCTCCCGTCCCAAGGGCGTGATGCTGCCGCAGCACGGCATGCTGACCAACGCGCGCGGCAGCGCTCTGGCGGTGGGCATGCGTGCGGGCGACCGTTACTTCAGTCCGCGGCCCTTCTTTCATGTCGCCGCCAGCACCGGCGGCATCCTGCGTGCGCTGGTCTCCGGCGCCTGCCTGGTCAGCATTCCCACCTTCGATGCCGCCGATGCGATCACCATGATGCAGCAGGAGCAGTGCGAGTTGTTTGCCGGCAATGACGCCATGTTTCTCAAGCTGCTGGAGTCGGTGGACAGCAGCCATGGGCTGCGCTTGCGCGGCGGCCAGGCGGCGGCCAGTCCGGAGGTGTTGCGGCAGTTGCATGAACGACTGGGCATCGGCGGCCTGTGCTGTTCCTACGGGTTGTCGGAAGCGTCCCCGGGCGTGTCGTTCTCCCGCTATGACGACCCGATCGAAGAACGTATTGCCGGCTGGATGTGGCCGCTGCCCGGGGTGCGCCTGCGTCTGCGCGATCCACTCACGCTGGCCGATGTGCCAACGGGGCAAGCCGGAGAAATCCTGATCAAGGGGCCAAGCGTCATGGTTGGCTATTACAAACTGCCGGACGAGACGCGCGCGGCCTTCGACGCCGATGGCTGGTTGATGACCGGCGACCTGGGCGTGTTGAAGGATGATGGACGGCTGCGTTTCATTGGTCGCCACAAGGACATCATCCGGGTCGGCGGGGAAAACCTCTCGCCGGCGGAAGTCGAGGACCTGCTGTTGCACCATCCGGATGTGACCGCCGCCCAGGTTATCGGATTGCCCGATGCACGTCTGGGTGAAGTGCCGGTGGCCTATGTGGCGCTGCGCAGTGGCGCCGCCATCGACCCGGCGGTGCTGGTGGCGTGGGCGCGCGAACGCATCGCCGGATTCAAGGCGCCGCGCTTTATCGGCATTGTGGCCGGCTTCGACGATGTCATGACCGGCAGCGGTAAACCGCAGAAAAACGTGCTGCGCGAGCGCGCCTTGCGCGACTTCGGCGGACAGGCCCGGTAGGTCTGCCTCACTCGATAAAGCACCAAACGCGGCTTGACAGGTTGCGCGACGCTCAAGATACTGGCCCGCACGCGGTTGAATTTCCTCTACTTCATGGAGTGCCACAATGAACGTATTAACCCGGAATTCGCTGGTTCATTTGTCCACACTATTCGTTGCGGCACTTTGGTTGGCGGCGGCGGGCACTGTTCACGCACAGGCTTATCCCAACAAGCCGATTCGCTCCATCGTGCCGTTTGCGCCGGGCAGCGCGACTGACCTGATCGCGCGCGCCTTTGCCGCCAAGATGGTCGACACGCTGGGCCAGCCGATCCTGGTGGAAAACCGCCCGGGTGCCAATGGCATGATCGGTGCCGACGCCGTGGCCAAGGCGCCGGCCGACGGCTACCTCATTTTGTTCGGTACCAACAGCACCAATGCCGCGCTGAAGAGCCTGATGATCAAGCTCCCTTATGATCAGGACACGGCGTTCACGCCCATCGGTTTCATGGGATCGGTGCCGCTGATCGTGGCGGTGAGTGTGGACTTTCCGGCCAGGACGCTGGCGGAATTCATCGCCTATGCCAAGGCCAAGCCCGGCCTGGTGACCTTTGCCACTGCCAGCACCTCGCAGCGTGTTTCGTCCGAAATGCTGGCCGGCATGGCCGGCATCAGGATGACGCACGTGCCCTACAAGAGTTCGCCCAACGCGATTGCCGATCTGATGGGCGGGCAGGTCAATATGTTCACCGCTGATTTCGCGGTCATGCTGCCGCAGGTCAAATCGGGCAAGGTGCGCGGACTGGCGGTGACTTCGACGAAGCGTTCTGCAGTGGCTCCGGACCTTCCCACCGTGAACGAGGCGGGCGGATTCAAGGACTACGAATTGATCGCCTTCTTCGCAGCCTACGGCCCGGCCGGACTGCCGCGTGACATCGTGAGCCGGCTCAATGAGGCGATCAATGTGGCGGCGCGTGCCAAGGATCTGGTGGATCGCTTCAGCGCCATCGGCCTGGAGACCTCACCGGGCACGCCCGAGGCGCTGGCGCAGCGCACCAGTCTGGAGGCCATCAAGTGGGCCAAGGCGATCAAGGAAGCGGGCATTCCACCGGAGTGAGGATGTCGTGTTCGTGAGGCGCGGACGCGATCGAGGGTCGCGCGACGCCAGCGCTCGCTAACCTGCCAGCCCTTCGCGGCCCTTGGCCATGGCTGACTGTTCCGGCACCAGTTCATTGAAGCGCCGCTTTTCCAGTTCTTCAAGGTCGAGCAACCGGAACTGATCCTGCCGGATAACCTTGTTGATCATGTTCTTGATGGCGGAAATCACCACCGGATCGTGACGGTTGATTTCGGCGGCCATGTCGGCTGCCGCCTGCTCGAGTTCTGCCGCCGGCACCACCTTGTTGACCAGGCCCATGGCCAGGCCTTCGGCTGCACCGATACGCCTGCAGGTAAACAGCATCTCCTTGGTCCGCATGGGGCCCAGCAGTTCGTACATGCGGCTTGCGCGCAGCGTGATCGCCCCGATTTTGGCGTGCGTGTCCTGCAGGATGGCATTGTCGGCCGCCACCACCATGTCGCATGAGAGCACCATGGTCAGCCCGCCGGTGATGGCGTAACCCGATACGGCCGCAATGGTCGGCTTGGGGCAGCGCTCCAGCGCGGTGAAGGCATCGTTGCGGCGTTCTTCGAAATCCGGCGGCACTTCGCTCGTGTCCTTGAAATCGCGGCCGCTGGAGAAATTGCCCCCCTTGCCCATGAGCACGATGCTGCGCACCGCGTCGTCCTGCGTCATCTCATCGATGGCCTGATGCACCTCGTAGAAACTCGCCACGGTGAGGGCGTTTTTGGACTGCGGCCGGTTGAAAATAATCCAGCCGGTGCCCTGGTCTTTTTTGACTTCCAGCGTGGTGTAACTCATCAAGGATTATCCGTATTCAGGCGATTGGGTTGAGGTCAGTCAGCTGGGCAGCTTCAGCACGCGCTTGGCAATGATGTCGCGGTGGATCTCGCTGGTCCCGGCGCCGATGGTCACGGCGCGCATGACCAGGAAGGGCTGCAGGGCATCTACCCGGCCGTCGCTGTCGGATTCAGTCACGGTCAGGCCCAGTTCACCGGAGGTCTCCAGCAGGAATTCGGTGATGCGCTGATTGGTTTCGGCCGACAGCAACTGCAGCACCGACAAATCGGCGTCCAGCGTTTCACCACGGCACAACATGTCGGCGAAATGCACGAAGACGGCCTTCAAGTCGGCCAGATCAAGCGCCAGTTCGGTATATCGATCAACGAACCCGGCGTCCTTGAACAATCCGCGCTCCCTGGCCAGTGCTTCCAGGCGTTTGAAGGCGAATTCGGCGCGTCGCGGACTGCCGGTATTGATGCGCTCGAAGCCCATCAGGCTGCGCGATACGGTCCAGCCCTGATGCAGTTCACCGACCATGTTGCTGATCGGTATGCGCACGTTGTCAAAGGTAATCTCGCAATACTCGGTGGTGCCGGATATGTTCTTGATGCCTCGAACGGTGACACCGGGCGCCGCCAGATCAACCAGCAGGAAGCTGATGCCCTGCTGTTTTTTCCTGGCCTGCTTGTCGCTGCGGGCGAGCAGGTAGATGTGCGTCGAGTCCAGGCCGCTGGAAGTCCAGATCTTGCGACCGTTGAGCACGAAGCTGTCATCTTCCAGTCGCGCCTCCATGGACAAGCTGGCCAGGTCGGAGCCGGCATTGGGCTCGGAATAGCCCTGGCACCAGATATTTTCGTAGGTCAGTATTTTCGGCAGCAGATTCTTCTTCTGTTCTGGCGTGCCGTGGCTGATCAGCATGGGGCCCAGCTGCACCGTGCCGGCCTCGCCCAGGAACTGGCGCGCCACGCCCCAGCGCCCCTGTTCGTCCATGTAGATGAGCAGTTTGCGCGGGGACAGTCCCATGCCGCCGTATTCCACCGGCCAGTGCGGCGCGCTCCAGCCCTTCTCGGCCAGCTTCATGAGCCAGGGCTTGATCACCTGGAAGGGCGGGCGATTGGTCAGGAAGCGCAGATGTTCGGGGTAATTTTGTTCGATAAAGCGACGCACTTCCATGCGGAAGTCGTCGTCGTGCATGGCGTTCCAGTCTTGCATCAGTCCGGCTCCGGAGTTCTCAATCAGTGTTCAGTGTTTAATGGCAGGATGGTTCAGGCGGCGATTTCGGTCAGCGCCAGTCTCGCGTAGCGGCGCCGGTGCACGTCGGCACCGCCGAGCCACGCGGCCAGGGTCACCGCGCGTCTGAGGTACATCCCGACATCGCATTCGTCGGCGAATCCCATGGCGCCATGCATTTGCACGGCCGTGCGCGTAATGCGCAGGCTGGCATCGGCGCAGCGCGCCTTGATGCGGCTTGCCAGCGCGCCGCGGACATTTTCATCCACGCCGGGTTGCTGCAAAAGGGTGACCACCTCTTGCAGCGCATGCTGGCATAACCGGTGTTGAATGTAGAGATTGGCCGCCTGGTGCTGCAGCGCCTGAAAACTGCCGATCGGCTTGCCAAATTGCACGCGAGTGCGCAGGTACTCCGTGGTGATTTCCAGCGTCCGGGTGGACAGGCCATGCAGTTCTGCCGCCGTCATGATGAGCGCTTCATCGTAGGCGCGTGCCAGCGCCAGTTCGGCAACCCCGGGTCCGGCAATGCGGTTGGCAGCAGGCACTTCGATGCCGTCCAGTTCAAGATCGGCCGCCGGCCTGCCGTCGGGCAAATCGTGAAACACCAGGCGCGGGCCGACAGCAGCCAAAGGCACCCAGTAAAGCGCAAGTCCGCCGTGCTGTTGTGCCGACACGACGAAGCCATCGGCGCCCGCGCCACCGACGATCAGGCGCTTGGCGCCGGACAGGCGCACGCCACTGGCGCTGGCCTCGGCGCGCGCCGCAACGGCAAGAATGGTCGTGGCATGCGTGTCTTCGCGCCACGCCAGTGAGGGCAGCAGATCGCCGCTGGCCAGCGCCGGCAGCAGTTTCGCTTTGAGCGCTTCATTGTCGCCATACAGGATGGCGCCGCCGGCGAGCACTGCGGCGGCCGTGACCGGTTCGGGCAGCAGTGAGCGTCCGAGCGCTTCGCAGATCGTCGCCATCTCGGCGCAGCCCAGGCCGGTGCCGCCATACTGTTCGGGGAGCATGGTGCCCGTCCATCCGAGCGCCGCCATTTCACGCCATACCACAGCGTCGTGGCCGGGACGCGTTCCGCGCAATGCGCGCGCGCGTTTGAGATGCGCGGCGTTGCCGGCATACTGTCGGGCGCTGTCGCGCAGCAGCGCGAGCCGCTGCTTGAGTTCTTCCGCCGGGTCGGATTGGCTTTCATTAATTGTATTCATATTCGATATTTTTACGGCTTTGAATAAATATTTTCCGATATATTGTTATCATATTAAATTATCGGATCTGATCGGGAAGCACGCCAGGAACGGGTGCGGATGATACTATTTTATCGAAAGCGGCTTTCACTCGCCCTGTCCAATACTCTATCGGAGGAAGTAATCGATGTATCGCAATCAATCCGGCGCTACGCTGCAGCGCGCTGCGCGACGATGTATGTGGTTTGGCGTCCTGTTTTTTGCATTCAGCAGTGCGACCTGGGCGCAGAAGGTTGCCGATGAGCCATTCCCGTCGCGTCCGATCCGTCTGATCGTGACCTTCGCGGCGGGCGGCGGCGGCGACATCCTGGCGCGCCTGTTCGCGCAGAAACTGACTGAGCGCTGGGGACAGCAGGTTGTCGTCGACAATCGTGCCGGCGCCGGCGGCATCATCGGCGCGGATCTGACGGCCAAGGCGGCGCCCAATGGCTATACCTATGTGCTGGTGTCGAGCAGCCATACGGTGCTGCCCTCGATGCATGCTTCGCTTCCCTATGACACGATCGCCGACTTTGCGCCGGTGACGATTCTGGCGTCGTTGTCCTACCTGCTGGTGGTGAATCCGGCGTTGCCGGCGCGCTCCGTCAGTGAACTGGTGGCTGCCGCCAAGGCCGTGCCGCAGGGCATTTCCTACGCCTCCATCGGCAATGGCTCCACCTCGCATCTGGCGGCCGAGGTGTTCAAGAGCCTGGCGGGCATCAACATGCTGCATGTGCCCTACAAGGGCACGCCGCAATCGCTGACCGCGCTGCTGGCCGGAGAAGTGTCCATCGGGTTTTTCTCCACGGCATCGGCCGAGCCGCATATCAAGAGCGGTCGTATCAAGGTGTTTGCCACGACCGGAAAGAAGCGCGTGACCGCCCTGCCCGATGTGCCGACCATGGCCGAAGCCGGGGTCAAGGACTACGAATTCATCTCCTGGCTCGGCATACTGGCGCCAGCCGCAACCCCGCAGCCCATCATCGGGCGCATGCACAAGGAGCTGACCTCCATACTCGGGCAAGCCGACATCCGCAAGCAGTTGTCGGACGCGGGTTATGATCCGGTGGGCAATTCGCCCGAGGAATTTGGCCGCGATCTGCGGCGGGAACTGGACAAGTGGGCCAAGGTCGTGAAGGCCTCCGGCGCCAAGGTGGAATGAGGCGGAATGAACATGACAGAACAAGCGGAAGACCGGATTCGACTGAGTGTAGAGGAGGCGCGTGACCTGGGCGTACGGGCGGTGTGCAGCGCGGGCTACGCGCCCGATGATGCGCTGGTGATCGCCAACCATGTGCTCGACGCCGCGCTGTGCGGCTACGAGTATTCGGGCCTGGCGAAAATCCTGAATATCGTGGACAGCCCGAAATCGCGCAATCCGCGCACGCCCATCCGCGTGGTGCACGAGACACCCGTGTCGGCGCTCTACGATGGCGGCAACAACGTCGGCATGCTTGGCGTGTATCGCGCCGCCGAAGCGGCAATCGCCAAGGCCAAGCAACATGGCATTGCGCTCATCGGCATCCACAACACCTGGATGAGCGGTCGCAGCGCCCATTATGTCGAACTCATCGGGCGCGCCGGCCTGGTCGCCATCCACAGCGTCAGCGCCAGCCATCAGGTGGCGCCGCATGGCGGGGCGCGTCCGGCGCTGGGGACCAATCCGGTTGCCTTTGCGTTTCCGACCGAGCCCGATCCTCTGGTGATCGATATGGGCACCTCGGCGTTCATGGGCACTGACCTGAAGTTTCGCCTGCGCCTCAATCAGCTGCTGCCCGAAGGTGTGGCGATCGATGCCAACGGCAAGCCCACGCGCGACGCAGGGGAGGCGCTGCTGGGCGCCATCCTGCCGTTTGGCGGCCACAAGGGTTTCGGACTGGCACTGGCCATGGATGTGCTCGGCGTGCTGGGCGGGTCAGGCTATACGCCGCAAAAGACCGACAGCTATACTTTTGTTGTTATGCGGCCCGACTTGTTGTTGCCGATCGAGGATTTCAGGCGCCACGTGGGCGAGCTCATCGCGCGCATCAAGGCGACGCCGCTGCAACCGGGATTCGGCGAGATTCGCATCCCGTCAGAGCGCTCCTATCGGGAACGCGCGCGCAATAGGGCCGAAGGCATCGTGATCGACCGCAAGATCCACGATGATTTGCACGCGCTCATTCGCAACGGCGTGCCGCCTGTGAAATAGCCGGCTTGGCCGGCTTGCGCGTCGTCAGACCACGCCCTTGCCGGCCAGTTGCGCGTAGCGCTCACCATCGATGCCGGCCAGCGCCTTGAGCACCTCGCGGGTGTGCTGCCCCAGCAGCGGCGCTGCTGATTTGTATTTGATCGGCGTCTGCGAATAGCGGATGGGGTTGGCCACGGTGGGCACGCTGCCCAACTGGGCGTGCTCCAGCTCGATGCGCAGCTGCCGGTGCTTGACCTGCGGGTCTTCGAATACTTCCTTGATGTTGTTGACCTGGCCGCAGGGAATGGCCGCCGCCGCGATCAGATCCACCCACTCTCGCACCGGACGCGTGATGAACATGGCTTCGAGCATGGCGATCAGTTCGTCGCGATTGCGGCGACGCGCCGCATTCTTTGCAAATTTGACATCGCTGGCCACCTCCGGACGTCCCATGACCTTCATGAACTTGGCGAACTGCCCGTCGTTGGCGATGGCCAGCGACAATACGCCGTCCTGGCACTGAAAGGTCTGCGTCGGCGCCAGATTGCGGCTGACGCTGCCGACGCGCTTGGTGATCTCGCCCAGCACCAGGTATTTCGTGTTCTCTGAAGCCAGTGCCGCCACCATGCCGTCGAGCAGGGCAATATCGATGTATTGCCCTTGTCCGGATACGCTGCGATAGGTGAGCGCGCCGAGGATGGCGGTTGAGGCGTTCATGCCGGCCATGATGTCGGAGACGGCGATGCCGGCCCGCAGCGGTTCGCTGCCGGGCTCGCCCTCGGCCGGGCCGTTGATGCTCATCAAGCCGCACATGGCCTGGATGATGGGGTCGAAGCCGGCGCGATCGCGGTAGGGACCGTCCTGGCCGAAGCCGGTGATGGAACAGTAAACGATATCGGGCCTGATGGCCTTGATGTCGTCGTAACCCAGCCCGTAGCGTTGCAGGGTGCCCACGAGGTAGTTCTCGATCAGCACGTCGCAGTGGGCGACGAGCTTGCGAATAATGTCTTGACCTTCCGGGGTGGCGATGTCGACGGTGACCGATTTCTTGCCGCGATTCAGCGCCAGGAAATTCGTGCTCTCGCGGCTTTCGTTGCCGTTCCTGTCGCGAGCGAAGGGCGGACCGAAGGTGCGCACCACGTCGCCTTCGCCGGGGCGTTCGATCTTGATCACTTCAGCGCCCATGTCCGCGAGCATCTGCGTGGCCCACGGGCCGGCGACGTAACGCGTGATATCCAGCACCCTGATATGTGAAAGCGTTTCAGCCATGAATCCCTTGCTCCTGTTCCGGTCGGTGCTTGCCGATTGCAAGCGGTGCCGAATCATAGGGGATGGCTGGCGGGAATACAAAGCGCAGGTCTGGAAATGCCATTGCCCGAATCCGCGCTTGACAGTCATGGCGACGGTCAAGATACTTCGGCCACGCAAAAGGAAAAGAAAATCGGGAGATAAAACGTGATTTATACCGTTGAGCAGTTGCTAGAGGACAAAGTGTCGGATGCCGAGTGGAGCCGCTGGTCAAGCGAGATGAAGCCGGTCTCGCTGCTGCTGTCGGTGCCGGGGTTTCTGTCGGCGCAGCGCTTCAAGGGCATTCATTGCGAGCGGCCGCCGTCGATTGCGGTGTACAGCATCGCCTCGGCGGAGGTGTTGACCAGTGGTCCTTACCTGGGTGGCGCGCGCGGTGGCAATCTGGGGTCGCCGCAATGGCGCACCAAACTCACCTACTGGTACCGCAATCTGTATTCGGGCATCGACGTTGACCAGGGTGTGCCCATGGACTCGGCGCTGTTTGTGTTCGATACCGAGGAGCCCAACGTGATGCTGGGCGATCTGTCCTTTCATTGGTTGACCTGCGTCGGGCTGGATAAGACGACACCTTACCGTGGGCTGGCGGTGGTCAAGCGCGCCAAGGCGGCGTCCTATCTCGACAAGCCCGTTCCGGGGTTGGTTGCCTACGAGCCGCTGACGGAAATCGCGTTTCCGGATTGATGTCTGTATTGATACCTAATAGTTTGTTGAATTTATCCGAAATATGCTCATTTCTTGTCATCCTGAGTACCCCTACGGGCATAAACTTCGCGAAGGATCTGCTGTGTGCGCCCGAATCAACAACTTAAAAAAGCAGATTCTTCGTCGCTACGCTCCTCAGAATGACATTTCTGCAAATTTCAACAAACTGCTAAAGGGCGGCATAAATCCGTATGAACAACGCACCTGAAAAGCAGGTTGGTGCGCCAGTCGTTGTCGTGACTGGCGCAGCGCGCGGCATCGGTCTGGAAATCGCGACCCGTTTTGCCGCGGCCGGCAAGCATGTCGTGCTCGTCGATATTCTGGACGCCGTGCGCGACAGCGCGCAGGCGCTGCAGCGCTCCGGCGCCAGTGTGGAGGCGGCACAAGCTGACATTACCGATGAAGCTGCGGTGCAGGCGCTGGTGCAGGAACTGCGCAGCCGGTATGGCCGCATCGATATCCTGGTGAACAACGCCGGCATTTCGCCCAAACACAACGGCCTCAAGTTGCCGACCGAACAGACCAGCCTGAAGGAGTGGAAGGCCGTGCTGGACATCAATCTGACCGGCGCATTCCTGCTGTGCCGTGCGGTGATTCCGGCCATGCGCGAGCGGCGCTGGGGACGCATCATCAACATGGCCTCGCAGGCGGGGCGCACCGGGTCGGGTGCTGCGGGGGCGCATTATTCGGCGTCCAAGGCCGGATTGATCGGGTTTGCGCGAACGCTGGCCATCGAAGTGGCGGGCGACAACATCACGGTGAATTGCATCGCGCCGGGCATGGTTGAAACGGCATTGACCGCGGTTCAGGATGAAAACATGAAGCGCAATTACATCACGCGCATTCCGATGGGTCGTTACGGCATGCCCGGCGACATCGCCGGCACGGCCTTGTTCCTGGCCTCGGACGACGCCAGCTTCATTACCGGGGCCACCATCGATGTGAATGGCGGAACCTTCACCGGTTGACAGGGTTGCGTTCTCGCAGTCACAGGCGCGTTGAACATCAGGAGATGCCGCAGTCATGAAAGCCATCGGATGCAAAGAGATCGGATTGCCCGACACGCTCGTTGTTGAAGATCTGCCCTCGCCCAACGCGGGCGAGGGCCACATCGTCGTCAGCGTCAAGGCGGCCGGCGTCAACTTTCCCGACGCACTGGTGATCCAGGGCAAGTATCAGCACACGCAGTCGCTGCCGTTTACACCAGGCAAGGAAATCGCCGGTGTGGTGAAGGAGATCGGGGCCGGCGTCACCCGCTTCAAGGTTGGCGATCATGTGTGCGCCTGGTTGTCGCATGGCGCGTTCGCCGAGGAAGTGGCGATCAAGGACGATTTCGCCGTGGCGCGCCTGCCTGAGCACATTGCGTTCGTGCCGGCGGCCGCCTTTGCGCTGGTGTATAGCACCAGCATGCACCTCCTGGCCGACAGGGCCAAGATCAAGCCCGGCGAGACGCTGCTGGTGCTGGGGGCATCGGGCGGGGTCGGCATCGCCGCTGTTCAGCTCGGCAAGCTGCTTGGCGCCAGAGTCATTGCCTGCGCCTCGTCGCAGCAGAAGCTCGATTTCTGTATTGCGCATGGCGCCGACGCAGTGATCAATTACGAGACCGAAGACCTGCGCGAGGCGATCAACCGGCTGACCGACAAGCGCGGCGTGGATGTCATCTGTGATCCTGTCGGTGGCAAATATGCCGAGCCCGCCGTGCGCAGCATGGCCTGGGGCGGCCGCTATTGCGTAGTCGGATTCGCCGCGGGTGCCATCCCGAAGTTCCCGTTGAATCTGATGCTGCTCAAGGGCTGCACGGTGCTGGGCTGCGCTTTCGGCACCAACGCGCGCCGCCATCCCGAGCAGTTCACGGCCAACCTGACGCGCATGATTGACTGGATGGACAAAGGCGAACTCAACCCGGTGGTAACGGCGTGTTATCCACTGGAGCGCACGCCCGCTGCGCTGCAGGACATGCTCGATCGCAAGGTGACGGGCAAGGTCGTCATCACCATGTGAAGGTGGTGGCGGTAATGCGGGATGCGGCCGCCGGCCAACACGATTCTTGTAGAATTGCGCGCTCCAAGAGCTAATTTCAAAAGTACTTGTCATTCCGAACCCGCAGGGTGAGGAATCTGCTTTAAGGATGGAATTAACAGCAGATTCCTCGCTGCACTCGGAATGACAAACTCACCGGGTGTTCAATTTGAATCGACTGAAAAGTAAAAGGGAGTCATCAGGATGCCGGCTACACCATGCAGGATGATGCTTGCACTTGCCTCGGCGCTGTTATTGCAGGTGGTTTCACCCATTGAAGCGGTTGCGCAACAGTACCCCAGCAAGCCGATCCGCATTCTGGTCGGGCAGGCGCTTGGCGGCGGCACCGATCTGCTGGCGCGTGTAGTGGCGGAAAAGCTGCGCGATTCCCTCAAGCAACCAGTGTTGATCGACAACAAGGCGGGGGCTGCCGGCATGATCGCATCCAAGCTGGCTGCCGAGGCCAGCCCGGACGGCTATACGCTGCTGACCGCCGGCATGAGTTCCACGGTGAGCCCCAGTTTGTTCAAGGCGGTTCCGTATGATGCAGTGAACGGACTGCAGGCGATCGCGCCGTTGATGTCGTTTCCGTTTGCGATCGTGGTCAATAACAAGGTGCCGGCGAACAACCTGAAAGAGTTCGTCGAGTTCGTCAAGAAGAACGCCGCCGGGCTGAATGTCGCCAGTGCCGGCGCCACCACCACGGTGACTGCCGAGCTTTTCTCGCAGATGGTCGGGACGAAATTCACCTTCATCCCCTTCAATGGCAGTGCGCCGGCCATTGTTTCGGTGATCGGTGGCGACAGTCATGCCATGTTCAGTGATTTGCCCTCGGCGATGCAGCATGTCAAAAGTGGTTCCATTCGCGCCATCGCCACCAGCGGTGACAAGCGCTCGTTGCAGGCGCCGGATATTCCGACGGCAAAGGAAGCGGGCATGCCGGATTTTGTGGTGTCCTCCTGGTACGGGATGTTCGCACCGGCCAAAACGCCGGTGGATATCGTCAATCTGCTCAATGCCCAGTTCCGGACCATCGTGATGCAACCCGATGTCGTCACCAAATTGGCCGGCATGGGTGGTGAGCCCTTTGTCGATTCGGTCGAGGGATTTTCCAGGGTGTATCAGGGCGACCTGGCGCGCTGGAAGCGCGTCATCGTCCAGGGCAAAATTCCATTGCTCTGATTTTCATTCCGGCCATTTTTTGCCGGCCATGGCCGGATTTTCGTTGGTCATTGCCTGGCGTTACAGGCGCCAGGGCGGGGTTCTTCGCGGGCCGCGTTTGTCGTTGGTCAGGATGCCTGTTTGTCACGAACCCTGTTGCAGTGTTCGTGAATCCATTTTCTGGAGAGTGTTGAATGAGTGCCAGTCCGTTAAAGGGAATCCGGATCATCGCGGTGGAGCATTTCGTCGCCGGTCCGTATGGATCGATGTTGCTGGCGGACTGGGGCGCCGAGGTGATCCGTATCGAGCGCCCGGGCGTGGGCGATGCCATGCGTGTTGCCGGCTTTACCGGCAAGGAGGGCCAGGGCGTGCCGCTGGTCTATCTGATCTGCAACCGCAACAAGAAGAGCGTGACGCTGAACCTCAAGTCGGAACAGGGCCGCGCCATGTTCATCGATCTGATCAGGGATGCCGACATCCTCTGGGAAAATCTTGCCCCCGACGTGCTGACCGGCATGGGCCTGGATTTTGATGCGCTGAAGAAGATCAACCCGCGCATCATCTACGCATCGGTGAGCGGGTTTGGCCATGACGACTTGTTTTCCGGGCCGCTGGCAGATCGGCCGGCCCTTGATTTCATCGCCCAGGCCATGAGCGGACTGATGTGGGGGCCGACCTTTGGTGAAAAACCGATGTGGCTGGGCCTGCCCATCACCGATACCGTCACCGGAATCATGGCTGCGCTGGGAGTGATGGGTGCCTTGCGCGAGCGCGATCGCACCGGCGAGGCGCAGCGCGTGGACCTTTCGCTCTACGATGTGTCGGCTGTGCTGAACGAAAAGAACATCGCCTTCCAGGCCATTACCGGCCGCAAACCGCGTGGCATGAGCGAAATGACCAATCAGCTCGGCGTGTTCAAGGCAAGCGACGGCTATGTCGTGATCGGTGTCGTGAACAATGTTGCCTGGCCGCGCTTCTGTGAAGCGATCGGACGACCGGAACTGGGCAATGATCCTGACCTGGCCACACTCAAGCTGCGCGCGGATCGCTTTGAGGCGGTGGTCAAGCCGGCAGTGGATGCGTGGACGGCGGCACACACCGGCGAGGAAGTGGTCGGCAAGCTGCTGGCCATGGGCATGGCGGCTGGGCCGGTGCAAACGCAGGAGCAGGTATTGAATTGTCCCCAGCTCAACGCGCGCGACATGTTCGTGAAGTTTGACACCGAGTACGGCGAAATTACCTCGGTGGGCAATCCCATGAAACTCGGGTCGGAAAGATATCCGGCCACCCAGCCGCCGGCGCTGGGCGAGAATACCGACGAAGTCCTGCGCGATCTGCTGAAGCTGTCCGATGCTGAAATCGGCAGGATGCGCGACCAGGGTGTTATTTAGAACCGGCTTAGTTTCAGCCTTAGGTTCAAAAAGACTTGTCATTCCGAACCCGAAGGGTGAGGAATCCGCCCCGAAGGAAGTCCCTCTGGGGGATGCTTTATGGTTTAAATTTACAGCAGATTCCTCGCTGCGCTCGGAATGACAAACTCACCGAGTGTTCATTTTGAAACGAGTTGTTAGGGTTCGTTGTTCACAGTTGACAAAGGAATGATTCCGGCATGAACGACAAGACTGCGGATCTGATTGTGGTGGGTGGCGGTGGTTCGGGTCTGGCCTGCGCCATCGAAGCGGCGCGCTCTGGCGCCAGGGTCATCCTGTTCGAGAAGGGTGAGCGCCTTGGGGGCACCACGGGCTGGTCGGTAGGGTCTTATACCACCAGCGCTTCGCCGCATCAGCAGCGCAAGGGCATCGTCGATACGCCGGCTGCGCATTTTGCCGACATGGATCAGGTGAATGCCGCGGCCACGCGCAGCGGCCACACCGACAATCTCGCGTTGCGCAAACTGCTCACCGACAATGCCCCCGATACGCTGCAATGGCTGATGGACCTGGGGATCGTGTTCCTCGGGCCGAATCCCGAACCGCCACATACCGCGTGGCGCATGCACAACGTCATCCCGAGCTCGAAGGCCTTCGTGCATTTTCTGGAGCTGGAGTGCCATCGCCTGGGTGTGCGCATGTTGCTGGCCCATGCAGTGGTCGACCTGCGTGTGGAAGGCGGCCGGGTGTGCGGGGTTGCGGCGAAAGGGCCGCACGGGCAGGTGGCGGATTACACGGCCAGCCGCGGAGTTGTGCTCGCGGCAGGCGACTTTGCCGCCAGTCATGAATTGCGGCAGCGCTATTTTCCCGAGGAGGTGGTCAAGGCCGAACCGGTCAACCCGCTGTCAAGCGGAGACGGCATCCGCATGGCGGAGGCGCATGGTGCCACCATCATCAATGGGGGGCACGCCAATTCGCCGCGGATGCGCTTCGTGCCGGCGGCGCCGACCTGGTTCCATCGTGTTCCGCCCTATCGACTGTTCACCAAAACGCTCAGCTTTCTGTGGAACTGGATACCGCTCTTTGTGCTGCGGCCGTTCATGATGCGTTTTCTCACCACGGCGTTGGGGCCCGAGCCGACCCTGTTCAAGGCCGGCGCGCTGCTGGTGGGGCCGTCGGGGAAACTGGTCCCGGTTGATCTGGGGAGCCTGGCATTGCACCTGGCGCGGCAGCCGGAGAACTCCGCATACATCATGTTTGACGCCACGGTCGCCGCCAAGCTGAACGCCTGGCCGAATTTCATTTCGACCGCGCCCGGGATTGCCTATGCCTACCTGAGCGACTATCGCAAGGCGCGTCGCGACATTTATTTCGAAGCGGCTTCCCTGGAAGAGTTGTGCCGCAAGCTCGGGGTTGATGGCAGTGTCTTGACCGCCGACGTGGTCAGGGAACGCGCTGTTCGCACTGCTGCCGGTGAGAGCATTTCGTTGCTGGAACGCGGGCCCTTCTATGCGCTGGGCCCGGTGCGTGCGTATGTGACCATGACCGAAGGCGGGCTGTGCGTCGATGAGCAACTGCGCGTGCTCAACCAGGCGCAGCAGCCGATTGCCGGTCTGTATGCCGCTGGCTCCAATGGCCAGGGCGGGCTGCTCATTGAAGGTCACGGGCATCATATTGCATGGGCATTCGTGTCCGGACGCATCGCGGCGCGCAACGCAGTCAGGACGCCCTGATATCAATTCGGGCATACCATCAGGAATTAATTCAATAAGGAGGCTGGCCATGAACAAGAATCCGCTGATGGACAAACTGAAATCCATGAGCACGACCCTGGGATTGCGGGTGACGCATTCGGACCAGGTGGAAGTGTCTGCCTTCCTGGGATTTGACTGGGTCATGATGGACCAGATGTTTACCTCCGCGGACTGGAGCGTCACGCGCGATTTTCTGAAGACGGCGCAGGCGTCGGGAATCTCGCCGGTGATTCGCGTGCAGGGCAATCCGTGGCTGGGCTACAACCATCAGCTTGCTATGGACGCAACGCGCGCCTTCGGCATCGGCGCGCAGTTCGTCATGGTCTCGCATTCGTGCAAGAAGGAAATCGAGGAATGCCTGTCGGTGACCGGGGACTGGCACCGCAATGCGCTCACCGTGCACCCGTTCAGGAACAAGGACGAATGGAAGTCCAAATCCAAGGAAATCGCGGAGAGCAATTATCTGATTGCGCACGCCGAGAGCCAAGGCTCGTTCGATGAATTCGACGAGACCATGGAGCTGCCCGGTCTCAAGATGTTTTTCTTCGCCATGACCGATGCCAGCAAGGTGCTGACCGGCGGCGGTGACCCGGACTGGTACAACCCGCAACTATGGAAGTTCATCGACCATGCGGTGGCGCTGGGCGAGAAGAAAGGCATCATGATCGGGGCGAACACCAGTTATGCCTATTCCATGAAGGAAATGCGAGCCCGCGTGAACAAGTTGCACGATCATGGCGTGAAGTTCATCTATGTGCAGTCGGCCGGGTTTCTGTTTCAGTGCGCCATTGGCGAATTCCTGGAAGATATCCGTGGCGATCTGCGGCTGTAAGGAACTGCGTCAGTTGAAAAGTCGGAAATCACGCAAGGGGAGAGGTTAATGGTTTGCTTCAGGGGCAGTATCAGCGATGAAAGGCCGGCGCGTTCAATAGTCCGGTTTTGTGCAGTGGTGTTGCTGTGCATGACGGGACTGGCCCAGGCCCAGCAGTTTCCGACCAAGCCCTTGCGCATCGTGGTGGGATTCGCGTCGGGAACGACGGTCGATGTGTTGGGGCGTCTCCTCGGGCCGAAGCTGGCCGAGGCTTTCCAGCAACAGGTGATTGTGGAAAACATCACCGGCGCAAGCAGCACCATAGCGGCTGCAAATGTGGCCAGGGCCACGGCCGATGGCCATACGCTGATGCTCACCTCCACCGCGCTGGTCACGAGCCCCAGTTTGTTCCGCAAGCTTTCCTTTGATCTGGACAAGGACTTCGCGCCGGTCGCCTTGCTTGCCTATGTCCACAATGTCCTGGTTATCCGCGCCGATTCGCCGGCCCGGGACATTCCCGGGCTGATTGCGCTGATTCGGGCGCAGCCGGGCAAGTACAACTATGCCTCCTCCGGCACGGGTAGTGCCGGGCATCTTGCCACCGAACTGTTCAAGGCCATGGCCAAGGTGGAACTGCTGGAAGTGCCGTACAAAGCCAATACGCAAGCGCTGACCGATGTCATCAGCGGCGAGGTGCTGGTGTTCTTTCCCAGTCTGCCCTCCGCGCTGCCATTGATCCAGGCAGGGCGCCTGCGCGGACTGGCTTTGAGTGGGCGGGAACGCTCTGCAGCGGCGCCTGACATACCGGCAATGGCGGAGTCGTTGCCGGGCTATGAGGCCAGCGCCCAATTTGGCGTGATCGTTCCTGCGGGTACTCCAAGAAATGCCATCGTCGCGCTGAACAGGGAGTTTCTGAAGGCGCTGCAATTGCCCGATGTGCGCAAATCGATGGCGGGTCAGGGGCTTGAGCCTGCGAGCAGCACACCCGAGGAATTCGGCAGGCAGATGCAGGAAGGCCGCCAGAAATGGGAGCGCCTGATCCGGCAGCTTGGGATCAAGCCGCAGGACTAAAGTGCATCTCTCATAATTTCA
>CANKAJ010000089.1 GCA_947479645.1 Betaproteobacteria bacterium | reverse complement strand
TACTTCATGCCTTCGCGCACGATTGCCTGGGCCAGCACGGTTGCCGTGGTGGTGCCGTCACCGGCAACGTCGGAAGTCTTGGAAGCCACTTCCTTCACCATCTGGGCGCCCATGTTCTGGAACTTGTCCTTCAGTTCGATTTCCTTGGCGACCGAAACACCATCCTTGGTCACGGTCGGGGCGCCGAACGAGCGCTCCAGCACGACATTGCGGCCTTTCGGTCCGAGCGTCGCCTTTACTGCATTGGCAAGAATATTGACACCTTCGAGCAAGCGGTGCCGGGCATCTTCATGGAAACGGACATCTTTAGCAGCCATATTTAACTCCTATTCGATTTAACTGGGGGGTGACGATCAGGCAACAATGCCCATGATGTCGTCTTCGCGCATCACGAGGTATTCGATGTTTTCGATCTTTACCGCGGTGCCTGAATACTTGCCAAACAAAATGCGGTCGCCGACTTTGACGTCGAGCGGACGGACTTTGCCATCTTCAAGGATCTTGCCATTGCCGATAGCAATGACTTCGCCCTGATCAGGCTTCTCGGCTGCATTGTCCGGAATGACGATGCCGCTGGCCGTTTTAGTTTCGCTATCGATACGCTTGACCACGACGCGGTCATGCAGGGGACGAATCTTCATGAGCAATATCTCCTTTATTACAGTTAGTTAGTGTCCACCAGAGCAGAATTGGCTGGCGATTCAAGAAACCAGAATGGATGAGGTTATTAGCACTCATCACCTTCGAGTGCTAATAATAGGGCCTAATCAGGGGAATTTCAAGTGGCGGGCACAATCAAAATTTCTGTGAGCGCGAATGATTTAAGTAAGCATGTGCTCACAATCGTAATATCTGTTTATGCCATTGGATCCATAGCCTCGAACACCGACACCAACACCGACGCCATCTCTTGGCCCGCCAGACTTGAAAAGGCGTAGTCTAGTATCAACTTACCCACTCGCGTTCGCTTGAAATCGCCACCATCGGGTCGCATCTGGATATTTATGAAATACAAAGATTATTACGCCCTGCTCGGCGTTGAGCGAACCGCCTCTGAAGACGATATCAAGAAGGCGTACCGCAAACTCGCCCGCAAATACCATCCGGATGTCTCCAAGGAAAAGGACGCCGAAGAGAAGTTCAAGGCCATGGCCGAGGCTTACCAGACGCTGTCCGACAAGGAAAAGCGTGCCGCCTACGACCAGCTCGGGCGCCACCAGCCGGGCGAAGATTTCCGTCCGCCACCGGGCTGGGAAACGCAGTTCAGCCGTGGCGGGGCTGATGACATCGATCTGAGCGGCATCGACCTGGGTGACCTGTTCGAGTCGCTCAGCCACGGCCGCCGTGGCGGAGCGAGAGGATTTTCCGGCGCCGGCCATCACGAAACTTTCGCCATGCCCGGGCAGGACTTCGAGGCAACGGCAAACCTGTCGCTCGAAGATGCCTATCGCGGTACCGAACTGAATCTGGACCTGTCCATGCCGGAAATGACGCCCGACGGCATGGTGCGCCGGGTTCCGCGCACGGTGCGCGTGCGCGTGCCCAAGGGGGCCACCGATGGCCAGCGCCTGCGCGTCCGGGGCAAGGGCGGCGCGGGCTTCAATGGCGGGCCGCCGGGCGATCTCTACCTCAACATCAAGCTGACCGCTCACCCGCGCTTTCGCGTTTCAGGCCATGACCTGTACCTGGAGCTGCCCATCACGCCCTGGGAAGCCGTCCTCGGTGCCAGCGTGGAAGTGCCGACCATGGAAGGACGGGTCGCGCTCAACATTCGCCCCGGCTCCAAGGCCGGGCAGAAACTGCGCATCACCGGCAAGGGCCTGGCGCGTCCGCATGGCCATGCCGGCGACCTCTACTGCGTGCTGAACATCGTGCTGCCTGCGGCACCCGGCGATCGCGAGAAGGCCTTGTACAAGGAGCTGGCCGAAGCATCCAGCTTCAATCCGCGGGAGCATCTGGCATGACCGACACCAACATCACGCCCCTGCAATTTCTGGACGACTCGACGCGGATTGCGCTGGAGGACATGCTCGCCATGTCCGGCTTCTCGCTTCGCGAGTTGATCGATCTGGTCGAGCACGGCGCCATCGAACCCGAAGGCAGCAGCACCGAGGCCTGGACCTTTTCGGCGCGCACCACATTCATCGCGCGGCGAGCGGCCGGCCTGCGCACCGAATTCAGTCTGGACACCTCCGGCACCTCGCTGGTGCTGGGCCTGCTGGAGCGCATCGATGAGCTGGAGCGGCGCATGCGCGAACTGGAGTGCCAGTTGTTGCGTTGAATGGCTGCGCTGATTTCGGGTCGGACCAGACATCATTGATCGCCGGCCGGGCGCTTTGCGCTGCCGGCACGCGCTGGCATACTGCGGCATCCCCTTCCAGGTCAGCGCAACATTGATTGTCAATACTGCACGCTTGCTGTTCGCGCTGTTTGCTGCGGCCTGTCTGCTGCCGTTCCCCATTGCGGCGGCCGAGGATCGGCTCCCGGCTGAAGTCGCCGCGGCGCTGAAAGCGGCCGCCATTCCCCCGTCTGCCGTCGCCGTCGAGGTGCATGAGGCGGGCTCGCCGCGAACCTCGCTGACTTTCAACGCCACGCGCGCAATGAATCCGGCCTCGACGATGAAGCTCGTCACCACCTTCGCCGCACTGGAGTTGCTCGGCCCGAACTTTCAATGGAAAACCCAGACCTGGACCACCGGTGCGCTCAACGGCGACACGCTGGAGGGCGACCTGCTGCTCAAGGGCGGCGGCGACCCCAAGCTGACCCTCGAGAACCTGTGGTTGCTGGCGCGCGCGCTGCGCGCCCGCGGGCTGCGCCAGATTCGCGGCGATATCGTTTTTGATCGAAGCTACTTCGAATCCGGCGCCCATGACCCGGCGCGCTTCGATACCGAACCGCTGCGTCCCTACAACGTCGGGCCCGATGCGTTGCTGGTCAATTTCAAGGCAATACGCTTTGGCTTCATCCCCAATCCCGAGCGCGGCATCGCACTGGTGGTGCCCGAACCCAAACCGGCGCAGCTCGAACTGCTGCAGTCGGTACGCCTGGCCGAGGGCCCCTGCGGTGACTGGCGCGCCCGGCTCAAGGCCGACTTCCAGAGCAACGCCAACAGCGCCCGCATCGTCTTCTCCGGCCTCTACCCGACCGCCTGCGGCGAGCAGACCTGGAACGTCGCACTGCTGTCCCATCCGAACTATGTGTATGGCGTGTTCCGGCAGATCTGGGAGGAACTGGGCGGCACGCTCAGCGGCGGCTGGCGCGATGGCGCTATCCCAAGCACCGCGCGCCTCGTCTACACCCTGGACTCAGCCTCGCTCGCCGAGATCGTGCGCGACATCAACAAATACAGCAACAATGTCATGGCGAGGCAGTTGTACCTCACCTTGTCGGCCGAGGTGCTGAAGGCCCCCGCCAGCAACGAGCGTTCAGCGCAGGTGATCAAGTCCTGGCTGGCGCAAAAGAAACTGGACTCGGCCGAACTGGTGCTGGAGAACGGCTCCGGACTGTCGCGCCAGGAACGCATCAGCGCCGTCAGTCTGGCCCGCATTCTGGATGCCGCCTTTCGCAGCGCGGTCATGCCCGAGTTGATCGCCTCGCTGCCGCTGGTGGCCTATGACGGCACGATGAAACGGCGCCTGAAGTTCGACAGCGTGGCCGGCCAGGCGCACATCAAGACCGGCTCGTTGTCAGACGTGCGTTCCATCGCCGGCTATGTGCTCGACCGCATGGGCCGCCGGCAAGTGGTGGTGTTCTTCATCAATCACCCGAATGCCGGCGCCGGGCAGGCGGCACAGGATGCGCTGTTGCGCTGGGTGTATGAGCACAATGAAAGAAATGACGGCCGGATCAGCGAGCGCTGATCAGCCCTGCCGGTACATCGGCTTCCTCGCGTTGAAGTCGAGCCAGCCCTTGACCACGCGGTAGATCAGCCAGACATAGGTGGCGGCCAGCACAAACATGCCGATCACGATGATGAAAGTGATGCCACCAATGGCCATCCACAGCATGCCGAACCAGAAACTGCGCATCTGCCAGCGAAAGTGGCTCTCCATCCAGGTGCCCTGCACGTCATCGCGTTTGACATAGTTGACGATGACCGCGACGATCCACAGGAACGGGAGCAGGAAGGCAACTGCCTGCAGGATATAGACGAGTTGCGTGATGTTGTGCGCCGAGATGCCCGCTGCTTCCGACGGTGTTGGCTGGATGTCGCTCATGCCTCTTCTCCTGTTCGGAAAATCGTGTTCAACCGCCGCGTGTTCAACAACTGCGTATGCAACAACCGGTAGTTCACAAACCCAGCCCGGCCCACAATGAATCAATGCGTTGCTTCACGGCATCATCCATGGCAATCGGCTGGCCCCAGTTGCGCGTGGTTTCGCCCGGCCATTTATTGGTGGCATCGATGCCCAGCTTGGAGCCCAGGCCGGACACCGGACTGGCAAAATCCAGATAATCGATGGGCGTGTTTTCGGCGATCAGGCAGTCGCGCGCCGCATCCACGCGCGTCGTCAGCGCCCAGATCACTTCCTTCCAGTCGCGAATGTTCACGTCGTCATCGGTGACGATGATGAGCTTGGTGTACATGAACTGGCGCAGGAAACTCCAGATACCGAACATCACGCGCTTGGCATGCCCCGGGTACTGCTTCTTCACGCTCACCACCGCGAGGCGATAGGAACAACCCTCGGGCGGCAGGTAAAAGTCGGTGATCTCCGGAAACTGCTTTTGCAACAGCGGCACGAACACTTCGTTCAGCGCCATGCCGAGTACCGCCGGTTCGTCAGGCGGCTTGCCGGTGTAGGTGGAGTGATAGATCGGATCGCGCCGCATGCTGATGCGCTCGATGGTGAATACGGGGAAACGTTCCTGCTCGTTGTAATAGCCGGTGTGATCTCCGAACGGGCCCTCAAGCGCAGTTTCATACTGCGCTTGAGGGCCCGTTCGGCCGGATTTACGATCGCCTGCGGCGATGGGCCCTTCGAGCGCTGTTTCGTAACCTGCCTCCGCATCCGGATAAATGGCGCCCTCCAGCACGATCTCCGCCATCGCCGGCACCTGCAGGTCCGACCCAAGGCACTTTGTGACCTCGGTACGCGAGCCGCGCAACAGTCCGGCGAACTGATATTCGGACAGGGTATCCGGCACCGGTGTGACCGCGCCCAGTATGGTGGCAGGATCGGCGCCCAACGCCACCGCAATCGGAAACGGTTTGCCGGGATTGGCCGCACAGTGATCGCGAAAATCCAGCGCGCCGCCGCGATGCGCCAGCCAGCGCATGATGACCTTGTTATGCGCGATGACCTGCTGGCGATAGATTCCCAGGTTCTGGCGCGCCTTGTGCGGCCCCCGCGTTACGGTAAGGCCCCAGGTAATCAGCGGCCCGATATCGCCCGGCCAGCAGGTCTGGATCGGCAATCTGGCCAGATCGACATCCTTGCCTTCCCACACGATCTGCTGGCAGGGTGCGCCCGAAATTTCCTTTGGCGCCATATGCATGACCTGCCGCCCGATGGGTATCCAGCGCTCCATGACATCGCGAAACCCCTTGGGCGGTTCCGGTTCTTTCAGGAATGCCAGCAATCGGCCGATGTCGCGCAAGGCTTCCAGCGGATCGGTCGCGGCATCCTTGTGGCCCGCATTCATCCCCATGGCCATGGCCACGCGTCGGGTTGTGCCGAACAGATTGCCCAGCACCGGTATCGAATGGCCGATGGGCTTTTCAAACAGCAATGCCGGCCCTTGCGCACGCAGCACGCGATCGCAGATTTCAGTCATTTCAAGCCTGGGTGACAGCTCGGTGCCTAGGCGCTTGAGTTCACCGAGCGACTCCAGTTGCGACAGAAACTCCCTCAGGTCACGATAGGCCATGGCCGTCCCTGCTGTTCGCTATCAATCGTGCCCGCCTTTCGTTCACACCGGAATCCACTGCGCCTCCACTTCGTCCCCCCAGTCTTGTCGCATATTGCTTATCGCCCCGGACTTGGCCACAGCGCCAGATCAACCGCGATGCCGACAAAAATCGCCGCGCCCACCCAGTTATTGTGCCGGAATGCCTTGAAGCAACCGTCACGGCCGCGACCACGGATCAAACGGTAGTGATAGACCATGATACAGGCCGCAATGGTCAGGCCGGCAAAGTAGTACAGGCCGAGTCCGCGCTGCCAGCCCACCCAGGTCAGTATGGCCAGCATCATCGCATAGCAGACCATGACGGCGAACACATCGTAGCGCCCAAAGGTAATGGCAGCGGTGCGCAGGCCCAGCTTCACATCATCGTCGCGATCGACCATGGCGTATTCGGTGTCATAGGCAATGGCCCAGAACACGTTGGCCAGCAGCAGCCACCAGGCCATCGGCGGCACCTGCGACAACTGCGCGGCATAGGCCATGGGAATGCCAAAGCCGAAGGCGATGCCGAGATAAGCCTGTGGCAAGGCGAAAAAGCGCTTGGTGAACGGATAAGTCGCCGCGAGCACCAGCGCGAGCACCGACATTTGCAGTGTCAATCGGTTCAGGAACAACACCAGCGCGAACGCCGCCAGCGTGAGCGCGGCGGCCAGCAACAGGGCTTCGGTCCGCGACACCACACCGGTCACCAGCGGCCGGTTGCGCGTGCGCTCGACATGCCCGTCAAAGCGCATGTCGGCCAGGTCGTTCATGACACAGCCGGCCGAGCGCATCAGCACCGTGCCCAGCACGAAAATCCATGCCACCACCGGCGAAGGTTTGCCGGACGCCGACATCCACAGCCCCCACAGCGTCGGCCACAACAACAGCAAAATGCCGATGGGTTTGTCCAGGCGCGTGAGCCGCTCATAGGCGGACAGGCGTTGTTTGATTTGAGAGAAGTTCATGCCGTGTATTCTACGAGTTCATTTCACACTGCCTGTCATTCCGAGCACAGCGAGGAATCTGCTTTTCTTCGCACAAAAACAGATTCCTCGGCTTGCAGCCTCGGAATGACAGGTGAAGAACGCACTTCATTGCTCACGCCTTCAAAAACTCGGCCCGTCCACCCAGCCAGCGATCCAGGTGAAGGCGCGCCGCCTCCGGATGCGCATCCAGCATGAGTTCTGCCGCCTCGCGCGCGGCGTTGGCCAGGCGCTCATCCGTGGCCAGGTCGGCGAAGCGCAGCATTGGCGCCCCGCTCTGCATGGACCCCAGATATTCACCCGGACCGCGCAAGGCGAGGTCCGCTTCGGCGATGGCGAAACCGTCGCTCTGTTCGTAGATCACCTTCAGTCGCTCGCGCGCCCCCTGTGACAAGGGATTCTGGTAAAGCAGGATGCACACCGACTCATCGGCGCCGCGCCCGACACGGCCGCGCAACTGATGCAGCTGTGCAAGGCCAAAGCGCTCGGCGTGTTCAATCACCATCAGCGAGGCATTGGCCACATCCACACCCACCTCGATGACCGTGGTCGCCACCAGCAGCTGAACTTCACCTTTGACAAATGCAGCCATCACCGCCGCCTTGTCGGCCTGCACCAGACGGCCATGCACAAGGCCGACCTTCAGCTCGGAAAACTCGGCGGCCAGTCTGGCATGCGTGTCGAGCACCGTCTGCAGTTGCAGTGCTTCGGACTCCTCGATCAGAGGACAAACCCAGTAGGCCTGACGACCGGTATTGCAGGCATCACGAATGCGATTCACCACTTCATCGCGCCGCGTGTCCGCCACCAGCTTGGTGACCACCGGTTGCCGGCCCGGCGGCAGTTCGTCGATGACAGTGATATCCAGATCAGCGTAATAACTCATGGACAATGTGCGCGGAATCGGCGTTGCACTCATCATCAATTGATGCGGCTCGGTATTCTCACTCACGCCGGCGGCGTCGACCGTGTTGCCCTTCTGGCGCAAGGCAAGACGCTGCGCCACCCCGAAGCGGTGCTGCTCGTCGACAATGGCCAAGCCGAGTTTGCTGAGTTTCACTTTGTCCTGAAACAGGGCATGCGTGCCAACCACCACCGCCGTCTCGCCGGATTCAATCGCGGCCAGCGCAACCTTGCGCTCCGCCTTTGACTGGCTGCCTACCAACCAGGTAACCGCAATACCCAGTGGGGTCAGCCACTCGCAGAATTTCCGGTAATGCTGCTCCGCCAGGATTTCAGTCGGCGCCATGACTGCGGCCTGCAGGCCGTTTTCCACTGCGCGCAGCGCCGCCAGTGCCGCAACCACCGTCTTGCCACTGCCCACGTCGCCCTGCAGCAGCCGATGCATGGGATGGGCCACGCCAAGGTCGGCGCTGATTTCCCGCCAGGCGCGCTGTTGCGCTCCGGTCAGTTTGAAAGGAAGGCGCTCACTGAACTGCGCAGTCAATGTCTTTCTATCCTGCATGGCAGGGGCGGTCCGCGCTCGTCGCTGGCGATAATGGGCGCGCATCGATATCTGCTGGGCCAACAATTCGTCGAACTTGATGCGGCACCAGGCCGGGTGCGTGCGTTCCTGCAAGGCGCGCGCGTCACTGTCGGGACGCGGATGGTGGATGGCATCCACCGCATCGCAAAACGACGGCAGTGCCAGCGGGGCCAACAGGGCCGGCGGCAACGTCTCCTCCATGGGATGCGCGCTGAGCGCGCGCGCAATCAGTTTGCGCAGCGCCGACTGGGGAAGGCCCGCCGTGGTGGGATAGATGGGCGTCAAGGCATTCGGCAAGGGCTCGACACCGCGCACGACACGAAAGCGCGGGTGAATCATCTCGGCGCCAAAAAAGCCATTTCTGATCTCGCCGAATACACGCACCGTTGCGCCTTCGGCCAGCATTTTGGTGTGGTTGGGATAGAAATTGAGAAAGCGCAGGTAGAGGATGCCGGTCTCGTCCTGAATGCGCGACACCAGTTGGCGCCTGGGTCGGTAGGCCACTTCCGTGCCGATGACACGGCCCTCCACCTGCACCGCGGTATCGGGCGCCGCGTCGGCAATCGGCGTCAGCCGGGTCTCATCCTCATAGCGCAGCGGCAGATGCAACACCAGATCGAAATCGCGGCGTATGCCCAGCTTGGTCAGTCGCGTCAACAAACTGCTCGTTGCGCTCTTGACCGGCTTGTCCGGCTTGTCCTTCTTGACCGGCTTGTCCTTCTTGTCCTTCTTGTCCATTCCCAGCGGCTTTGCCAAGTCAGCGCAATCCCGTCAACTCGGCATCGAACGGATGCACGCCACTCACCCGGTTCAGGCCAACACCAAAATGGCATCCGCCTCGACCTGCGCGCCGCGCGGCAAGGAAGCCACGCCGACCGCCGCCCGCGCAGGATAAGGCTGGACAAAATACGTCGCCATGATTTCATTGACTTTGGCGAAATGGGCAAGGTCGGTCAGATAGATGTTCAGCTTGACGGCATCGGCCAGGGAGCCGCCAGCGGCCTCGGCCACCGCCTTGAGATTCTGGAACACGCGTTGAATCTGATTCTCGATGCCCTCGACCAACTGGCCATTGGCAGGATCCAGCCCGATCTGTCCGGACAGATAGACAGTCTGACCCGTGCGGACTGCCTGCGAATAGGTACCGATTGCCGCAGGGGCCTGGGTCGTTGAAATGATGTTTCTCGCCATGGATGCAAGGTCTCTCGAAGGAAGTGTTGGTCGGGCAGCCTATAATGCAATGATCATGGACCGCCCGCCATCGTTCAGCTTGCTCGGAGGCGATCCGCAGTTACAGGCACCGTCAAGTGTAAATGACCTCTCCAATACTCGCCAATCTGCTGAAACTCATGGGAACGCCGCGCGATGGCGCGCTGCTGCGTTTTTCGTTGGGCAACGAGTATCTGAAAGGCAATGATGCTGAAAACGCCGCGCTGCATCTTCGCGAAGCGGTCAGCCGCGACCCTGATTATTCAGCCGCATGGAAACTGCTGGGCAAGGCGCTTGCCGACAGTGGTCAGTGCGAAGCTGCCTTGAGCGCATATGCCCAGGGCATCGCCGTCGCCGAACGCAAGGGCGACAAGCAGGCGGCCAGGGAAATGACCGTGTTTGCCCGGCGCATTGAAAAGAATCGAACCGACTCCAGATAGCCCGTCAGTGGCACTGATGCCGGACATCAGTGGAAAATAATTACTATCAATATAAGAATATTGGTGTTTTTACAAGGTATTTTTTGAATATATTGTTATCACATTGACCTCAATGACCAATATGCCCGAGCGCGGAACCGGAACAAAAAAAAGACAGGCAATTGCCTGTCTTTTTTCGAACTGCGAAAGAAATTACTTGGATACGGCGGCTTTGGTCTCGACCTTGGCGTCCTTCTTGGCATCGGCCTTCGCGTCGGCCTTAACCGGCATCGTCGCGCCCTTCTCCATTGCCTTGTCTGCCTTTGCTTCAGTCTTGACCGTAGCACCCTTGACTTCGGCCTTTGCAGTAGTGGCTACTGCCTTGGCATCAACCTTTGCGTCAGCTTTGGTCGATTTGGCATCGGCCTTTTCGGATTTCACTTCTGCCTTGACCGCAGCCTTGGCAGCGGGAGCGGCGGGCGCGGTTGTTTGCGCGAAAACCGAAGCGGAAAACAAGCCAACTACGAGTGCGGCGATTACTTTATTCATGGTTTAGTCTTTCAATTCTGAGTTGGAACAACGGAGACCCTTGTTTTCGAGTCCATATGCGATTAACGTCATGCTGGCGAATTGGTTGACCGACAGCCCGCTGACGGAATGCCGCACGTTGATTCAAAACTGTTATCTTTGCAGACCTGATGCTGCAAACCATTGAACAAGGATTAAGAGATGAGTAGCTCCGACCAGTTGAAATATTGTTTCCACGGGCAACATTCGCGGCCGCTGGCCGAATTCAAGACCCTGCCGGGAACCAAACAGAAGCGTCAGGTCTGCGCGCTGTGTTATCAGAAAATCATGACCGATCGGAAAAAGCATCGGGTATTGGCCAAATAGGCCACCGCAACGACGTGCAGGGCGCCGCGCAAATTCAGGCCACGAAATCCACACGGCGCTGAAACTGGCGCCACAGGATATGGCCACCCCAGGCCCAGGCGCCCATCATCACCAGCAGACCGGTTGCATGCATCACCCGGGCAACCCCGTGGGCGCTGTTGAGCAGGCCGAGCGTGCCCAGCATGTCAATGTAATCATGAGCCCCGTTATCGCCGGTACGCCCGCTCAACAGAATATGCTGCGGCACCAGCGCATCCCATGCATAGGGCGCGAGATCGAGAAATTGCGTGCCCATCCACCACAGCATCAGCGACGCCGTGAAGTTGTCCTTGTTCTTGAGGCCGAAGTGCAACAGGAATCCCAGCGGCATCAGCCACTGCGCCAGACTGCCGCCGGCCAGCGTCATGAATTCTCCGAACGGCATGAATAAGAGGTGCCCGAACTCATGGAAGGGCACCATGATGAGATGCATGAATGTCGCGGACATTTCCCATTCGGGAATATCCATCCGGTAAAAGCGCCAACCAAAAAACAATGTCAGTGCAAACAGGCCCGCATTGACATACACGCGCCACGCCTCGACCTGAGCGGGAACGTAGAGAAAGCGCCGCGCAATCCTTGCCAGCGCTTCGTCTTCAATTTCGATTTCGTCAATGCCGGCAGAATCACTGGCGACGGGATTAATCGCGATCCTGGGCGTTGCCGGGCGCACCGGCACTTGCACCTGCGCCCGAGCGTACTTGCGAAAAATCAGTCCGCAGGCCGGACATTCCTCGGCCTTTTCCCATCCGGTCGCAGGCAATGCCTGGCTGCATTTGGGACATTTGGCATACATGCCGTGTATCGCCTCCGGTCAGCGCACGCCGAGAATACGTCCGATCTCGGCGAGATACACGCTTGCCTTGACGCCATCTGCAAGCAACTCGGTGGCGGCATGCTCAAATACATTCTCGACGGACTTCAGTCGATCGGCAATCCAGGAGTGCTGCGCCTCGGGTCCGTGCACGATGTCACTCAACTGTGACAACTCTGCGCGCAATTCCGCGAGCTTGCTGCTGTCACCGGGCAATTCCCCCAGTTTTCCGGACAAATCATCCACCAGCCGCTTGATTGCATCAACGTCGAGATCCTGATTACTCATGCTTGTCACTCCTGTTTCTGATAGTGCGATTGGTACAGCATACGGCAGATCGTCCTGAACGGAAAACTCGGCTTAAAGAAAGCCATTCATTGATGCTGAAGCCGTCACGCCGGTCGGACACGTTGGACAACGCGCTTCAAATTCCCGAGTGCAGGCGCTCCGAGTCACCCAGGTGGGTCACCAGGCGCGTGCAGGCGCTACGGATGTGCAAACGCAGCGCCTCAATGGACAAGTCCGCCTTGCCATCCTCAATTGCAACGAGGATCAGGCAATGCTCGCGCCAGGGGCCCAGGCCCTGCTCGCTGAATCCCTCGACGCGGCGCTTGAGAATCACGCGATCGAATATCGCTGCCAGCACGCCGCACAGATAGCGATTGTTGGTGGCACCGGCCAGGGTCAGATGGAACAGCCGGTCCATCTGCAGCCGCTCCTGGGTGATGTTCTTCTGGATCAGTTCCTTGTATTTCCGGTTGATCGACTTCAATTCATTCAGCGTCACCTGCCCAATGCCGCGCCGCATGGCTTCGTGCAGCGCAAATGCCTCAAGGGCCTCGCGCGTCTCGTACAGTTCGCGCGCCTCGGCTGAATCGATTTCAGCAACGAAGAAGCCACGATTGGCGATGCGCGTGACATAGCCCTCCTGGTACAGGCGTTCCAGCGACTCGCGCACCGGTGTGCGTGACACGCCCAGCATTTCGGCCAGTGACTGGTGGGTCAGCTTGTGCCCCGGACGCAACCGGTTGGAAAGAATCGCCGCTTTGATGGCGTCGTAGGTTGACTGGTTCAGGGCCAATCCCGCAGTCTCGCCAGTGGCCGTACTGGCGCGGGCTCTTGATGAGGTCAGCATGATGAATGCATTCCTCCGCAGCGCCTGTCGCAAGTAGCGCGCGCGGAAAACCGGACCGTGACGATTTCAACGATATCCATCAGGGCACAGCCCTTCATTCAACCTTGATGCCCACCTTGCGGATCAGGCTGGACCATTGCTCGACGTCCTTGGCGATGCGCCGCGCAAAGTCCTCGCGGCTGTCTGCCACCACGTCCATGCCGTTGTTGCGCGACCAGTCACGCATGACCTGCCCTTGCAGCACGGTAACAGCCTCCCGGTGGACTGCAGTCAGGATGTTGGCCGGCGTCTTGATCGGTGCCAGCAACCCGTACCAGATACCCACGTCGTAGGCCGGCAGGCCGGTCTCACTCGCTGTGGGCAGTTCCGGCCAGAAGCCGGCGCGTTTGGCTGTCGAAACGGCCAGCGCCCGCACCTTGCCCGAGGTCGCCAGCGGCTTGCTGCTGGTGATGGTCAAAATGGCGAAATCGATTTCGTTGGCCAGCAACGCCGTGGCAACCGGCCCGCCACCCTTGTAGGGCACATGTTCGGCCTGGACGCCAGCCATGGCGAGGAACAATTCCGTTGCCAGGTGCAGCGAACTGCCCAGGCCGGGCGTGCCGTAATTGAGTTTTTTCGGGTTCTGCCTGGCCAGCGCAATCAGCTCGGCCACCGTCCTGGGCGTTTGCTGGTTGTTCACCAGGATCACCGTAGGCAGGGAAACGATCGTGGTCACTGGCGCAAGGTCACGCCCGACGTCATAGGTCGGATCCTTCTTCAGTAGCGCGTCAGTGATGATGGCGGCGCTGTGGAACAGCAGGGTATGGCCGTCGGGCGCCGACTTGATCACCCAGTCGGTGCCCACGGCGCCACCCGCACCTGCGCGGTTTTCGATGATGACGGACTGGCCGGTCTGCGCCGACATCTGCTGCGCAAATGTGCGTGACAGCGCATCCGTGGCACCGGCCGGTGCAAAGGGCACCACGAGACGCACCAGTCGCGACGGATAGTCGGCCGCCGGCGCAATGCCCGGCATTGCAGTCAGCAGACACAATAAACCCGCTCCCCAACATTTGGACCTGGCTTTTGAGCAGAACATGACTTCTCCTTGAAAGGCCGCGCCGGTCAAGCTGCCGGCAAAATTTTCACCAGTGCATCCACCGCCAGTACACCGCCCTTGCCGGGCATGACAAAAACCGGATTGAGTTCAATTTCCTGCAGCGAGTCATCGCTGGCGGCGCAGGCGGCAAATTGGGCCGCAAGACCCAGCGCTGCATCAATCAGCGCTTCGGTATCCGCGGCCGGCTTGCCACGGAATCCGGCCAGCAGAGTGGACAGCTTCAGGCGCCCGACCAGTGCGCACACCTGTTCGCGGGTCACCGGGAACGCCAGGTAGCCGATGTCGCGGAACAGCTCGACCGCGATGCCGCCAGTGCCGATGACCAGCACCGGACCGAAATCCGGGTTGCGTATCACCGACAGCACGGCCTCGACGCCGCCGGGCACCATCTCCTGAACCAGCACGCCGGCAGCGGCCTTGCCCAGGCGCTGGCGAATGGTGGCAGCCGCTTCAACGACCGCGACGGCCGATGGCACGCTCAACAGCACCAGGCCCATCTCGGTCTTGTGATCAGAGTCCGATGGCAGCGCCTTCACCACCACGGGAAACTTCAGCCCGGCACAGGCTGCGGCAATATCATCGGCCGGCTGCAGGATGCGCCATGCCGGCATGCCAATGCCAGCCTGCTGCAGAAAACCGGCCGTTTCTTCCCAGGTGGTGGGAGCCACAGCGCCCTGGATTGGTTTCGCTGCCACTGTTGCAGGCCGCGACACGATCTCGCGGCCCTTGTACATCCAGCTCAAGAAACGCGTTGCCTCGGCCGCATCGCGTGCCGAGAGCACGCCGGCCTCCAGAAAACCACGACGCACCTCAGGTGCCAGCCGGTCACCGAGGAAAGTCAGGATGGCCGGCACGCCCAGTTGCCGCACCAGCGCCTTCAGGGATTCGGCCTTCTCGACCACGTCCAGCGGACCGCGATTGGCAAACTGAATGATCAGGGCTTCGGTATTGGGGTCATTGGCAACCAGCTTCAGGCTGGCATCGAACATGCCGTGATCCGACAACACCATGGCGGTGAGATCGGTCGGGTTCTCGGCCTGACCAAAGGCGGGCAGCACCTTCTTCAACGCAGCCACCGTCTCGGATGCAAATACCGCCAGCGGAATACCGTGCGTCTCACACAGGTCGGCCGTCAGTGCGCGTGTTCCGCCGGGAACGCTGAACACCGACACGCCACCCGCCACGCCGCGCCTGGGCGGGAGCGAACAGAACGTAAATACTTCGGCAGCTTCGATCAGATCGGTCAGGCTCTCAACCTGGATGACCCCGGCCTGATCCAGCACGTCGCGATACACCGCATAGCTCGACGCGATCTTGCCGGTATGCGATGCCGCCGCCGCCTGGCCGATGACGCTATTGCCCGATTTCAGTGCCACCAGCTGGATGGAACGAGCCCTGGCCCTTGCAGCCAGCTGCAGCAGGCGCGCGCCATCATTCAGGCCTTCGATGAACATCAGCACCACCTTGACGTCATCCTGCTCGATGATCCACTCCAGGTAATCCAGGACATTCAATACCGTCTCGTTGCCAACGCTAACCACATAAGCGCAACCGATGGCGCTGTCCTGCAGATGGCGGGCAATGGACCCGGTGATGGCGCCGCTCTGGCCGAGAATGGCGATGGGCGCGTGATGCAGATGCTCGCGGCGCGCGGCCGATCCGAACGTCATCAACACCCGGCTCTTGACCGACCAGACCCCTTCGCAATTGGGCCCGACCACCGGCATGTCGGCTGCACGCGCCGTCTCGGCAAGTTGCGCCGCCAGTTCGCGCCCGCCTTCGACTTCCTCAAAACCCGAGGTGAACACGATGCACGAACCCATGCCCTTGCGACCGCAGGCGGCAACCGTCTCGATGACTTCATCAGCCGCCACCATGACCAGCGCCACATCGGCCGGCTCCGGCAGCGCTTCGATCGAGGGATAGCAGGGCACGCCGCCCAGTTCGCCATACTTGGGATTGACCGGATAAATTTTTCCGGCAAACCCGGTCTTCTGCAATATGGCGAGCGGTGCGCCATTCAGTTTGTGGGCATTGCCCGATACGCCGATCAGCGCCACGGAACGGGCACGGAAAATCCGGTCAAGCCGGCTGGAAAGAGTTGAGGCGGTACTGGCCTTGTCTTGCATCGTGGTTCCTGTCAATAATCAGGACGGCGATCGTGACGATGGCCGTCCTGCCATCCTGTATTGCTGTATTGCGCGCTGCGTTCGCAGACTCAGTCTCCGAGTCCGGTGCTGGCGGCGCGCGCGGTGGCCTCGTCCAGCTGCAGCAGGCCGCGCAGCACTTCGTCGGTATGCTCGCCGAGCAGCGGCGGCGGGCGCCGCAGATCGCCACCACAGTTGCTGAAGTGAAACGGCACGCCAAGCTGATGCAACTCGCCGCCCTCATAGGGCATCGACTGCACCATACCCGGAGAGATCTGCTCCAGCTCGGCAAACGCCGTGGGCAGGTCATTCACCGGAGCCGAGGGCACATCGGCCGCATCCAGGATATCCAGCCACTCGCGCGTGCTGCGCACGCTCATCAGCCGGTTGATCTCGGGGATGAGCTCGCCGCGGTTCTTCACGCGCAGCTGGTTGGTGGCAAAGCGCGGGTCGACTGCCAGCTGCGGCTGACTGATGGCAGTGCAGAATTCCCGGTAGGTCTTGTTGGTGCCCGCGCCCACCACCACATAGCCGTCGGCGGTGGTGAAAGCCTGATAGGGCACCAGCTGCGGATGGCCGGAGCCGATGGGCTTCACCTTCGCCTTGCCATCGAGCACGGCCACCGAATAGTTGATGAGCAGGCTCATGGTGGCCTCGAGCATCGAAATGTCCACCTCCTGCCCCTGCCCGGTGCGCTCACGATCGTAGAGCGCGGTCAGGATGGCGGTGACCATGTAGATACCGCCGCCGAAATCGGAAATCGACACTCCCTGACGCAGCGGATCACTGGAACCCTCCATGCCGGTGATCCGCATCACGCCGGAGCGCGCCTGCACCGCCACGTCCATACCCGGCTTGGTGGCCATGCTGCCTTCGGTGCCGTAGGCTGAAATATTGGCGTAGATCAGGCGCGGATTGAACTTGCGCAGGCTCTCGTAATCCAATCCCAGGCGTTTGGTGACGCCGGGACGGAAGTTCTGCACCACGATGTCAGCCCAGGCCGCGAGCTTCTCCATCGCGGCGCGTCCCTCGGGGGATTTCAATTCGATGCAAACGCTGCGCTTGTTGCGGTTGATGGCGAGGAAGTAATCCCCGCCCACACGCGGGATGTCGCCGTGGAATTTCTCGCTCACATTCATGAAGCGAGTGGAATCGCCACGACCGGGCTTTTCCACCTTGATGACATCACAGCCAAGATCGCCCAGCACCATGGTGCAATAGGGCCCGGCCACGGTGTGGGTCAGATCGAGCACCTTCAGGCCGTCGAGGGGTTTGCGCATCGCTGTCCCTCCTAGGACTGCAGCGACACGTCGCGCGACGGCAGGCGCACCAAGGCCGTGCCGTTGCAGTTCTTCTCGCCACGCTGGTTGGTGCCCCACCATTCGACTTCGACCAGCGCGTCCTTGCCTTCCTTGCGCTTTTCGATGACCTCGCCCGTGAGCTTGGTCAGATCCCCGACCAGATTGGGCTTGGTGACGCGGCCGCCGAATTTCCTGACGACGCCATGATCACCCATCCAGTTGGTGACCAGGTGCGCACCCCAGTTGGTGCGCTGCCAGCCCTGATCGTAGGCGCCGGGCATGCCGATCTCATGGGCAATCTCCACGTCGAAGTGGCCTGCGGCCGGATGCATGGGGATATTCATTGTCGGTGAGTAATAAACATTGGCCGGATGCCGATCGCGTTCGGCAAAAGCCATTTTCATGACGTTATAGACGGTGCGGCGACCGGAGTAGAAACCAACGATATCCACCAGCGTCAGCGGCCCCTTGTACAACAGGGGCAGCGGGTCGCCAATGTTGGTGTCCTCCCAGTAGCGCGGCTCGGCGCCCCGGCGGTATTCATTGCGATAGGCCGCTGCGATTTCCTCAAGATCATCATCGGAATAGCGATGCGGTGCATCCTGCGTCTTGGGGCGGTCGAACTTGAAGCCGGCACCGGTACGCGCACGCGGCACGCGCAGGGTATCGTTCTCAACACGACAGACCAGATCGCCGTGCTGGTTTTGAAACAGCACTTCGCCTATCTGGTTGACGAAACGCGAGACGGCCTTGCCTTCCTTCACCTGCACATCGATCACCCGGGCACGTGCCGTGATGGTGTCACCGGCATACACCGGCTTGAAGTGCTCCCAGCGCGAACCGGCGTAGATCCACTGAATGCCCGGAAGGCCGGGGGCAATGATGGCACTGTCGATGGTGAAGAGAAAGGTCGGCGGCGCAATGACATTGCCCCAGATGGTGCGACGCGCGTAGGACAGGTCACAGAACAGCGGGTTGTCATCGCCCACGCTGTAGTTGGTCCAGCGACGAATATCGTGGAGCGAAATCGGCTCGTACTGCGACGGCATGTGCACGTCGCGGCGCAGCCACACGCCGATCAGTTCGCGCGCCTTGTCGATCTGCTCTTCGGTCAATTGCGGAAAGGCCTGGTCGCCTTTCATCAGTTTGGGCGCGCCGGCTTTTTCCGGCTTGGCAGCATTCGACATACTGTGTTCTCCGTCTGGGATTGGGTGTTGGGTAGCGGGATGCCTGCGGGCAGGCTTGCCAAATTGGCATGCCATCTTTGCATGCAATTTTGCATGCATAGGATGTTAACATACAATAATCCGGTCTTGAACGCGAACGGGCTTGAAGGCAAAAATGCCCGCCGCAGAAACGGGCAATGCCGCGTATGCTCGCAGCACCCGGATTTTTTCAGGCCCGGTTCCAGTCATCAAATACGGCCACCAAAAGGAGAGACCATGCCCAATCCGCCCCTCACCCGCGACCTCGGTGCGTTTGTCGCAAACCTTCGCTTTGAGGATGTGCCACCCGCGGCAGTCCAGTCGGTGATGACCGCGTTCGCCGACACCATCAGCGTGGCCGTGGCCGGTGCCAATGAAGACGCGCCACGCCTGCTGGAAAAAATGCTCGCCCCCACCGGCAACGAGGCAACGCTGTTTTCCGGCGGTCGCGCATCGGCGCTGGACGCGGCCTGGATCAATGGCACGGCAGCCCATGCGCTCGATTACGATGATGTGGCGCAACAGGGCGGACATCCCAGTGCGCCGCTGGTGTCGGCCATCCTCGCCGAAGCCGAAGCGCTGGGCGCGAGCGGCCAGCAAATGGTGCTTGCCTATATCGCCGGCTTCGAAGTATTCGCCGACCTGGCGCGCAGGGACAGCGACCAGCATCACAACAAGGGCTGGCACCCGACCGGCATCTTCGGTGGCATTGGCGCCGCAGCGGCCTGCGCCAAACTGCGCAACCTGGATGCAACGCAGGCGTCGATGGCCATGGCCATTGCGGCCTCCCAGTCCTCGGGGATGATGTCCAACTTCGGCACCATGACCAAACCTTTCCATGCCGGCCGGGCAGCGCATTCCGGCGTGGCCTCGGCGCGCCTGGCTGCGATCGGATTTACCGCCGCACTGGACACGCTGGAAAACAATCCGGGTTTCCTGACCGCGGTTTCACCGGCAGGCAAAGTCGACCTGGAATCACCGACGCGCGCCGGCAAGCAATTCCAGATCTGCACCACCAACCGCCTTGCCATCAAGAAATATCCGGTGTGCTATGGCGGACATCGCGCCCTCGACGGCATGCTCGACCTGCTGCAGGCGAACGCCATCAAGCCAGGTGACGTCGAGAAAGTTACCGTGCACCTGAGCCGTCGCAATGCCGGCATGCTGCGCAATCACCAGCCCAAGACCGGGCTCGCGGCAAAGTTCAGCATGCAATTTGCGATGGCCTCGGCACTGATCGCCCGGCGCGCCGGCCTGGGTGAACTGTCCGATGATTTCGTCAACAAATCCGAAGTCCAGGAACTCATGCAGCGCGTCACCATGGAACCGGATGACCGCAATGACCCGAAGCGGCCCGGATTCGCCATTCATGATCAGGTTGTCGTCAAAATGCGCGATGGCCGCACGCTGGACAGCGGGCCGATTTCGAACATTCGCGGCGATCCTGAATTTCCGCTGCAGAAGAACGATGTCTGGATGAAATTCGAGGATTGCGTGAAAGTGGGCAACCCGCGATTGCCGGCACGCAAGTTGTTTGACACCATCATGTCGCTGGACCAGTTACCGGCCGCCCGCGAACTCATGCGTGATTTTGCACCTTGACCCACTTGCCGTGCCTGCCGTCGCAACCGCGGCAGGCACGGATAACTTGAGCTCACATCATGAATTTCGACCTCAGCGACACCCAGCAAAGCGTACGCCGCGCGATCGAATCGATCTGCAAGCAGTTTGATGCGTCATTCTGGCTGGAGCGCGATCGCGATGGTCGATTTCCGCTGGAACTCCACAAGGCGCTTGCCGCGGATGGCTGGCTGGGCATCTGCATGCCCGAGACTTACGGCGGCGCCGGCCTGGGTGTTGCCGAGGCTGCGGTGATGATGCAGGCGATCGCCGAGTCCGGCGCCGGCATGTCGGGCGCCTCAGCGGTGCACATGAACATCTTCGGACTTCATCCGGTGGTTTTGTTCGGCACTGATGAACAGAAACGGCGCATGCTGCCACCGCTCATTCGTGGAGAAGAAAAAGCCTGCTTCGGCGTCACCGAACCAGGCGTCGGCCTGAACACCGCGAGAATCAAGACGCGGGCCGTGCGCGATGGCAATTGCTACCGAGTCTCCGGCGCCAAGGTATGGATATCCACGGCCCAGGTTGCGGAAAAAATCCTGTTGCTCGCGCGCACGGCCGAATATGATCCGGCAAAACCGGGCGCCGGACTCAGCCTGTTCTATACGACACTGGATCGCCGTACTGCCGACGTTCGCGCCATCGACAAGATGGCGCGTGCTGCAGTCGACTCCAACGAAATCTTTTTCGACGACATGCGGGTGCCCGCTGAGGATCTGATCGGCGAGGAAGGCACGGGCTTGAAGGCCATTTTTCACGGCTTCAATCCGGAGCGGATCCTGATCGCGGCCGAAGCCATTGGCATCGGCAAATGCGCCTTGCAACGCGCCTCTGATTACGCCAGGGAACGCATCGTTTTTGATCGCCCCATTGGCCGCAATCAGGGCATCCAGCATCCGCTGGCACAGTGCTGGATGGATCTGGAAGCAGCCGAACTCATGGTGCGCCGTGCCGCCTGGCGCTATGACCGTGGCGACGCCGCCGGCGCCGATGCCAATGCCGCCAAATACCTGGCTGGTGAAGCCGGATTCCGTGCCTGCGAAACTGCGGTGCTCACGCATGGCGGATTTGGCTATGCCAAGGCCTATCACGTCGAGCGGCTGTTTCGCGAAAGCATGCTGCCGCGCATCGCGCCGGTCAGCCGGGAAATGATCCTGTCCTATATCGCTGAACAGGTGCTGGGACAGTCAAAGTCGTACTGATACTGAATCTAACGAACGCGCATCAAACCAACTGGAGGAAAAATAATGAAACGGTGGTCGACCAATCATTTGCGGATACTGTCATTGGGGCTGATGCTCGCCCTGGCTGGCTCAGTGCAGGCCCAGCAGTACCCGACCAAATCCG